>CAYFXY010000084.1:857-6230 GCA_964347205.1 uncultured archaeon
ATTCACTCTTTTCAAGGATATAATATCGAAGATGCACTAGTGATCAACAAAGCGTCCATCGAAAGGGGTATCGCCCGGTCGTCTTTCTTCAGAAGTTATAGTGCTGAGGAGCGAAAATATCCTGGTGGGCAAGAAGACAAATTCGAAATCCCCAGCCGAGAAGTCCGCGGATATCGTGCATCGGAAGCGTATCGATTACTCAGCGAAGACGGAATTATTGAACCCGAATTTCAGGTCGGGGGCGATGAAATTCTTATAGGACGCACAAGTCCACCACGGTTCTTAGAAGAATATACTGAACTTGAGGTTCCTGGACCTAAACGACGTGAGACCTCGATAAGTCTGCGTCATGGAGAGGAAGGCACGATTGATAAGGTTCTCATTTCAGAAACAATTGATGGGAATCGACTTGTAAAGGTCAAGGTTCGAGATGAACGGATTCCCGAATTGGGAGATAAATTCGCGAGTCGTCATGGTCAAAAAGGAGTCATTGGGCTCTTAGCACCCCAAGAAGATATGCCCTTTACAGAGACAGGAATTGTACCCGATCTAGTTGTGAATGCCCATGCGTTTCCCAGTCGTATGACCCTGGGTCAAATCCTTGAATCCATGGGAGGGAAAATTGGGTGTCTACATGGAAAGCCTCTCGATGCAACACCTTTCTCAGGTAAAAAAGTGGAAGATATGTTTCGTGAACTTCACGATCTTGGTTTCAAGTACAGTGGACGAGAAACTATGTATAATGGCGTTACAGGTCACAAATACGATGTGGATCTGTTTATTGGCGTGATTTATTATCAGAAACTTCACCATCTTGTTGCTGACAAAATGCATGCTCGGGCGCGTGGTCCAGTACAAATCCTGACGCGCCAACCTACCGAAGGACGGGCACGAGAGGGTGGACTACGCTTTGGCGAAATGGAACGCGACTGTCTTATTGGTCATGGTGCTGCTCTCCTTCTCCGTGAACGCTTGCTGGAAGAATCTGATAAATACACTGCCATGGTTTGCGAAGAATGTGGCATGCTTGCGGAATACGATCGGAATCGAGATCGATATCGTTGTCGGGTTTGTGCGCCCAAAACAACAACCATTAGCAGAGTCGAGATGTCATATGCCTTCAAACTTGTATTGCAAGAACTAATTTCTCTCGGCATATGGCCCCGACTGAAGTTAACAGACCGAACATAATGTTTCATTAATGGAGGTAATCAAAATTTCACACCAACTCAAACAGGTTGGAAGCGTCTGGTTCGGACTCCTTTCACCCGAGATTATCCGTAAAATGAGTGTAACGCAGGTTATTACCGCGGACACCTATGACGAGGATGGTCTCCCAATTTCCTCAGGCTTAATGGATCCCAAATTAGGAACGATTGAACCTGGGCAACGGTGTAAATCCTGTGGAAATCGTGTTGGAGAATGTCCAGGACACTTTGGGCACATAGAATTGGCACGACCAGTCGTTCATGTTAGTTTTGCAAAGTTAATTAAGAAATTCCTCAAAGCCATTTGCCGACGGTGCGCACGATTAAAAGTAAAAGAAGAATCATGGCTAAGATACAAAGAGAGAATGGATGCTCACTTTGAAAAAGTTGGCCATCTTGACCAAGAAATTGCTGATGAAGTTCTAAAAGAAGCGGGCAAAGCTACTAATTGTCCATACTGCGAAGCCGAACAATACAAGATCAAGTTTGAAAAACCAACGACATTCTATGAAGAAAAAATGGAAGGTAGTGTACGCCTTACACCCACAGACATTCGCGACCGTCTGGAAAGAATTACGCTTGAAGATAGTTACATAATGGGCATCGATACTCGAGTAACACGTTCGGAATGGATGATCCTTACTGTACATCCTGTTCCTCCTGTTGCTGTACGCCCATCAATAACATTAGAATCAGGTGTTAAATCCGAAGACGACCTTACGCACAAACTTGTCGATGTCATTCGCATTAATCAACGCTTACGCGAGAACATTGAAGCAGGTGCACCTCAATTAATTGTGGAAGACTTGTGGGAACTTCTCCAGTATCATGTTACAACCTACTTTAATAACGAAGTTTCTGGAATCCCTCCAGCGCGTCATAGATCAGGTCGTGCTCTTCGAACGCTCGCACAACGATTGAAAGGGAAAGAAGGCCGGTTCCGGAGCAACCTTTCAGGCAAGCGCGTCGATTTTTCTGCTAGAACTGTCATCTCTCCCGATCCGAATCTTTCGATTAATGAAGTAGGTGTTCCATACGAGATTGCCAAGACCTTAACAGTACCTGAGAGAGTTACTGAATGGAATATTGAAGATATGCGTGAACTAGTTCTTCAAGGACCCCAAGGCTATCCAGGTTGTAACTATGTAGTACGTCCTGATGGTAAGCGAATTGATTTACGATATGTAAAAGATCGCAAGACAAACGCTGATGGTTTAGCTCCTGGTTATATTATTGAGAGACATCTCCGAAGCGGTGATATTGTCCTATTTAATCGTCAGCCATCACTTCACCGCATGTCCATCATGGCACATGAGGTTAAAGTCATGCCCTATCGAACATTTCGACTTCATCTGGTTGTCTGTCCACCCTATAACGCAGATTTTGATGGTGACGAAATGAATCTTCATGTTCCCCAAAGCGAAGAAGCACGCGCTGAAGCAAGAATTCTCATGTTAGTTCAGGAGCAAATCCTAAGTCCTCGCTATGGCGGACCTATCATTGGCGGAATCCAAGATTACATCTCTTCTTCCTTTTTACTCACTCGGAAAAATTCGCTATTTAACAAACGCCAAACATGTCAACTCCTTGCTTCTGCTGGATACCGTGAAGACCTTCCTCTACCCACGATGTACGAACCCGAAGAAATGTGGACTGGAAAACAAATTTTCAGCATGATTCTTCCAAAAGGTCTCAACCTCTCGCTTAAAGCTAGAATTTGCCAAAAATGCGATGAATGCCAACTGGAACAATGTCCCAATGATGCCTATGTGCTCATTCGAGACGGACAGCTACTTGCTGGTGTCATTGACAAGAAAGCCATCGGCGCCGCTCAACCTGAAAGTATTCTCCACCGAATTGCTAAAGATTATGGCAACTCCGAAGCTCGGAGATTCTTGGATGCCATCTGTCCCCTCTTGGTTGTTCTCATCACCAATATGGGCTTTAGTATGGGTATCGATGATGTAATTCTTTCTCCTGCTGCAATCCGACAAATTGATCAAATTCTTACTGATGCTGAAGATGAAGGCCGACAATTGGTCCAAATTTATGAGGCCGCCGAACTTCAACGTCTCCCTGGTCGATCCTTAGAAGAAACCTTTGAAATGAAAATGATCGAGATTCTTGCCCGTGCTCGTGATAAAGCTGGCGATGTAGCAAGCCAACAACTTGGCCTTGATAAACACGCGGTGATCATGACCGGTACCGGTGCAAAGGGCAACCCCCTCAATCTTGCTCAAATGGCTGCAAGTGTTGGACAACAAGCAGTTCGAGGTCAACGAATTTCTCGAGGTTATCGAAAACGAACTCTCCCGCATTTCAACCAAGGTGATTTGTCTCCACAAGCTCGAGGCTTTGTCGTCGCTAGTTATCGTAAAGGCTTGAACCCCATCGAGTTCTTCTTTCACGCGATGGGAGGACGAGAAGGGTTAGTTGACACCGCTGTCAGAACCAGCACAAGTGGTTATATGCAGCGCCGCCTCATCAATGCACTTCAAGATGTCAAAGTCGAATATGATGGAACGGTACGGAATTCCTCTGGTGAGATTATTCAATTCAAATACGGCGAAGATGGCGTTGATCCCTCACGAAGTGATCACGGCAAAGCTGTAAACATCGACGTCATCATTGAACGGGTCTTAAGTGAAGAAAGGTGATTCATGTGAGCAGTTCAAAGTATGTAACCAAAAAACAGATTGACCGCAAACTAGTCCAACTCCGCAAACGTGCATTGCTACCTATTCGCGTTATTGATAACTTACGTGAAAGCCTCGTTGATCGAAAACTCACTAGAACACAACTAAACCGAATCATCAAAGACGTCGAAATCGCCTATGATGACTCTTTGGTCCAACCTGGAGAAGCGGTAGGAGCTGTTGCCGCTCAATCCATTGGCGAGCCCGGAACCCAGATGACTTTAAAAACCTTCCACTTTGCTGGTGTTGCTGAATTTAACGTTACTCTTGGCCTTCCGCGGTTAATTGAAATTGTAGATGCACGTCGAAACCCCTCAACGCCTACCATGAATGTGTTTCTTGAAGAAGATCGCCGTACCAAAGAAAAGGATGCCCGGGCTGTCGCTCAACACATTGAGCAAACACGCATCGAGCGTATTGCTCAAAGCGTCGAAATTGATCTGGCTGAAGGAGGCGTTGTCGTCGAGCTCGATCCAGATCTTATGGAAAATAAAGGTACCACAACGGAACTCGTTACTGAAAAACTCGAAAATGTCCGTCCAAACTTAGGCACAGTCACAAGTGATGGTACCCGAATCATAGTAACTCCTGAACTTCGCGAAGGTGAAGAAGCCATGCACATGGCTAAATTGCAAAAAACCTTTGACAAAGTCCGTAATGCTCTCATCAAAGGACAAGATGGCGTTAAACGAGTACTTATCAAGAAAGAAGGTAAAGAACTTGTCCTCTACACTGAAGGGACTAATCTCAAAGGAGTCCTCCGCACTTCGGGAGTCGACACCACACGCACCATTTCTAATCATATCCATGAAATCGCCGACACCCTCGGTATTGAATCCGCCCGCCAGGTAATCGTTAATGAAGCCAAAGGAGTTCTTGATGAACAAGGGCTTGATGTTGACATCCGTCATATCATGCTCGTTGCAGATCTCATGACTGCAACTGGCGAAATTCGCCAAATTGGACGACATGGCATTAGTGGCGAACAATCCAGTGTCCTTGCCCGAGCAGCCTTCGAAGTCACTGTCCGTCACCTCATTCAGGCTAGTGTTCTTGGCGAAGAAGACAACCTCTTAGGCATCACCGAGAATGTGATTATCGGGCAAAATATTCCATTGGGCACTGGATCAATTGATTTGTTCATGACCCCTTCTCGGAAAAAGAAGAAGAAAAGTTAGTTAATTTTCTAAATACTGGTAGTTTTGTATGAATCAATGTTTTAGATTGGTTTTGCGGGGTGTGCATAGAACTTAAAAGGGAGCGGTAGAATTCAGCCAGACGCGCAACCAGCTTCCGTAGCCCTTATATGCGACGGTGTGTTGCTTGCTCCATGACTGATGCATTGCGAGAACATGGTAAAAATTGATAGAGTGGTCCTTGATGGATGCTGAAACTGCGATTCGATTAACTGTGAAATCAGGAAAAACAATATTTGGTGTTCAGCGGGCACTTCATTCGCTACGGACTGG
>CAYFXY010000084.1:6240-8436 GCA_964347205.1 uncultured archaeon
CCCCGGGTAGTGGTACTTGCCGCAAATGCCCCTCCCGAGTTGATTTCGGAAGTGAATATGCTCGCTAAGGCGAATCAGGTTCCGATTCATCGATATCGGAGTAACAGTTGGGATTTAGGACAAGTGTGTGGACGCCCACATATGGTGGCAGCTTTGGTAGTTCTTGATCCTGGTGATGCAGATATTGCTGCCTTAACTGGGGCTGGCAAGAAGTGACAACACCTGATATTAAATTAAACATGGAAGAAATTAAACTAATGGCACTTTTCGGTGATATCACTGGTGCTGAAGTTAGAGATTGCATTGTTGATCAAAACGGAGAGCGTATCATTTTTGTAGTCGGACCCGGGCATCTTGGTCTAGCAATTGGTCGGCGAGGTGCTACTATTAAACGGGCTCGAACAATTCTTAAGCGTGACATTGATGTCGTTGAGAATGCTGATACACCTGAAGGCTTTGTCCGAAATGCCCTGGCACCAGCGAAAGTTTCAACGGTTATCATTCAAGAACAATCGAAGGGGCGCCGAGTTGCGGTAGTCACCGTGAATAGCGAAAATCGTGGTCGGGTAATTGGACGAAATGGCCGTAATATTGAACGGGCTCGTCTTCTCGCTAAACGCCATCATGGGATAGATGCGATCATTATTGCTGAACCCTCACCAGAAAATGTTGAGTAGTTCTAATTCGAAATGATAGATGGTAAAAGTTTTAAGCTAATTAAGGAATCGCTGCACCCTGAATATTTACGAGGTAAAATTAGATTGCCAGGATCGAAATCACCCTCCGGAGAATTTGCTGGCCGAACGTTAAAGAAGAAACGAAAAAAGCTCCGATGGAAGGACCGGTATTATAAGCGACGGATGCTGCGTCTTGACGTTAAAGCTGATCCACTCGAAGGCAGTCCCCAGGCAAGGGCTATTGTCCTAGAAAAAGTGGGTATTGAATCAAAACAACCCAACTCAGCAATCCGCAAGTGTGTCCGTGTACAATTAATTCGAAATGGAAGGCAAATAACAGCTTTTCTTCCGGGTGATGGTGCCCTAACTTATGTCGATGAACACGATGAGGTCATTGTTGAAGGCATTGGCGGATCCCGTGGCCGAGCATTTGGAGACTTACCGGGTGTCCGCTGGAAAGTCGTGAAATGTAATGGTGCTTCTCTTGAAGCTATGATAATTGGCAAAGTCGAAAAACCCCAACGTTAACCTTAAGGTGTACAACAGATATGTCCTCAGAACCAACTCCCGAATCAACCCCGTTACAAGAGATCAAAATCTTTGGTCGCTGGAGTACCAAAGACATTAAAATTAGTGATCCTGGACTCATTAAGTATATCAGCCTCCAACCAGTTATTGTTCCCCACACATTTGGACGCCATGAACATCGCCGATTTGGAAAACGTCAGGTCCCGATTGTGGAACGGTTAATCAATCGATTAATGTCACCTGGGTGGGCTAGCCGACGAAGTCAAAGTGCTAGACAATCTGGACTTATTGCGGGGAAGAAATCTACAGCTATACGTCTCGTCCGTTCTGCTTTTGAAATCATCAATTTACGTGCGAACCAAAATCCAATACAAGTCTTAATTCAAGCCATTGAAAACGCGGCTCCTCGAGAAGAGACAACCCGAATCTCATATGGTGGGATCAGCTATCACACCGCTTGTGACGTTGCTCCCCTACGCCGCATCGATCTTGCATTGCGCTTCATTTCAGAAAGCATTTGGCGTCGAAGCTTTAGCACCATTGAAGCCATTGAAGAAATCATCGCTGACGAACTTATCGCAGCCGCTAATCGGGATTCACGTAGTAATGCCGTCCGACGGCGCGAAGAAAAAGAACGCATGGCCCTTTCAGCCCGATAACTTTCTAGTGTCCATTTCAATGAAGATTTGGTTTTAGAATTTCAATAATTGAGCTTAAAGTGCTACATCATCTGTGAAACAATAACGCCAAAAAAGTTTTATACGCTGCACTTGAAGTGCCTTCACCTGCATATTTTATGCAAGCCAGCTTGAGTTACCAAAACCGAGTTGAATAAACAATGTCTGGAAAGAAACCACACATCAACCTTATCATCATAGGACATGTCGATCACGGCAAGTCCACCCTGATGGGGCACATGCTCTACAAGACTGGGGCTTTATCAAAACAAGAGATGGCGAAGCTCGAGAAGCTGGCCGAAGAGATGGATCGA
>CAYFXY010000085.1:0-458 GCA_964347205.1 uncultured archaeon
GAACCAAGCTATGCTATGCCTCACCCCGCCTCAACGAGTATTGGTGATTTCCAGTACTTAATTCGGAATAGTTCCCAAAATTCACTCACCGATTTCCTATCTAAAAACTTCTGTCGATTAAGCCGCCGCAAGGCAAGTCAAATTATCGCAAAAACAACAAAGGACCTGCGAAGCGATCCCATAAATTCAAAATTATCTCCTAAGCGACTCTCTCAAGCCCAAGTAAAGACCCTTTATGCGAACTTCATCTCCGAGAAGTACTATGCACCTCCCACTGAAACGGTTGTGCCTGTTGGTGAAGACATCATTCAAAAAACCCTAACAGAAATCTTTGATGCTGAATTCGTTGAAGCAGTAAGTCGCCCGCCGACAAGCAGTAAAGGACTTGCATTCGCGGTTGAAGTAGCGGCAGTGTATGATTCCAAATTATCAACTCAATCAGGAGTTGGCGCGCTTTA
>CAYFXY010000085.1:468-1474 GCA_964347205.1 uncultured archaeon
GTAAACCGAACACCCAAACTGCGAGATAATTCTGATTGTGCTATCTGGAAAGCTGCTGCAACAGTTAACTGGCGGAATTATCGAATGGATGTCGCCAGCAATGGACTCCCTACTGGTCCAGTTCGACTTGTGGCTAATGTGGTTGGACCCTTTGTACACCTCATCTTCAAAGCACAATCAAAGCAAGCGCTAGCAGAAGATGACCTCCTTATACGCGAGTTAAAACTAGCTTTTGAAGAAGTAGGTCGAAAGTTACGTCGTCATATTGTACGTGTAATTGCTAGACGTGAACAAGAACGTCGGGCGGATGTATTACTTAGATACTCGCGACAAGTTGCCCGATCCTTAGTTAATATTCAAAGGTCAGATCCTAAAACAACTAAAACGCAATTGGAAGCTCTACCCCTGCAGCTTGAACAAATCATCACGAAGATTGTCGGGATAGAACAAACATCATCATCCAGAATTGAGGAAATGGAGGAGGTGGTTGTTGAATGAGTACACGGAACCGTCGCCATAGGTCAAGCGTAAATAAAACTCTAACTGGACAGTTCTCAGAGGTAGGTCCTCCCTCTGAGGGATCATTTTCAGCAGTTCAGAAACTTCAAAAAAGCATACAACAAGCCCAAACCAGCCACAAACTTCCGCGTGGGGTACGTATTGTTAGAGAGAAAGATACAAAAAAGCTACACAAAGAAATTCACGCTCTTGTTCGCAAACTAATCAAAGACATATCTAAGGGAAATCCCCCTTCCTTAGAATTACCTCTTCGTGGGGGTGGAAATATTGTCTGGGATGAGGAAAACGACCTGCTTTTACTTGGAGAAAAAACCACCGTCCGTACTCTAGGAAGCCTTCGTACGGCTAAAGATGTCACTCGGCTTATTCGCGTGTTAGAAATTGTTCATGCCGATGATTTTGATAACCAGCGTGGGCAATTCTTTTACTTCCTGCAAGATTTGGCGACCAACAATGTTGGCGATGCCGGTGCGATAGAGCCCACCAC
>CAYFXY010000085.1:1484-1805 GCA_964347205.1 uncultured archaeon
TGGAAAAAGATATTCACGCAACAAAACGAGAAGTCTTCTATAACGATGTTAACCTTTTCGAGGAACAACGACAAAGTGACAACGCCATTGATGACATTGCTCCGTTAATGGGAACAAACCGCGAATCGACCCATATTGTTGCAAGTGCAAAGGGAACTGTTTTGGGTAAATTAGTTCTTCAAGACAGTGGTGACCAAATTGATTGCACAAGACTAGGTACGGGTGGCTGGTCAATTACACCATTTTTAGATAGGGTCGAAATTATCGAATCTGATGCAGAATTCCTCTTAATTGTTGAAAAAGACGCAGCAATGCTACGTC
>CAYFXY010000085.1:1815-4625 GCA_964347205.1 uncultured archaeon
ACGTCTTAGTGAAGTCAAATGGTGGAATCGGTATCCCTGTATCCTGTTAACAGCTCGTGGGTCGCCAGATATTGCAAGTCGAATTTTTGCACGGCGAATTGCAAAAGAGCTTAAACTTCCCACTTTCACTCTTGTTGATGCAGACCCCTTTGGACATTACATTCATAGTGTCTATCTTCGTGGTAGTAAACGCCTAAGTTATGAAAGCCCTTTCTTAGCGACGCCAGAGCTTCGATTATTGGGGGTGTTAGGTCGTGATCTTGATGAGTATGATATTCCCAAAGAATGTCGTCTTCGCATGACACCTGAAGACATCAAACGAGCGAAGGCTGTGATGCAAGAACCTTTTGTTGCACAAAATCCGAAGTGGGTGGCTGATATTCAGCTCATGGTAAAACGAAAAGAAAAAGCAGAGATTCAAGCATTAAGTAGCCATGGCTTTGAATTTCTAGCTGACACCTATTTACCTACAAAACTAGAAACAGGCGATTGGATATAAGTTCACCGTGAATCCTTTTGAGGGAGTATTCAAAGCATCACTTTTAGGGTCTTGGATGAAACACCGATTCAAGAAGCATGTTGGAACATATCCATTCTTGACCCACGGTTTTGTAAAGTGCAATTGGTAATCCATGAATCTGTGGAAGATGTTGAGTTGTGATTAGTGGAATAGATGTTGTCGCGTTGTAGTAATGGAGAACGTTGTTGAGTACATTTAAAAACTGAATCAGACCCCCTGAAGGAAAACTCGAAACAAAGAATAACCCAGTGGTTGGGCTTTCCTGTTTATCAAGATTGGATGAAAGATGCCAAATCTGATAGGATGGAAGCAATCGGAGTCCTCTTACTAGTTGATGAAGTGAGTCTGGAGAAAGATCATAGATTGTGGAAATCATTCCCTCTGGTAGGGGTGGATTTAAGAATTCAATCTTTGGAGTAAGAACAGCTGGAACTAGTTTGTTATGGTAATTTGCGGCGGTTGTAACTGAGGTGTGAGCTTTTTTAGCTAATTGGCGCTGGCTGAGGCGATAATTATCTTGAAGTGTAATAATTATCCGAAGTGCTTCACGAGTTAATCGAAGCGCTTTCCCTTCATAAGCCAGGGATGAACGAACACTCGATTCGATATCCTTATCATGAAGTTGGCTGCTGGCAAGGATGTTCCATTCTATTGGTGAAAACCGATTCCAGTAAGGAAAATACCATCCCCAATCAAACTGGTTAATACGGATTAGCTGAGTGACTGCGCTGGTTTTTTTCATCCATTTGTTCATGTGAATTAGAAATTCTGGAATGCTTTTGGGAGGAAGAGCAAGTATTGCGTAAAGCAATGAGTTCATGCTGGTAATTGGAGCGTGTAAGCGAAAGCAATACGGAAAAGCCTGTAAGTGTTCACCCAACCTGCAGAGGGCTGAATGGTTTCTTTGGGGTGAGTTAGCGGTTAGGAGAAGAGGAATCAGACCCACCTTTTTGTAATTTAGTTCTCCCTGAAAGGAAATTTGATATTGGTTATCAATGCTCGAAATATTGCGTTTTATTGTACTTCGTGCTAGATTTGTTTTTTCTGCTATTTGTCGTTCGCTTGCTGTTGGGTTCTTGGCTAAAGCTAAGATAATCTTTTGTTGGGAACTGGAAACAGTTAATGGTTGAGAAGGCTCACGAGGTTTTTGCTGTGCAAGGATTGTGAATGCTCCAGTTGGAACTCTTAGAACTAGTTTGTTGATTTTTTCCAAGCGTGGTAATAGTTGTGGGAGTTGATTTGTTCGAAATAATGTAGATGTTATTTTCGAAATTACTGCTATCAATTCAATGTGTTCTGAAGTAAGCTGATTTCCTCCCCATTTGATTTGGTTCCAAACTTGTTTTTCAGGAGTTTCAAGAATTTCTTCAACCAAATTATTTGCAAATTCTTGTACATCCATTGCATTGTGAAAACTTGCTGGGAGAAAGAATCGTACAGCTTCACGAAGGACCAAGCTTTTTGCGATAAGAGGAATGAAAAGAAAGGGTGGGAACACATTCAAAACATTTGCTTCGTTATGATAGTATGTACCCCACCAATCTTGCTCACTAGAGAAATAGGAGACAATCCTTGGAAAAGTCTTATTTATTCTTCGAACTTTGAATAACGTTCGGAGAATATGCATTCCCTCATGAAAATGCTGTGTGAGGGTCCGTAGCTCTTGATGCCAAGTTGGAGCGGGATCAAATGCTTCAATAATTAGTTGTTGTAGCTGTGCGTGAAGTTCTTCTGGAAAAGATTTTCGAAAGACAAGATCAGGGTTTTGAAAGAAATCATTGTCCTCTAATAACGAAATCAATTTAGATTGATCTGAACTCAGCTTATTTATCGCATGCGCGAGGAGACAAGTACCGAAACGGGCGCTTGCCCTTTGTTGTCCCATCGCATCGGGGACCTCGAAAGGACGTTTAAGTAATTCCTCAAGGACTCGAGGATCTCCCTGAAAAGTATCGGGGGCAACCGCAGAGACATAGAGCATAGTGTTTGAGGGCTTTATCGTTTTTTGAAACCAAGATAGGATATTTGTCTCTGGGGTCATGGAAAAATCACTCAATAGCTATTCAAGGAACAAAGAAGTGTAAAAAGGGAAAGGGTGGCGAGTAATTATAATTATTGAAGAATAATCTAAATCAGCGGAGGTCACCACTAAGTGGGAGTCATGTTTTTTCAAGCCTTGAGGGTGGGGTGTATTCATTATCCCGTGCAAATGAAGTGCGGACGATTTTAAATTTGTACATATTTTCTCGATGGAACTATCAGTGACCGGTGTTTCACCCCTTGTTATCAA
>CAYFXY010000085.1:4635-8274 GCA_964347205.1 uncultured archaeon
CAGGTTCTGCTTGGCCTTGTTGTCCTTGGGTTTCACCATTCAATTGCCTTTCTAAGCTCATCGTACTCGATTAGTCGGAAACTGTCTACTAACTAGGTTATGCTAGTTGTGAACGTTGCAGATCTCAGTAACCCAAGTATTATTCTCATGCGGGCTTTCGCTTTGTAGAGCATTTTTGAGATTTAGTCTATATCAACTTCAATTCGTCTAAGAAGATGAAGAATCTTAGTTTCAACGATATTTATATTTGGAACGTTGTCTAGTAGTATTGCAGTTTTTCGTCCGGGGACTGTGAAGGTTAAACGACCTGAGCGCATTAACATATACTCGAATAGGTCGTGAATTTCTTTATGTACCATCACATTTGTTGTGCCGTATCTTTCAACATCGCCCAAGATTCCTTTCTTGTAAATAATTTCGTTGGGTGTAATTTTGAAATAGTACATACGGGTTTTAATCCAAGCTAAGAAGATGACGAAGGCAAAGACAACAAAGTAGGCTATGTAAGCTTCGATATTCATGAACAGCCGAAGGGAAGCAGGATTAATAATGAATACATAGCCGTATAATGTAAAAACTAATGCGATAATCAGGATGGAGATTACGAGAATTAGTGCCAGTGCTACGACAATTGACTTCCCGAATTCAAAGGTCACAACAAGCAGATTGAAAAGAAATAGCACAAACCAGATGAAAGTAACTGTAAAAAGTAGGTTACTAAGAAGAGTTGGATCAATGATAAATGCTGGTAAAAGATACGTAACAATTGCTAGTATAAGTGAGATAAACAACATCGGGTAAAATAGGACAGTTTTCGGATATTCGCGAACTACGACTTCTTGGAGTTCTATTTTTTCTGGTGGTAATGGTGGTTCTTCGGGTAAGGGTAATTGGGTTATTTCCTCATTTTCTTCTGACATGATTATGGTCACCCACAATGCTATTATTGTGGTCGGTGTGTCTAGCCGCTAATCCTCTAGAACCTACTTAATCTTTACTCCACTAGGATAACTTTGCCTTCGGTATCGCCGCAATATCGGATCAACGATTCCTTGAGCCAATAAAAGAGCGCTGATAATCCAAATACCTGCTTGAAGAGCATCAATGCTAGCGGTTAACGCAGCAAAAAAAAGTGGAACCGCAAAGACTAACATCTCGATAGTGAAAGTTGGAAGAAATCCCCCAATAGTGATAGCTGAAAGGATGCAGAAAGTAATCCAGATATATTGATGAAGCTTATGTCGAAAATATGATGGAATCCCCGTGCTTATTCCAAGTGCCACATTCCCAATGAGCGGAAATACACATGGTTCCCAAATTGCACCACTAATACCAACAACAGCTCCACAGATTATTCCTCCTCCCGGTCCCAAAACAATACCTGCAAGAAGAGGTATCAAAAAGCCAGGTGTAATAGTAACATATGAAGAAAAAGTTGGGATAGCTGCTTGACGAAGGACAATTCCAACCGCAGAAAAAATTGCCAATAGGGCTATCCATAAAGTGTGTGGGAGGAAACCTTCACTGATTGGTTGGAGCAATGTGTTTTGGGAAGTCAAACTTTCTTCCCCTATGGTTCATTAAGCATCTTTGAGGATGATTTCCTTGTCGGATTCAAAGAGCTCAAGGGCTGTTTCTATGACCTTGTCAAACTCTGTGGCTGGAAACGCTTCCTTTTCTTCGTCACAAATTTGGAGCTCAAGGGTTTGTTCACCGACATACAGGAATGCACTATAATAGCCCCAAGCTGTAACGAGAACGAAACTTAATGATGGTTCTTGGAGATGTAGATTCCCATCTCGATAAGTAACAAAGAATTCGTTCCCCTCTAAACCTCGACCATCATGCTTCCGAATTGCCCCATCTAAGGCAGTTAAAAATCGAGTGATTTGTTGAAGTGAGTAACGTAAACCATAGTTCATTGTCCAACTATAGACTTCCGCAGTTGTGGTCTCAGTTTCAACAGTTTCCCCTTCAAACTTGAATTTCACACGACGCTTAGATGGTCCAAGCGTTGCTCCAGTTTTACTCTTAAGTTGCGCTGTCACTTCCTTAAGGATTTCAACTTGTTCTGCAATCACAGGAAGGTCTATGTATCCCCAAAGGGCTTTTCCAGTGGAAACATAAAGATTCAGTGTAAGAGGTTCAACATTCTTACCCCCACTAATTCGCATCTCGACCATTTCACCAATTGGGTGCATACGAACTTCCCATTTATCAGTAAGTGCTTGGTGGATATTGGCCAATAATTTCCCAGTTTTCCAAACGAAGAGGGGACATTGGTATTTGTTTACCACTTATACTCGCCTCGAGTTCATGTTGCCCTATCACCCGTTCAAATATGTTTCGAAATCACTTACATAAAGAACACAATGGTGAAAAAAACGATACGAGAGAATTTTCTATTTGATTAGGTGCTCTGGGAATGCTCAGCAAGCAGATCTTCATTTGACTTGTTGAATCGTTTGACCAGTTCCGCTATAACTCCATCTAAAAAAACAGCTGACGCGATCTCAAATTGTGTTCCTTCTGGGGTTAGACTTGCTTCTTCACCTTTTTCTCGACGAGCGATATCGAGTTTAGTTCGTCCTATGAGCTTCACAACTAGATCACTCATACGTCCAATCCAACTTCCTGGATAGCTTGTGATAGAGATAATCTGAGGGTTCTGGTCGAGATAGCTTTCTATGATTGCTTTGACGATGGCCGTTCGTCCACTTCCAGAAATAACTAAGAGAAGATCACCTTTGTGTAGGTGTGGTACTGATCTGCTGTTGGTTATGAAATAGACAGGTACATTGAGGTGCTCAAGCCGGGTTTGAAACATTTGTCCAACCATGGCTGAACGACCACTTCCCACAACGAAAATACAATGCCCTTTCCGCGCAGTTTTTTCAATAAGATCTACAAACTTGGTGACGTTTCTTTTGTTTTTTCGTAGGAATTCGATATTCTTCTGAAGATTATCTGTAATGAGTTGCATTGCCCGAAGAAACGTACCGTCCGTCTTGGTTTCTATCTTTGATGTCAAGAGGACTTCTCACCGTTGCCCACAAAGCTGTTCTCCTTTAAAAACCCCTACACTTTCTCGTCGAGAATAAGCATATAATCAAGAAATTAAGAGGAAAAAATATCGTTTTAAACTGTCAACGAATTGATAATTTGCTAATGAATGTTCGTGTTTTTTCAACTAGGGTTTCGTCTGAAAGCGAGATACTGATTGGGCTGATGACAATTTTTTGTTCTCGGACTGCTCGATAAACATCACTAGTTTTGGGTATTCGTTTCTTCTCCTTTCCACGAATCCAATAATATTCCATTTCGTGTGGATCCGTACGTGCCAGTAATTTATTAATAAATCGAACGCGAGTTGGTTGTGCCACGGAAATTGGAGTAGAATCAACTACATTGTGTGGGAAGCTCACGTTTAAGAAATCGATTCCTGTTGGAATACCTTCGGTCAGTACATGTGCGATGATTTTTCTTCCCAGCTGAGCTGCTTCAGCATAGTTTGCGTTTGAATCGCTTGGAATAAACCAAGTATTACTAGGTGTATCAATGGAAAATGCGATTCCAGGAATTTTCCAAAGAGCTGCTTCAATTGCTGCTCCAACTGTTCCACTGGTTAAAATACTATGC
>CAYFXY010000086.1:0-8211 GCA_964347205.1 uncultured archaeon
TTATCGAGTATCATCATTAGGTGGTGGCCCTTTCGTTATCATCTATGTTATTATGTTAGCGTTAGTGGGCATCCCTGTGGTGCTTACTGAATTTGTACTTGGTTCGACAAATCGTCGAGGTTTCCCGGGTGCACTTAAACGAATCAATAAATCTGGTGAATTTCTGGGATGGTTCACCCTTGCTAATGCCGCTGTACTAACAGCGTTTTATTGTGTAATCATTGGCTGGGCAGCAATCTATGTCGGCTATGCCGCCATACCTGGATTAACGTTGGATGGACCATTGGGCCCAGCGTTATTCACGGACCAACCTGCGTTCTTCGTGAATCTTATGTACAGCCCTATTCTCCTCGTTGGACTTGTCGTTGTCTGGCTCATAATCTTTGTCATCGACTATTTTGGTACTCGTGGAATTGAAAGAGCAGTAATGCTTTTCTTCCCAATTCTGTGGATCATTATAATCGGAATGGCAATTTGGGCCTTCTTATTGCCAGGGGCATCTGCTGGACTTAATTTCTATCTGAATCCTGATCCAACGCAGTTCTTGAACACAGAAATGTGGTCAACTGCGGTATCATTAAGCTTCTTCAAGCTTAGTGCAGGAATGGGTATATTGACCGCTTATGCGAGTTATCTGCCCAGAAAAGGAGAACTCACGAACAGCGCAATTACTACTAGTCTACTTGACACGACTTTTGCCTTTACAGCAGGACTTGCTATTTTCCCAATTGCTGCATTTGCGGGATTGCTTGTTTCCCCGCCGGGTGCGTCCACAGTTGGTTTCGCGTTCATAGCCTGGCCGGGCGCCATGGTTTTCCCCGGTGGTAATATACTGGGCATAGTCTTCTTCATAATGATGGTCTTCCTGGGAATCACCAGCGCCGTTTCACTAGTCGAAGCAATTGTTACTGCCGTAATAGACAAATTTGGCTGGCCGAGATCACGGACAGTCATTGTGGTCGTTTTGCTAATCTTCTTAATGGGACTTCCATTCGCCAACTGGATCGAAGCTCCCGGATTGGCAGGATCCGTGGACATAACGTGGGGGCTATTTCTCCTCGATGTTGTTGACTATTACGTCGAATTCTATGGACTAGTTGTTGTATCCCTGTTCTTGATGCTAATCATGGGCTGGGTTTACGGCGGCGGAAAAATCATTGATGATGCAAATGAAGCCGGTGACTTCAAGTTACCCCGATGGTATCAATGGTTTATCAAAATTGTTTCACCAATTGGTATCATCATCGCGTTGTCATTCATTGTACTCAATAACTTTGTACTAGGAACAGCAAGTGTTGGTGCTGGTTTCAATCAAGGAATATACGGTGCAGGGACTGGGTATGAATTCCTCATACCTGGGCTTTGGATAGTGATACTCATAGTGGCCGCATTCATTCTATGGCGTCTAAAAGGAGTTGATTAGCATGGGATTAATGGACATATTCTTTGGAATGTTCGAGCGTTGGGGCATATGGGGTGGTCTTGTTTGGCCAATCATAATTGCCATCATAACGGGAATTGCTGGAGGTGTCTGGATAATGATGGGGGCAGTCCCTATTGTTGTGGCTATCCTCGTCCTTGACACCTTACTGACCTATGGATTGCTAGTCTTCTTCTTTTATATGATGTATCTGGGCCGTCCCAAGTAAAGTTGCGGCCCTCCCTCCCTTTTTTTAAAGAGCGTGAAATGATGGCAGATGGACTACAAAAAGTAATGAAACCGATTAGACGACGACGTTGGTTCCTATACGCATTAGGCATAATCATTGTGCTTGGTTTAGGTTTATCTGTCGTAATCCAGTTTATCAATCTCGGATTTGTTGAACAGGCGCTCTATACCTCCCTTGGGGGCATCTTTCTTATTCTAGCTGCGGTTATGTTTCTGTATTTACAATTACTCCAGTTGCGAAGACTAGAATCTGTTGCACAACTCGCTGTGAAGCATAATGGAATAATGCGCATGGAGTTTATGACCAAAGAATTGTGGTTGCCTGAAAACAAGGCGCGTTCGATTATGCAATATTTTGTGAAACAAAAATTAGCAGTGATTAAGAAAGAGGGCGAGCGGTGGACATTTCCTGATTTACAGAAGAAATGATCCACTTAGTTTAGGAACGCCGAGATAGTATCATCGTAGTCGATTATTTGATTGTACTTTTTGAAAGATTTTTTTTCACCCTTTCGATTCATCCATTCGCCTTCAACATCTATTAGCCGAAGGGTTCCTTTTTCTGCGATAGTGATATGAGACCAATTCCAGTATTCGAGGGTACCCTTGTTAAGTACAATTGAGAGTTCTGTACGTTTCGTATCGTATCCAATGAGGAGTTTTGTACGATTACGGAATGTATTGTCAATTTCTTTTGGTTCTGCTTCTTTATCTTCTTTTGAATAGACCCGAATATTTATTCCAAAGTCTTCATGAATATGGCCTACAAGGGTCAAGAATGCTCTTTTTCTATCAAGGAATTTCCTTAATCCAGTACTACCTTTTCGTGCCCCCCATAGGTGGGGCGGAACTCCAAATCGACCTAACCGATCTCGTATTCCATAGGGAGGAGAATGAACCACAAGAATAGTTTTGTCGGACTGTGGTGAGCAATTTGACCAAGCGGTTTCAAGAGCCCAGCCCATATTTTCTTCCGTTCGCTCACCTGGAAATGTATAATTAATGGGGTTTGATCCTTCAACTCCAATGAGGGTAAATCCTTCTATGTTATAGATATTTCCAGGCCAAGTAATTCGTTGGGTAACAAGATCCATAAAAACTGGTTTTTCAAAAATCATTATCTCTTTTTGCGGGGCTTTCTTATTGCAACCTACATCAAACATTTGATCTGTTCCTAGATCTTGAATGGCGTCCGTTGTGGTTCCAAATATTTCATAGTTCCCTGCTGCTAGTAACGTAGGCATCTTTGCGGCTAGGAGATTTTCATAAAGTTGACTTAGTGCTTTTATTGATTCCCGGGTAATTGCCGCAATATCCTGGTTTGCCTTTAAATAAGCAGGTTCTGCAAGAAAGTCTCCATCAAAAATTAAGAGATCTGATTTCACTTGCTCTATGGTTTTCAGAAACACTCGGCACTTTCCGAGCTCTTCGTGTGGGTCTCCACTCCCAATAAATGAAAATACCTTATCTTCGCTAATAGCTTTTTCAGCGATTTTTAAGTCGATCGCGGGTTTTTTCTTCCAGAATAGCACCACAGTTATAACCTCAAACTACTTGTAGAACCAATATTAATCAGTTCAATGTGGTCACTTCTCTTATCTGTTATGGGCAGAAGTCTATATAACGAATTAATCAAAGATTGGAAGAAATATCCTTGAGTGAGCGTAAAACCATGTATCTTGTACAAATCGAATGTTACGATGCCCTGGGATATTATGAAGAAAATGCTGAACGCATCATACTTGTTATGGAATCCTTAGGTCATGCAAAAACTGTTAAGCGAGATTGGGTTCGCGCCCAAGCAGTTGGTGGTTCTTGGGCCCGAGCAATTAGATTCACTTTCGAAACCAAAGCTGAACCAATTGAAATAAAGAAATGGATGGTTGGACTTGAATATCGACCTATCCAAGAGCTTCCAATACCTCTTCAAAATCTCGCGGAAAAGGAAGGGTTATTCCGGTTTGCAGATATTGATGTAATTGAGCTTGTAGGTGGAGTAGACCGAGGTGTAGTACGTCGAATGGCTTCTCGACTAGGTATTGGAAAGCGGAAAGTAGAAAAAGCTGATCTAAGTCACGAAGCGCGATCCCCACGATTCATCGCTGAATGTCGAAATATTTTGGTGTCATCACTCGATCCCTCAATTCGAGAAACGCTCTTTGGAATTGAGAATATAATTTTTAACCAGCTCAAGAAAAAACCGGTTCTGAGTAATCGATAAGACCCGAGTCCTTGTTAGATTAATTCTAATAAATTGCTTGCACTGAAGATGTCATTATGTCAATTGAAGAACTAAAGGAATATTTGCGAAACGAAGGTATCAAGGGAAAATTCCATATCCTTTCCGAACATACTATGACGGTTAATGCGGCTGTGAACCAATTAGGTGTTAACCCTAGTAAAATAATTAAAAGTATGTTATTCATTGACAATAAGGGTCAGCCAGTATTAGCCATCGTTCCTGGAGATAGACGTGTTAGTGAGAAAAAGCTTGCCCAAATTTGCCAAGTTCAATCTATTCGGAGAGCCACCCCAGCAGAAGTAAAAGAAATCACAGGTTTTGTTGTTGGAGCTGTTCCGCCTGTGGGACATAAACAACGGCTAGCTGTCTTTATTGATAAACGTTCAATGAAATTTCCAACCGTGATTGGGGGCGGAGGAACTACAAACACCTTGCTTGAAATCAATCCCAATGATGTACAAAGACTAACAGAAGCAACTATTCATAATATTAGCAAATAGCGCACCTGATTTCCATTGAAAATCATAATTATTTTGGTTGCGAAAGAAAAGAAAATCAGGGTCCAAAAAACGGACCCAGATCCTTTAAACAACTTCCACGCCCAAAATAACTTGTTCGCGTTCCTTCCATTTACGACTGAGTTGTGTAACCATTTTCCGAAGATCCTTGATGTGCCCAGTGGCTTCATCTGTATCATCTTCCACTAGCATTAGGATATCATCACATTGCTGGTCAAATGCTTGCACCTGTTCCACAAACCATGTGTCATACCGTAGCATATTCATTAGGTCATCTTCTTTGATTTTAATTGCATCAAAGAAGGGTCGGTAGCCATAATCAGCATGTTCAATTTGGCTAATGAGTTTCTCCGTTCTACTAGAAAGGGAATCCATAGTTGTGTACACATCTTCGATTTCTGCTTCAACAACAGCAGTTTGAATATCTTCGATCTTATCTTTGCTTTGACGTAGACGGCTGACAATTTGGTCACGAAGTATGCGGTCGGCATTTCGCCGTTCTTCCTTGATTCGGTATCCTCGCCAACCAGGTACTAATTTCATAATTTTTTGAGTTAGAGTGCGTTCGTCATCGACTTTTTCCATGATGGGTGGCTTTTCATTATCTCCCAACGAGATTCACCTCGATGGTCACTATTTAGGCATTGGGTTAAGAGCTTATAAAATCTCCCAGTTCCACAGATTTTCCGATTTCATAAACAATAGACTGAATCAGATATCTAATGCACTCATTAGCCAGCAGTTTTTCGGGTTTATGCATGAATACAAGCAGCTTATCGTGCTGCTTCTGCAGCGATTCCACGGAAGGCTAAGAAGAGGGTGATAACTGCTACCGCTATCGGGATTATGGTTAAACCGATACCACCATAAAAGAGAAATTCTGGTAAGAGGCCTGGAATGAGTGAGATTCCTTCGTTGGCAAAGTAGGTGATTACGGCTCCGATTGCCATGAGGATGAACCAGAATCCAGCCGTGAGAATAGTTTTTGCTTTGAATCCTGTCGTTCGGGGGATTTCAGTATAGAGAACGCGGCCATTCGAAGCGTCGAGGGCTGCTTCGTAAGTTTTTCCTCCACCACCGACAGTGAAACGAATGTGATAGATGGGAACATGAATGTAAGCATGGTCAGTGACTTGGAAGTTTTCTCGTGCATCTTCGACTTTTGCTGTTTCACGATTAATGCGAGAGTAAATCATATTCCTTGTCGCCGCGATTGCCTGTTGGCGTGCAGTTTCCTCGGAGACTTTTGAAAAGAGAACATTGGCAGTGTGTTCTTTTGCTTCTTCCAGATTGAAGTATCGACGAGATCGTGTGGCAATCGGGTAGTTCACGATTTCGCTGCGAGCCTTAGGTCCCGCATAAAGGCGAATCTGCCTTGTTTGTTCCTGGTGACCTGCTTCAGCAGCCCATTCCCAGTGGATGCTATTGTAACGTCTACCTGATTGCCCACGGAAGGATGCCTTTCGGTCGATCCCACGATAGGATACATCTCCTTGAATATTATAGACCCAATAGGGATAGAAGGTCATAGAGAGATCTTTCAAAGAGATTTGTTCTGCAAGATCGTCTGCTACTCCAGGTACTTTGACCAGATATGCTTTGAGCGTATCAAGGGCATCACGTTCAGAGTAATTAATCGCTAGCGCAAAATGCTCTTTCATTTTGGTCCCATCAGGGGCAAAAGATGTTCCGCAATAGGAACAGGTGATGATCGCATCAGAGGGATGAACGTTTAGGGTTCCCCCACAATTAGGACAATGTTTTTTCGCCATATTATTTCACCTGACTTTTTTTTACTCACCAATCATTCACGTTTCTCCGAGCTAATTTTGAAGGTCTGTTGGGTTGCAAAGATGGCTATTATCAAGCTAATGATAACCAAAGCCAAGGAGACGTAAGTCAGATCATATGCCTGTAAAAGTTGAGCGGCAAAATAGGTGCCAAGTGTTCCGATAAGTACAAAGAGAATGCTGACAAAAAACATCGCACCTCGAAAGGCACCAGAAACAGGGACTTCCCCTTTCAGAACCTTCTTCGAATGACCATCGATTCCCACACGGTAGGTTTCACTTCCAAATTGATAACGGATTAGCCAATGTGGGACATGTAGAAGATACGAGCCAGTTTTCCGAATCCGACTATGGCAATCCCAAATCTTAGTTGCCTGGGCTTCTGCACGACGACGGTGTTCTTCCGCAACAAAGGTTTCAGCGATTTCATAGGCATCTGGATCAGCTAGCTCGCTATTCAAAAAGAGGGGTCTCGATTCAACTGCCGTAATCGCATTATAATCGAAGGATTTAACGTCCCTCTTAGTCACATGAAGTGCCTTATCCAGCTCATCTTGGCTGTAGAAGGTTGCTCCTCGTCGACAAAGCACGTTGACTGAACGATTTTCGTCAAAATTCCCTTGAATGGGTTCGTATTCGATTTTTGTCCGAGAGCGCCGTTTCCCTTGCGAGTCAGTGTAATACTCGGTTTCCCGGTGTTCTTTATATCCTTGGAATGTCGTTTGCGCGTGCATGGATTCAACCCAAAAGGGTACAAATCGTAAGTGAGATTCAGTAATACGAGCCTTTCCACCACGTCCAACCCACTCAATGACTTTTTCGCGGACTTCACCAGCGTCAATGGTGGGTTCCAAAACGAAGTGATTATCGACTTTCTCACCTTCAGCTGTCGATGTAAACCCGCAATAACCACAGGTTATTACAACATCATCGGGTGAGACTGTAAGTGGAGCATTGCAGGATTGGCACTTTAGCGCAGTCATAGTTGCTTTTGGCGAAGTTTCCACAATGCTTCCTCCTTAAGTTTTGACATTACAAAGAACACCCTTAACTCTTTCCTCTTTCCCTGCAGGGAAAGAGAAATCCTAAGACATTTATTAAAAGGCAGAAGGCTGAAAAGGAGAAGAGCCTTAGGCACCTTGGTGCTCGAAAATGGCTAAAATACGTGATGGAGATCAGGTGTTCTTCTATCTTGATGTTCGTCGGAATTGGCTCCTTCGGGTGGAGAAGGGAAAATCGTTTCATATCCATCGTGGGATAATTAATTTTGATGAAGTAATTGGGCAAAATTATGGCAGTCTTATACCCACAAGCCTTGGCGTCTATATGGCGGCTTTACCGCCTTTGCCACGTGATCGTGCTTTGAAAATGGGGCGCCAAACTAACATTATATATCCTAAAGATGCTGGGTTTATTTTCCTATTAGCAGGAATTGGTCCAGGTTCAATGATTGTTGAAGCGGGCACCGGTAGTGGTGCCTTAGCATCTTTGCTGGGATATCAAATTGCTCCAAGAGGACATGTATATTCTTACGAGATTCGTGAAGATTTTGCTAAAGAGGCTGCAAAGAATTTAGAAAAAGCTGGACTTACAAATTTTGTCACAATCAAACAACAGGATATTGTTGAAGGTATTGATGAAAAAGACATTGATGCCGTGGTCTTAGACATGGCAATTCCTTGGGAGGTAGTTCCCCATGCGTATATAGCCCTAAAAGGTGGAGCTGTTTTTGCCTCTTTTTCACCCACCATCGAACAAACTCAGAAAACTGTTAGTGCGCTCTTTTCATCACATTTCATCGAGATTACCACTCGCGAGCTAATTGAACGAGATATTCTAATACGCGCTGGAAAGACTCGTCCTGCTACACGAATGATTGGTCATACAGGATATGTAACTTCAGCTCGAAAGGTCTATCCACCTGAAAAGGGCTAACTCTAGCAAAAGAGGTTGCTAATCCTTCTCGTTCCCCAATGCTAGATTCTCCGGTTA
>CAYFXY010000087.1:0-1156 GCA_964347205.1 uncultured archaeon
TAGAAAAAACATATCGTACTACTTTCTCAACCTGAATAGCCTTACTGACTTTGCTAAGGACCTTTCGTTGCGTTTCATCAGTAACTTCAACTCCTTCTAATATTCCGGCTAGCTTCTGTCTTTCATACATATAATTGGTGACAGCGGAATCAAGAACCTCACTATTGGGGACTAGGATATCAGTACCATCCGGCTGTAACAGAGTTGTGTAATTCATACTAATTTCTTTAACCACCCCTTCTATTCCCCCAATTCGAACATAATCTTCGACATGGAATGGCCTTGAGAAAATCACATAAAGTCCTGAGACGAAATTTCTTACAGCCTGACCGATAGCTAGGCCAATCGCGGCGCCAATAACAAGCGAACTAGCTCCAAGGATCCCGATGGATGATTGATAGATTTCCGGTAACGCAATTATAAAGGCTAATATTGCTAGATACACGAAGACCAATCCAATCGCTAACGTCAATCCATTGATTGCATCAGGAGGCACACCAGCCTTCCTCGCCCGTCGTTTCAGCGCCCGACGAATCACACCATAAACAACAAACAATACGACCCAAGCAATAATTAGGACAATAATATTGGGAAGCCTTTGACCCCAATATGCCCACCAACCTGCGAATGCTTGAAGAAATGCTGTAAACAGTTCAATTAGTTGCATCTTTTATACCATTCCATTGAGTTAGGATTGAAAAATTATCACAATCCTGTGAGCGAAGGGTAACACGTCTTTAACTATTTATATCTAGTTAAGTTTCTATTTCCGATCTCACCGTTTTACTTCCTTACCAAGAAGGAGAAACTGAAAGTTAATCGATTGATTTTGGCTTAAACGACAAATAAGATCTTTGAAAATTTCTTACTTTTGAATACGTAGATTAATCGACTTACTACCTTCCGTGAATCTTCGATTTAAGACTCTCGAAATACTAAATTCCAATTGTCTAGCGTCCATTTGCAAAAATGAGAAGAGAAGGGGGAATTCGATTTGAATCCAGATCAGTGTTATTTTTTCATCGGCTTTGATTCTTCGTCGTCTTCAAAGAATTCTACTTTTTTTAGCCGAATCTCATCTCGTTGATGACTAGCTGCCATCAGGAAATATTCTCCACCTTCAAGTCTCATCATTTCTCGAATTTGTTTTGGAATG
>CAYFXY010000087.1:1178-7796 GCA_964347205.1 uncultured archaeon
ACGACATGATAGGAGGATCCATCGGGGCGCATGTATCCTTTTACGATGATGCGGACTTTCTTGTGTCGATGACCATGTATTCCGGGAGGAGGTGGTGGTTTAGGTAAATCTTCATTAAACATAATGACATTACTTCCAATTATGTTAATTATAACCAGTATAATATTTAGTATGATTATGCTCTTTAGGATTTAAATCTTTCTAACAATAGAAAACCCCAATTACCTTCACTTTCGTTGATAATAGGAATTTATTGTAAATTATTTAATATAATAAATCAAGATTTAAGAAAACCTATTGCCTGATTTTTCCCATTGAAGAGCTTTATTTTTATCAGAGGTTAAATCCCAGTTTGTGAATGAGTTATTTCTTTCATATGAATCTGATTAAAGAGATATTCGATATTTTGAAATGCCTTTGGGCGTTGCATATCAACGGCAAGTTGGTGAGAAATTGATCCAATTTTTCTCCAAAAATCACGGATAGCAATCGCCATTAGTTCAGGAACCATATCCACTGGAATGTATTTTTTCCTTAGAATTACCCCCATGCTATCAAATACGGTTCCCACGGTGGATAATTTGGCAAAAGCTGTCGGATTGGTTTCAGGACCATATCTTTTCCAAAAATCGTCTTTATTTGTCCATGACCATGCAACATTAATTTCTAAAACATTCTCCATAAATTCCATGTTGAACGCTTCAAGCTGAAATTGGAGGAAAAGACCTGCGTTCCGATCCTTTGCCCAATCCTTCGCGGACTGCAGCCCCAAAACCACGCCGACTATAATACTGATAACTGCAATAATTATACCAACCTGCTCAAGAGTCATAGGCAACTGCATCGAAAACACATACCGAAACTAATCACATCAGAATCTATCTTAGTCATTTATAATTCTATGAGTTTCTTTCTTTATCAATACACATTCACGTTGAAGACCAAGTTTAAAGAAGTCTTCATGGATCTAAAGCTCTTCTTGCACTTCCGACTCCCACAGATGAACCACATCCTTCGGACACAGTCCTTTTTGCGTTTTTAGACCTTCACATATTTTTAAGTACAACTTGCATATTTTACAAAATTGTGGTGTAAAAAACTATGAAGGTGTTAGTTGTTTACGCGCATCCAAATCCTAAGTCGTTTAATTCCGCAGTTCTTGAATCTTTCACTACGGGACTCAAGGATGGTGGTCATTCATTTGATATTGTGGATCTCTACGCTGAAAAATTTAATCCGAGCATTCAACTCGAAGATCTTGGACAATTTGCTGGAAAACCCATGCCTGAAGAAATACAGAAACACCAGAAAAGATTAGCCAAAGCTGATGCTCTAGTTTTCATTAGCCCAGCTCTTGGATGGTTCATTCCTGCCATGCTAGAAGGCTGGATTCAACGAGTGTTCTCATGGGGATTTGCCTGGAAAGCCGATGCAAAAGGTATGATTGGACTCTTAAACCAAAAGAAAGGTCTCTACATATTCACAACTGGGAATCCAGAAGCCTATTACGAGGCAACAGGCTTGGGAGCTTCAATGAAAAACATCTTAGGAATGTCCCTCACAGAATGTGGAATTAAAGAAGTTGGTTTCCACTTCCTGTACACTGTTGCAAGCGTTGACGATGCTACTCGCAAAAAATACCTCGAACAAGTCTATCAGAAAGGTAAAGGATTCTAAATACAGAAAGTCCAGAATTCAAATACAGACTACAAAAGAAGTTGTTAGACCAGTTAATTTCATATACAATTCACCTGAATGGTCAAATTCAATAAGCTTTTTTCTAATTAACGAAATGCCCTGATAAATGTGTGGAGGCGTTCGCACGAAAGAAAAATGGAAAATACGCCATAATACAAAGCCTGGAGATATAGGTTATCTCACTTATCTCCATGGGATCTTATATGCGAGAGAATATGGTTATGATCAGACATTCGAAGTGTATGTTGCAGGTGGGCTTGCAGAATTTGTTCAATTGTTCACTCCTGATAACGACCGAATTTGGCTGGCAGAGACTAACGATGTAATTATTGGTTCCATTGCCATTGTCAGGCATTCAGAAGTAGATGCGCAACTTCGTTGGTTCCTCGTTCATCCTGACTATCGAAGACTTGGTATTGGAAAGGAACTTCTTAGGAACGCACTCCAGTTCGGTAAAGAGCGCAAGTACAAAACTATCTACCTCTGGACTACAAGCGAACTAATGGAAGCAGGACATCTTTACACACACCTTGGTTTCAGAAAAACCGAGGAGATAACGCACAAAATTTGGGGAAAGACGGTTACAGAAGAAAGGTATGAGCTAAATCTATAAATTTTCAACCAACTATCTTTCTTACAGAGATTATTGATGAACCTAAAACAACTCTCAACAATATTGGGGTGAGACGGCTTAAGGAAATTATGCCTCCTTCATCGCACAATATTGGGGGTGTGGGGTTACACCCATATTCTGTGACTATCTGAACTAGGTAGTCTACAGAATTAAATGAAAATAGCCAAACTATACTAAATAATTACCTTATTTAGCATAAGAACAATGGGTTAGCTTTGCTAAGGGCAAGGAACCAGTGAAAATGATGAAATCATCTTACGTTGTTCTGTTTACTGTATTGTTAGTGTCGCAGGTTTTTCTGATGCCCGTTGCTTTCACAGAGTATACCTCGTTCTTCAAGTTGCAATCTCCAATTGTGCGGGCACAGAATGGGAATATGGAGTTTGGCACGAACATCCAAGTGACAGATGGCACATCCCCTTACACGAATCAGGTGGAGCCAACGATGGCTATCCTAAGTGATGGACGCATTTTGGTTGGTTGGAAAGAAGCGGAGACGCATAATGGTGCGGGTCGCCGTGTTGGCTTCACCTCCTCAACGGATGGGGGTATGACTTACACCCCAAATAGTTTGATGCCCCGTATTTCCTCGGATAATTTTCAGTCTGATCCGTGGCTAGTGGCTGATGCGAATGATAATGCCTATTTTGTGTTCATCGAATACAATGATTACTATGAGACTAATCCGCCTGAAGGAGTCGGTGTTGCAAAAACTACTGATGGTGGTGAAACCTGGAGTGCACCGGTGAATGCCGCAGATACTCCGTATTTCGATGACAAAGAAACAGCGTGCATTGATTCCGAAGGGAACATGTACATTGTGTGGGGCCACGTCACGTACAATTCCTCTTACCATATTGTGGATATGGAAATGAGATTTACCAAGTCTACGGATGGAGGTGCATCTTTCTCGCCGACGACCGTGCCCGCTGAACCCTGGATTTCCTACATACACTCTACTTCCAACGATTCCCTTTACATGACCATAGTCAATGGAACCACAGATATCGCGCAGTTCAATCAGATCTTCTTTACACGGTCCGATGACCGTGGAGTTACTTGGACACCAAGGGTCCTGGTGACTCCACCCTACGAACAAGGTAACTACATTGTCGTAGTTGATACCGATAGTCAACACAATGTCTACGTTGCCTATATGGCGGGTGTTATTGGTGACCTTGAGATTTACGTGACAAAATCCACTGATGGCGGTCGTACCTGGGATACACCCGTGCAAGTCAATGATGACTCCACGGGTATGCAGCGGATGGTGGAAATGTACATCACCGAAGATGACACGATTCACATGGCTTGGCTGGATGCCCGCTTAGATGAATGGAACATCTTCTACAGCTATTCCACCGATGGTGGAGCCACCTTTTCCGAGGACGAACGCATCTCTGATGTGGGGTTTCCACTAACCTTCACCCGGCCTGGAGACTACTTCAGCCTACGCCCTGCCCCTAATGGTGACATGTGCATCGTCTGGACCGATGGTCGCAACGGCGCTGATCACGACATTTACTTTGCACGCCAAGGTCTCTTCCTGATCCCCTCGCAACCAATGTTCCCCCTTGAGCTGGTTATCCCTATCGCTGTTATTGTTGTTCTTGTACTGGGCAGTATCATAACGTTTTGGTTTGTTCGGCGACGCCAAGATATGAATTGACGTGCTTCTCAAAATTTAACATTGGTAAGCAAGATTTTCATTAGAAACACTTATGCAGGAAAGTATATGGTATATAATTGGGTATAATCGGCAAGGCTGACCGTGAACCCAGCTGTGGAGAGCTTGAGCACCGAAGAATATACTTTGAAAATTCGTGGATATATTAGTGAGGCACGCAAAAAAAAGGCGCTCCAAGATTACTATTCAGCGGGTATTCTTTATCAACGAGCGGCACGAATTGCTCACAAAGCTCACCGGTCTCCCAAAAAATATGAAGCACAAGCGATGGCATCCTTTGAGATGCAGCTTCAGCAGAGCCTTGAAGCCGAAGAGTATTCTAAAGCAGCGGATACTTTGGAAAGAATTGCAAAAATCTATGAAAAGAGTGGAGCTCCCCAGTTAGCGTCTGAACTTCGGCTTCAGGCTAGCTACATCCGGTTGCGGGGCATCGAATCAATGATCTCTTCTCCATGATTCAATATCACGCTATTTGTTTTTACTAGTCTTCTGATCTTTCCCGAATGATAACAATGAAGATGAGGGCTAATCCGACTGCAACTGCAACATCACCAAGTTGATGTAAGAATAGAGTTTCAATAATTATGAACCCAAACAGATTCGTGAAGCAGGGAATTCCTGGTCCTCCAATGGAGCAGGAAAACTGAGAAACAAATGCAATGCGCATAGATGCAAGAGCGATTATTAAACTGAGCATGCCTAAGGTGGCAATGATTACCAGCATACGGCTTTCTCGAAGCCAATGTCGAAATATTCGAATAAATTGGTACCATTGAACTTGTTCACGATGAATTACTGATGGGTGGACTGGTCTTCGACGTAAAATCAACGCAAAACCCATGATTACGAGTCCAATAACGAAGAGAATAATACCAATATAATGCCATAAATCAGCAAACGCTCGAAAATAGGGAAAGAGAGACCACTGGATAACAACTCGATAACGAAGAGCAAAAATGGCTTCGTCTAAGCAGATCCAGACGGCGAAGCTAATAATAAAAAAGGGAATGAAAGCCAGGGAATAAAAGACCCAATCTTGTTTTACTGTTAAATGGCGGTTCAACCATTGCTGCCATCGAATCCACACCGTTTCTTTTGTCATTAAAGCATCCCCATTTGTGATAAGATGCCCATTACCACTTTCACTGTGCTAATCGATAGCATGGTAAGCAAACCAAAGACGACAAAAAGGTTACCAATTCCATGAAGAAGCATTGGCTGTATTTCAAAGATCAGAAATACATAGACTCGAAACGGAATCGTGCCTTTCAGGAATTCGCCAAGGTAAAGGAAGGCTTGGTGCATACAAAACCAGACACCCATAGAAGCCATGAATAATCCAAAGAAAGATAAAATGGTGAACAGGTCGGAGTGACTGAAAAGTTGAATGATTCGACTTCGAATTTGAGACGCGGGTGGGTCGGTTTGTTGAAGAATAACAAGAGTTAGGGTAATAGGTAAGAATTGGATCACAAGCCCGATCGAGGCAAGAGCAATTCCGATATCGTGAAGTTGGACAATAGAGAAAGCTGGAAACAAAAATGCAGGCAATTCCCATTCAGTTCCCAACAATAACCAAAAAAAGGCGATGTTCAAGAATACCTCTACAGCAATGTAGACTAGAAGAAAGGCAAAAAGACTAACACCAATGTAAGCTATGAGGAGCTTTTGTTTGGACTGTAGTTGCTCTCTGGTGTCAGTATTCATTGATTTGCCCTCTAAGACGAGTTCATCAAGGATTTAACTCATGAGAAATGTTTTTTGTGTAATTAATTTTCTGTAATTAGACTCACTTAGGGTCTTGTTGCTACAATGAGTTCAACTAATAGGCCATACATTGACATTTGATATTCTTTGATTAGATGAAAGCCGTTCTCAGTAACACTCTTTGAGAGGAATATTGGACGGCAATCAACCCATTGAGGAAAATAATGGTGTATTCCTTCATAGAGTTTTGTGATAATTCCTTCTGCGTCTTTTTTTGAAAGGGCTACTATTCCTATCCGGCCCCCTTTCCGAAGAATAGTTTTGCACTTCGAGAGAACTAGAGGAATCTCTGGGGTATCAAATAGCTCAAGGGTGAAACTCATGAAAATTACATCTTTTGATTTTGCTTCAAAAGGGTAAGCGATAAAATCAGCACAGAGAAGTTCCACCTGGGATTGTAACCCCATTTTTTGTATACGTCGTTGAGTGATTTCAAACATGCCCTTGGATATATCGATACCACTGACTGTTCCCGAAGGTCCCACTTGTTGGGCTAGCAAGGTCAGAATATGACCTGTACCATAGCCAATTTCAAGAATATGTTCTCCAGGTTGTATATCCAACATCTGGACTCCAGTCAGAGCATATTTCCGTTCAAATTGCCCTCCAATCCAATCGTAGAATCGACTGTACCGATCATAGGTACGTTTCGCCTCAATTCTCGAACGTTTGACCCGGCTAATCTGATTTCTTTCGATCGACATTTCATTAACCCATGTACAAATTACCAGCATTTCATATGATTCTGGAAATATAAAATACTGGGTAAAGAAAGAAATTAACTCATGATTGCTTCACCACCAACTTTGATACATGCTAACCGTATCGTCTC
>CAYFXY010000088.1:0-1351 GCA_964347205.1 uncultured archaeon
TGACACCTGGGCGGGTGTCGATCCCGGTGACCTTGACAAAATGAAAGCAGTTCGCCATCTGATTCCTGAGACCGTGAATGCCATTATTGCCAAACGGAAACAAAAGCACTCAAAGGTCCATAAACTTGGCACCGATATGGCAGTTCCTAACGAGCATCTAGAAACCATCATAACATACTATAAACAACTCCTCGACGAAGCAAAAATGGAGTATATCATTTTCGGACACATTGGAGACAACCATCTCCATGTCAATATTCTTCCCCGCACTAATGAAGAAGTTGACGAAGGAATGCAAATCTATCAACAATTCGCGAAAAAAGCTATCGAACTTGGTGGAACGGTGAGTGCTGAACATGGAATTGGGAAACTCAAACGTCCTTTTCTCCGTATCATGTATGGAGATGAGGGATTAGAAGAAATGGCTGAAGTCAAACGCGTACTGGATCCAAGTTGGATATTAAATCCGGGAAATATGCTGCCAAAACCGGGTGAGACCCTCGAACTCTTAGATGCATGAACCTTTTTTTGTGTGAACTATCCTTTTCCCAAATAAGGTATAGTCTTGTAGAGGTCAAATTAATGAACAAACAAGATATTCTGAAGCTTGCAGCATTACAGATTGAACCTGCGTCCAATCTGTTAGATACATTTCAACGGATTCAAGTACTATTCAATCATGCTTTGAATTCACTGGTTTCCCCAGACTGTGTGGTATTACCAGAGTACGCCTTCGGCACCTTCCGAGAGTGGCCAACTGAAAAACAAGACAGCGAGGAAATTACAGAACGCATCCAATCCTTCATAGGAAATCTAGCCAAAGAAAATAACGTTGCTATTGTTGCAGGTTCTATTCCTTTTCAAACCGAGATCCTGCGATGGCGGAATCGAAGCTTTGTATTCTCCTCAGCAGGTAGAATTCTAGGTTCTTATGATAAACAGCATCCCTTCCGGGCTGAAAAACGTCTTGGACTCGAACCGGGAACAGAACGTCCAATTTTTGATTTAGGTGAGTTACGTATGGCAGTCCTAATCTGTTCGGACCTCTGGTATCATGACCTCATCTCTGAAATCGTTTCACAGGTTGATTTTCTTGCGGTACCAACCATGACCACTGTTATGAATTCTGAGCACATTAATTATGGACGCTGGGTGTGGCAATCATTGATTGCGGTAAGATCAAAAGAATATACTATTCCGATAGTGAGTACCGATCAGGCCTCTCGAGAATATGCTTCAGGTGTTTATACTTGCGGAGGCTCTTGTATTGCTGATCCTTCATTTCGATTCACAAATTTTGAAACCCCTAATACCCAAGCACTACGGATTACTCCAGATGAGACATCACATT
>CAYFXY010000088.1:1361-5769 GCA_964347205.1 uncultured archaeon
TATTGTGAGTGAGATTTCACTCAAAACTGTAAAAGCTTACGCAAAATATCGTCAAGATGTGGGATTACGCGGATAAAAAGAACATAACCTCCCACAGGCAGTTCCTGTGGGAGGAAAATTCGATTCAAATGAGTATGGTGAATCATTCTTTAGGTTTCCGACGCCGGAATATAACGATAATAATGATGAGCAGTAGCACAATAACTATTGCCATTATAATGAAGAGCCAGTTGTCAAGCAACCATTGGATAAAGTCAAACGGAGGCGGGCCAACGGCACTAATCGTAAAGACATCGGATTTGGGACTCGTTGTAGCACTGACATCTGTATCAGAGAAGACACATTGCACATAGTAACTACCATCAGGGAGAGGAGAAACGTCGAGACCAGTAATCTGCCATTGACTACCCGTCCAGGCAAGATTGCCCGAAAGTGCTGTTGCAGTATCAGTGGCATTATCGTAAATCGTGTAGGTGTAAGTTGTAGCTTCAATATTATCAAGTGCGCCGTGAGCTGGATTACTACATGACGCAGTTACTGCTGTAATATCAAGTGTTAATGTTCCAGCGGTGAACGAAATTGATGGTCGCGCCACGTCAATCCAATGTTGGACTCCAATATTCCCCTCGTGGGGCTGGTAGTTGTGGGCAGTCACAGTAACATTGATCGAATTCGGCACTGAAGCTGTCACTTGCAGGATTGCGTGACCCGTGCTGTTTGTCGTTTGAACTTCGTAGTATGATCCATCTTTATCCCACAAGCATATTGTAGCACCCGGCACAGGCGTTGTCCCATCCATGACCCGGAACACAGTATCGCCAGCATAGAGAGCGTTTGAAGGATACGAAACTGTCAAAGTCCCTGGATTATCAGTAAAGACATCAACTTCAGGATCCCCAAAAAGGGCAAAGCTGAGTAAGTTCTTTCGGTGATAAGTTTCCCATGTCGCCTGGGTGTGAGCCCCCTGGAATTGAGCAATATAATTGGATTTGCTCACAAACAGCGTATCACCAGGACGAAAGTTGGTAGAGCCACTAAAGAAGACTTGCCAGTAGTCTTGGTTCATCCAGCGACTGAGCCCCCAACTAAAGGAAACAGCCATGGTTCCCCTGTAGTACCAACTAATACGCATAGAGCCAATGTAACCAATAGCAGAATAACGGAGAAAATCGCTACCCAGAGATCGAGTTGGATAATCGTAGGCACTAGTTAAGCATGCATCAGAAAAAACCAATGATGGGATATTCGAGGTGATGTTCCCAACCTGACCGGTGCTTATTAGATTCCCCCATTGAGCATAGGGCCATTCAAACCACGTCATTTGTGGTATTGGGAAGACTATGCCTAAGAAGTCTGAACCAGAGGCAACTTCTAGATTAGCTGTTACTTCTCCATAGCTGTAACTGAGTTCTCCAACATCGAGGGCAGTGATTGTTGGACCAGGCCAAAGCAGCATTTCTCGTTGCATGACAACAAAGTCAACGAAACCAGAGGAGTTATCAGCATGATATTTTCGAATACCGTTCCAAGCGTTTCCAGCAATGATTGAAGTCCGCTCGACCTGTGGCGTGCTCATGATATCATTGTCATCCACATAGCCCACCACAAGGCTCCGGACTAACCCAGCATTCGCTCCAGGTGGAGAAATAGTCTGTTGAGTCAGTGAATCATTTCCACCGACAAACCCAGGATAACTTGCAGATCCGGCTTCATACATATAGATTGCTCCATTACTTAATCCGATTACGACCTTGTTACTCCCATCGTTCCCTGCATCGCCTGTGTCCAGTCCGTAGACGATACCACCCACGGCTAAGTCGACTGAGAAGCGAATCCATGGACCTGGCCAAAGATATTGCAGTATGTACACATCACCATTAGGTCCAGCATAGCCAGTTCCACAAGTGATTTCACCCCACCCATCATCGTTGGGGTCACCGACATCTATTGAATACACTGATTGCGCGTGGTTCCAAATTAATGCAACCGCATGAGGAAGTCCACCTAGGCTGGTAGCTATGAAAACAAAGCCGCTTTTATGACCCCAAGCAATATCGGTGTTGACCCCTGGAGCACCATTTGGGAGGATTGCGTTATCAGCGTTGCCCACCTCGATGCTTAATACAGGGTCAGTTGGCTCAGGGCCACTAATTGTTACAGCAGTCCACTTGATGTTATTCCAGAAGGTAAAAGCAATAACCGAGCCCGCACTAGTGCCAACCACTACTGCGATTGTGCCATTGTTCCAAATATCACCGATATCGACGCATGTAGCAAAAGCAGCTGGATTTCCGGGAGGCGGATTGAGCCACAGATCCCAGATTAATGTTGGGGGCGCCATGTAATTGGGACCATCAGACATCCAAACAGTTCCGTTTTGGAGACTAACAGGTGTGCCAATTCCGAGGGTATACACGATTTCGTTTTGACCATCATTGTCACAATCACCGATAGCAATTCCACTGATATTGACTGCCCAACCGTTTGTTGAAGGACGATGCGCCAGTCCATAGGGTAAGATATCTGGATCAAATTTGCGTTGCATATCATAGGGGCTGCCATGTCCTGCGAGGTTGATGAGGGCAGGTTCAAACACGTTGATGCCTTGCCACACTGCAGTACTATTCAAGGTTTGGAAGCTATTGGGTGAGGAATAGTTCCAGAAATACATTCGGTTTTCATAGAACCGATATCGATTGTAGTAGCCAGGAATGATGTTGTCGTTGATATAATCACTTAGTTCTGCTTCATCTGTATAATCACTATCCCGCCACGCAGAGACTTCCTCATCATAATTGCTAATGGCACCAGCAAGAAGAAAGCTGTCCCATCCAGTTGACGAGAAGGTTGTTGGATTACGTGAGTAGGTAATGGTACGACTTAAAATAGTGGTAATATTGCCTTGATCACTGACTGGAATTCGACCTACATAGACATCCGGTTGCCAATCGCCAATCTCATCGGTTGTCGGGCCACCGACATTGAAAGTGTTACATTCACCCCATAACCCATCATTATCATCATCCCAATTAGCATCACCCATCACCGAGTAATAAAAGTCGGTAGGCTTGAGTGTTGTACTCAGACCTGTCCATTCATTTGTGGGATCGGGTAAATAGATGTACCGCGAAGGGAGGGTTGAATTATCTCCGATTAGGAGGACCCACTTCAAGGTTGCGGGTGTTGTTGAGGTATACACACTATTGATGAAAGCCCAGATTCGCTCAGCGAGATCACGACCAACAAAGGCAGAATTAATCCAGGTGACATTCGCCACTTGGGTAGGAACTCCTTTCAGATTTTTCCATTCAGCAAATGATTGGACCCAAGCATCATTGGGACCAATAATCAGGTATTCAGGGTTAGTAGGTTGCGGAACAATTGGATCAAAGGTTCTAAAGCCACCAAACCATTCAGAATCACTAACCCTTGTCAAAAAAGAGGGGTGTAGTAGAGGGAAGAAAAATGAAAAAGAAAGTAGAAGTACTAGTAACAGACCGAACCATTTCTTAGAAGAAGTGTTTTTCATAATTTTCAAGTCCTGATCAGCTAGTCTTATCAGGATATCCAACGGAAAGCATTGGCTAGATTGATGCCAAATATCCTCCCGCTGTTGTCGCCTTATCCCCCACTAGGGTTATCTCGCTTTAAAATCATTTACCTAGACAGCGAATAACCCAAAAAACCGTTCCCTAAGAGCATTTCACCTAAACAGCTCACTAACATCGTAATCACGAATGAGAGGAAAACTCATCAGTAAAATGCAAAGACAAAGAAAAAGATGAGCAGCTTTTTTCATCCTTTTGTATGTTCGAATGGCAAGCCTTTTCCTTCGATAGATGCCATATAAGAGCTAATCTCAATTGGGAGGATCAAATTCATGGAAAAACCTTGGTTAAAATTTTATGAACCCGATGTTCCCGAAACCCTTGATATCCCTAAAATTCCCCTTTATCAACTGCTTGAAGATTCTGCAAAAGAATTTCCAGAAAATGTTGCTTGCATTTTCCTTGGCAACGAACGAACATACAAGCAGATCAATGAGGAAGCTGATAAACTGGCTTTTGCGCTGAATAAACTTGGCATTAAGAAAGGTGATGTTGTCGGAATAATGCTCGGTAACATGCCACAGTTTCTAACAGCGTTCTTTGGAACTCTTAAAGCTGGTGTCATACTTACACTTATCAACCCCCTCTATCAAGCCCCAGAAATTGAGTTTCAGCTCAATGATTCCGGTGCAAAAGCCATTATCATCATCGACATTATGCATGACAATTATGCGAAGATTCGTGATAATACCAAAGTCGAACACACTATCGTTACAACGATGGCTGATGCATTTCCTGGCATGCAAGTAAGTTTTACACCTCCCGACGCTCCCGGTTATCATCTTTGGGGAGAACTCCTA
>CAYFXY010000088.1:5779-7778 GCA_964347205.1 uncultured archaeon
AGAACAAGCGGAACCCAAACCACCCAAAGTAACAATTACATCCATCGATACTCCCGCGGTTCTCCTCTACACAGGAGGAACCACAGGCGTTCCCAAAGGAGCAATCCTTACTCATTTCAACTTGGTCGCAAATGCTCACCAATGTCGAAGTTGGATTCCCTTTGCTAAACGCGGTGGAGGCGATGCAACGCTCGCTGTCTTACCATTCTTTCACTCATTCGGCCTTACTGTCTGTTTGATGAACACAATTCTTCTTGGTGGTAAACTCGTTCTACATCCCCGTCCTGACCTTGACCAAATTCTGCGTGACATACCAAAATACAATATTGCCTTCTTTCCGGGCGTTCCAACACTCTATGCGTCATTACTACAACGTGAAGATCTTGACCAATATGACCTCAGCTCTGTCATAGCCTGTCTGTCCGGTGCTGCTCCTTTACCCATGGCTGTTGCCAAAGCTTTCGAAGACATTGCCAGTGCCAACCTGGTTGAAGGCTACGGACTAACAGAGGCTAGCCCTGTTACCCACTCTAACCCTATTCAAGAGAAACCCCCCTTTGACAAGAAACGCGAAGGATCTGTTGGCATACCCATGCCTAATACGCTTGCAAAAATAATTGATCTGGATTCTGGAGAAGATCTTCCATCAGGTCAAGAAGGCGAGCTTGTGATAAAAGGACCCCAAATCATGAAGGGGTATTGGAATAAACCCGAAGAAACTGCGGCTCAACTTTCGGATGGGTGGCTACGAACTGGTGATATCGCCAAAATGGATGAGGACGGCTATTTCTACATCGTTGATAGAGCAAAACAGATGATTGATCGTGCAGGGTTCAAAGTATGGCCACGTGACGTTGAAGAAGTTCTTTATCAACATCCTAAAATTGCAGATGCTGCAGCTTTTGGGATTCCAGATGAACAACGTGGTGAAACTGTTATGGCAGTCGTTGTCTTGAAAGAAGGCGAAAAAGTTACTGCTGAAGAAATCATCAAATACACCAAAGACAAACTCGCTTACTACAAACGACCTCAGTTTGTGGAATTCCGCGACGAATTACCCAAAAGCATGGTGGGCAAAGTTCTCCGACGTGTGTTACAAGAGGAACAACTCGAAAAGATGGGTAAGAAGAGCATCGTCGATCGTAAATAAGAAGTATTATTGAATTACAACCTAGATTAGCACATGAGATCCGTGGTAGGATAAACTCCTGTACAAGATAGCTAATGCTAGTTGGGTTAGAATATGACAAAGAACAATTCTTTGAATACTTACTCGATTATTATTGAGCGTATTCAAAATTATGAATTTCGAGTTCGATTTGATAAGGATGAGTTCCCAGAATGGATAATGGATGAACCAGAGCCTCTTGGACAAGATAAGGGTCCAAATGCTACACGTGTTTTAGCAGCTGCAATTGGAAATTGTCTATCAGCAAGTCTGATGTTTTGTTTACAACGGAGCAAATTAACAGTGGATTCAATTCGAGCAGAAGTGTCACCCACAGTGGCACGAAATAAAGAAGGGCGATGGCGCGTTCAACATCTTAATGTAAAAATCTACATCACAACAACCGAAAAGGATTCGAAACGCTTCCAGCGGTGTGTTGATATTTTTGAGAACTACTGTATTGTCACAGCGTCAGTACAGCAAGGCATTCCAGTGAATGTAGAAATAATAGAATAAAGATAAGTTCTTACCGACTTATTCCAGAATTATCACTAAACATTTATCAGCACTCTATAAAACAAATGGGTATCGGAAGTATTTTACTTCTTGTTCCCCACTGCTATTAGTGAAGAGTACATGGAGAATGTCGTCAATGTCAAAAGATCCGAAAGCTGCGCAACCTGCACCTGCTCCAAAACCCGCTCCAAAACCCGCTCCACAAGGGAAAATTGAACAGGAATTAAAGCGGATTATTCAATATATTAGCCACATCAATCAGTCGCAGAAGAAAATGGCAGAAGGAGGTATAGCCAGCCTTGATGAGAAAAAGAG
>CAYFXY010000089.1:0-5560 GCA_964347205.1 uncultured archaeon
CTCTGCGTTGGTCAAGAGAAAGCACAAATAAATTGTCCTTTTCCAGCTGTTCAACTCGGATTATGACTTGTCGAAGGAGTGTCGCCAAATCTAAGGAAACATCGCGTCTAAGGTCCTTGACTGGACTTGGTTTGGGGCCACGACGACCAAGTGGATCAAGATCTTCTGGGTCAATACTCAACCGACCTTCCACTCCTGTGGATTATTTACTAGGACTCTTTTTTGTAAGGAGTTAAAGCTTTCCTACAGTCCTCGAATAGATTCAGGCCGTAGCTTTGCCGGGGCATTCGGATCTGAAAGCACGGAATCGATTATATTAAGGAACTTTTTTCGATCTCGGGAGAGAATTCCTCGAAGTGGAAGATAATTCGAAGCATGGTTGGTACGAAAAACACAGCGGGTTAAGTCTGTTAGGCGATTAATTAGGAGACGAAGCTCTTGAAGGATTTCTAAAGGTTGTAGAGGGTGAAATTGTTTTTTTCGGACCTGAGCGAATAATTCCGTCCCAGGAACCAACATCAAAGTTAGGGCTGCTAAGAAAGGAGGATCTATAACATTGATGGTTTTTGCGGTATGTTCAGCATGTTGGTGACTTCGAACCGTCCCACCCAGACCCAGGATGATGATTGGTGATAAGGTGAATCCAGCATCCTTCAAGCGAAGACATGCGCTAATGTGGTCTTGGTTCGAAATGCCTTTGTTGACAAATTGTAGAACTGCATCATCCCCAGATTCTAAACCAATATAGATCATTTCTAATCCCGCTTTCCGAAGTTGTACAAGCTCATCATCAGATTTACTCTGAACATTAGTACCGCTTGCATAGATGCTGATTCGCTCGCTACTGGGAAAGACTTGGGAGAGCAATTGTAAAATTTTGAGCAATTGCGGTGTTGAAAGCACAAAAGCGTCCCCGTCAGCAAGGAATATTCGTTGAGGACGAATCTTGTATTCTTGAGCGAGTTTTACCACTTCTTCGCGAAACTGATTGAAAGGTTTGACTTTGAATGATTTCGTCCGATAGCTACCGCAGAAGGTGCATCGATTATGGGAACATCCCAGTGTAGCTTGCAGAATCAGGCTATTTGCTTCACTTGGTGGACGAAACACAGGTGGTTCAAGAAAATCGGGATAACCTCGGGAAAACGGTGGCATTTCTGTCATGTGCCGTGTGAAGAGCTTCTTTAAGAGGATTCCGCCATCACGAATTTTGACTTATCAATCTTCTTGACTGAGCACTTCTTGAAGACACTGAAGTCCCGCTTTACAAAATTGTAGTTTGTTTTCAGATCGAGTCCCTTGAAATTCGTACTTTTGTATAATTGTTTCAAATGAAAAATGTGATACAGCGACATAAAACAAACCTATTGGCTTTTTCTTTGTTCCTCCAGTTGGACCTGCAATTCCTGATGTGGCTAGCCCATAATGTGAATTCATCCATAATCGAATACCACTTGCCATAGCTGCAACAGTTTCCGCACTTACTGCTCCATAGCTCTTCAGAGTCGACTGGGGAACCTGCAAGAACCTGTTTTTCAACTCGTTTGAATATGCGACAATTCCACCCAGAAAAAACTTAGAGCTTCCTGGTATCTCAGTCAAAAAATGTTGAATTAATCCTCCCGTTGCAGATTCTGCTACCATAATTGTTGCTTTTTGTCGAATCAACTTCCGTGCTATAGAATCAGAGATATGCAGGACCGATTGGACTAACCTGTTTGAGATTAGAGATTGAGTCAATATTGATTTTCCTCCTAAATTACTTGTTAAAATCAAAGTTCTATTTGGGTGTCTCCTTTAGTTTAGGTTTTTTAATGTGATGGAAAAGATTTTAGCTATCTCATAACCTAAAGCGAAACCACTTGTGGAGTAAACAAATCGAAAATTGCTATGAGGTTAGCTACCATGACTCCGGAAAAAATTATGCCTGATGAAATGTCAGTTAAATCGCTATGCCTTGATTGCAAACACTATGATCGAAAGGGTGGGACATGTACAGCGACTAATCCTTTTGCAAAGGTTGGTGACACTCACTATCTTGTTCTAATGGATAAAACATCTTGTTATGGTTATGAACAAGCGTAATCTGGTCACAAAATTCAAATCTCTTAGTCTGACTTGAATACTCTGCTTTAAGTTGGCGTGTAGTTTACTAATTGTGGCCTTAGCGAAACGAACCAAAGCATAGGATCAAATTTAAGGCCATGCACCTGCGCCAAATTTGGATTTATATGTCCAACTGTTTCCACATTTGTCACATTTCCGCGTGATGTCATGTCCGTAAGCAATGGGTACTTTTCGTAAAATCGTAGTTTTATCACTTCGGCAACGGGGGCATTGATCCGGTGCTAAGGGTTTTTCTTCCGTTGGTGGAGGGGTTGGAGGAGTTGATGGTGGTGGTGTTTCAGGGGGAGGAGATTCTGCCAAGCTTTCTATCACCTCAAGAGCATAGACTGACTAATGTATGTACTTTTCCCTTATAATCTACAATGTACCAATACGTAAGGAGGTTTAAAATTACAGTGGTTACGCTATTGTAGAAAATCACCACTTCAAGGCTCAATATTTGAATGTAATACTATCCGATTGCCTCCTATCCAAATCACCTATGAAACTGAAAAATCACGAATTCTGTCTCACCTCAGCGAGATAGTTTAGCAGGTTAGTTGGCAGATTGGAATTGAAATTTGTATTTACGCTAGGTGGAAGGAATAAAAACAAGTTATTATTATACGATTTGTCACTGCGTGATGTAATTTGAGTGATGAAGACCCAAGGGGTAAGCCGTTCATATGCAACGCTCCGACTGAACAGTGCGTCGTTCGAACCTTCGGAACTGCGTCGTTTCTTAATGACATGGGTTCAGATATCGTGTTTTCTATTTGGCCTATCTTTGTTGGTCTCTTGACCCCACCGGGACTAGCTCCATTTATTCTTGGAGTTGTAGATGGTATTGGTGAATTCATTGTGAATGTTTCTAAGGGGTTTTCTGGTTTCCTTTCTGACAAATTCCAGAGACGGAAGCCTTTCATCTGGTCTGGATATATTATGGGTGCTTCATCGCGGTTTATTTATGGTCTGACTCCCATTTGGCAATGGCTCATTCCAGCAAAGATTTTAGATCGTGCTGGAAAACTCCGGGGAGCACCAAGGGATGCTCTTGTTGCTGATGTGTCTTCTCAAGATACTAGAGGAAGAAATTTTGGCATTCTTCGAACTCTGGATCATTCGGGAGCTACCATTGGTGTCCTTATTACAATCTTCTTTGTTACTTTTGGCATTCCTTGGCTCACTGCTTTATATGGATTTGATTTGCTTACAAGTCTCAGATTGCTCTTTATTGGGGCTGCTCTACCAACATTAGTTGGTGCTGTCATCATTATCCTCAAAATTACAGATTATCGAAAGGATCCCGGCAAACCCGAATTTCGGATTGAAGGCATCAGCCGAAGTCTAGCTTTTTTTATGATGCTAAGCGTCATTTTCGCTCTAGCATCATTTAGCTGGTCGCTTGTCACACTCTTTGCTGGTGCTTTTCTTATTTTTCCAACTATCAACCCAATTCTTGGTGTTCCTATTGCTTATCTGATTTTTACTCTCACTGCTGCACTTTCTTCTGCCCCTCTCGGCAACTTGGGGGACCAGATTGGACGACGTAAAACAATTCTCATTGGTTTTTTCTTTTTTGGTCTGATGTGTGCAATCTTCCTTGTTACTCCAAACTTTTGGACTGTATTCCTTGCTCTCATCTTCTATGGGATAAGCCTCGGGGCAACTGTGCCAATGCAACGATCTCTCGTTTCCGAACTTGCCCCTCTGGATGTGCGTGCTAGTATTTTAGGACTCTTTCAGATGCTCATCGGACTTGCGGCGCTCCCTGCCAATTTTATAGCTGGATTCCTTTGGGTTGTTTTTGGTCCAAATTTCACATTTGGGCTTGCTTTAGTGCTAACACTAATTGCTACAGCTTTGTTACCGTTCGTTCACGAGTCAAGATCCCCTGACTTGGAAGTTGATTTGTGATTTTATGGGATTTACTCATAGATCTTTGTATTCTTCTGGGATGGGTTTCGGTTCAACATTACCTAATATCAGCATACTTAGGATGGCTAGATTAATCGAAAAAGCTACCACTAGAACTGGGATGGCTCCAAAGAACGTGTAGACTAATCCAGAGGGGATGGGAGTAATCAGGAAGGCGAGGCTCACTATTATGAAGAAGATACTGAGCATTTTTGCAGTCTCTGACCGTGGAATGGCTTTCCTAAGATATGTTAGGATTAGCGTCCACCAAAGGATGTCGTTGATATTTTTCATTGCAACCGCTAGAAATGCGGTACTCAAAAGTGGTTCTAGTACTGGCGCGGTTAGTATTAGTGGAGCGATAAATTGGGTAGGAAGCCAATAGGGGAAAATCGGGGCGATTATAAGGAGGAGGAGTGTAATGGGCATCACACTGTAGACAGCAAGGATAGCACGACGGCTTCCGCGGCGATCGAAAAAACCTCCCACAGTGACAGAGAGAGGGATTGAAAATGCAAGAACTACAATGAGCATGAGGCTAATTTCGCCAATCGTAAACGCTAAAGCTTCGTTCAAATAGAACATGCTCACAAATCGATAGAATCCATCACTGACCGCATCAAGAATTAATACTGCCATAAACAATGGTAAAATAGTATAAAGTAGTTTGAGTGCGTTGGAATTTTGTTTTAAAAATTCTATCGTTTTATTTTTTTCTTGATTCTCACGTTTTATTGGTCGGGGCTCTGCAAGGAAGATCGCTCGTATTACTGCTGCAACAAGATAACACATGGATCCTACGAAGAAAATAATTTGAATTGTGATTACAAATGGTGTTCCAATGGCGAGAAGCCAAGTTACTAGCCCAAGTCCAATTAAGCCAAAACCGCTACTTGTTTGAAAAATCCCCATGGCAAGTCCGCTGTGCTGAGGTTCAATTTGCTCATAGATATATGATGTTGATCCGCTGGCGAATAATGAGGAACCAGCAATCACGAAGGAACCTATGAGGAGTCCAATAACACCCGTACTGAAAGCTATGATAAACATTGCAATTCCTGCGATCAGCATTGTTAAAACAGAAAGCCATTTCCGATTGTAATTGTCTCCAATATATCCGCCAAAAAATCGTGTAATTAATTCTGTAGCCATAAAACCTAGAATGATGAAACCAATGCTGACATAGACCAATTGGATATTTGGAATATAGAATATCAAGAAATCTCGAAGGAATAACAATAAGTAAGTTTGCATTATAATTCCAAACACACCAAGTATCCATGAGGTCACAAGATATACAGAATAACTACCGTATGATAAGACTGATTTTAATGAGGAGAAGAATCCTTTGTCAGATTTTGGTGGGGCATCCTCAGGTGGTAGCTCTAGTAAAGGCTCAAATTCTTCAGAATTGGATTCATTTTGAGAAGGTGAAATAGGAGTGTCTGGCAGTTCATTTGGTTTTTCGTCGTTCATGTTGGTCCCTACAATTCTTTGGTATAGTCAATACAGATATGTTATTTGATAATTTGTGATC
>CAYFXY010000089.1:5570-7342 GCA_964347205.1 uncultured archaeon
ACCCATCGGCTGGCGGCGGGCGGGGTGTGGAATGGGTGTCTCGGATAGGATGGCACTCACCTCCAATCTGCTGGACAACCCCGTTGCCACGGAGACTCTGATCAGAATTCTGGACACTTCAGCTTTAACCAAGCATACTTAGGTCTTGTGCTAGTCCCAATTCCAAATGTGGTATCAAATTTAATGATTTAAGCCCCTTACAAAATCAACAGAAGATTTAAGGTAATGACTACTACAGAACGATTCTGCCAATCATTCTTGATACTGTCTGAATTCGTTATGAGGAGTGTATCCTGTTGCTCAATGAGATTGATGGATTCATGTCCAAATATGAGGTTGATGCCCTGTACTTGCAAGGAAAAAGCCTTCTGAAACCTAACCTATATTATATGACTCGGTTTCTTACAGTTGATGATTGTTTTTTTGTGAAACTTTGTGACCAACCAGGAACGCTGGCTACATTAGATTTAGTATGTGAGCGAGCGAAAAAATATTCACCAGTTAGAAAATTTCACAGTATTAGTCCAACTTCAAATCAAGCTATTCGCGATCGAGTCTCGCGCGAGGAATATACACACCGAATCGTTACTGACGTGGTGAAGAATCTAATTCCTCTAAACGGTTTGGTGGGAATTCCAGATGACACAAATGCGCTACATGTCCATTTCCTGCATCAAATGGGAGTCAGAACAAAACAAGTACAAGAGCTTTTCTTAGAAGCGAGAGAAACTAAGGATTCAATGGAAATTCTGGCTATTGAAAAAGCTAGTCGGGCAACAGAAGCAACATTTCAACAAGTTATTGAAGTGTTTCAAAATTGTGACATAGGCGCAAAGCAGGTTCTACTTTATAAGAAGCAAAAATTAACAGTTGGAAGATTAAAACAAATCATTGAACATTCTTTAGTGGAAAATGATGCGGAGAACAGTGAAGAATCTATTGTTGCTGGTGGTATTAAAGGTGCAGATTTTCATTATCTTGGTCTACGAAATGACACACTTTACGCCAACGAACCCATAATTGTCGATATTTTTCCAAGGCGTATTGAAGAACGGTATCATGCAGATATCACTCGCACCATTGTTCGAGGAAAGGTTTCGAAAAAAGTCCAGAAATTATTCGAATCAGTTGAAACGGTTCTCGATGACATCCTTAATATCTTACAGGCTGGAGGAAACACAGAAGACTTGGTAAATGTTATGGCTGATTCGTTTGAACGGGATGGCCATTCATCCGCTCACCGGACACCCGACATTAAAGAGGGCATGCTTCACGCGCTTGGACATGGTATTGGCCTTAATGTTCATGAACATCCAAGACTCACGCTACACCCAAACCAAATCAAATCAGGATCAGTAATCGCAGTAGAACCTGCGCTGTATTATCAGCAAGTCGGGGGCATTCGTATTGAAGATGATTTAGTGGTGACACAAAAAGGCGCGCACTCGATAACGAAATTACCTAAAACTATTTTCCTATAACCTAAAAGTAGTGCTAATATTCCTCTTTCGTACTTGCATTAGGTGAGGAACTTCCAATCTTGGGAATTGCTTGCAGAAGTTGGTAACTACTCAGTTTCTGATTGCATACAGGACAACTTCCTTTAGCCTTCAAATATTCCATCAGATGTGAACGATGTCCTTGCGATTTGCAGGAAGGGCAAAGAACAACTTGTTCACCAGGATGCACCCAATACCCACATACCCCACATTGCTCGGCTGTTTCAAATGTAAAAACTTGAGACATGACACCAGATAATGAAGCATTACAAT
>CAYFXY010000090.1:0-963 GCA_964347205.1 uncultured archaeon
AATGAATCATAACGAATTCATCCATTTTAAGGTGTATCAGAATGCCTTTCACTCCCTTCCATCTTGGTCCAGGCCTTCTAATTGGATTGATTTTTTTTCCATTTCTGTTTTTACCAAGCATCTTACTGGGGACCATCATTGTGGATCTTGAACCACTCTCTTTTCTTCTTCTCAGATTACCCGTCTTGCACTTGTTTTTTCACACATTCTTAGGCGCCACAATTGCTTCCCTCCTGCTTATTGTGACCGTTTTCCTTTTGAGAAGATTTTTGGAAAATATTATGACTCGTTTCCGTCTCCCCCAAACTGGTTCGCTACCTAACATCACAGTCGCGGTTTTAATCGGAGCATACTCGCACATCATTTTGGATGCGTTTCTGTATTCGGAAATGCAACCGTTTTGGCCCCTCTTGGGAAATCCCTTTCTTGGTCTGATCTCTTCCTCAACGGCTTACCTTTTTTGTATTCTTTGTTTCATTGTGGCAATTCCGATATTCATTTTCCAAATTTGGCGAGTAAAACAACATGCGAAGTAAACGTTATATACCGGGGAATGATGTGAGCAAGTTGGACGGTGAGCCTAGGCGGGGGGCTAGAAGCCCCGCAGCGCCGCTACGGGCTGGCTAAGGCTCCCCTATACCGCAGATGCTCTATACGGCGGGCTGAATGCCGACGTTAGACTTTCTGACCTGGTGTACGACTCGCTGTTCGTGGCTGTGACGATCCGCCTCGGAGGATCGCTGGTGGCGGTAGGCTTTTCGTAGGAAGGGCTGAATCGCCTTTATCAGGTGAACCCAGCGAGACCCGGGAGGGAGCAGCGTAAGCCTGTACTGTAGATGCTTCCGAGATCCGGGTCTGAGACCTGGCAGCGAGCACGACGTCAGTAAGGGTTGACGACCGTCGGGGCTCCCGTCCGCCCTTTCTTATTTTTAAGAATGGAGCCCACCTAAGGCTTGACGATGA
>CAYFXY010000090.1:973-5210 GCA_964347205.1 uncultured archaeon
CGGGGCTCCCGTCCGCCCCTTATCATTTGTTGTTGAATGAACTTCCCAGTGCTTGACGATAAAGACACACTGCACACACTGTTTGTGACGTAATTTCGCCACATTCCTGACATTTCTGAAATGGTTCGTCTCCCTCACTTTGAAATGCTACGATGATTTTCGTGATGGTTGCATAGAGGTTGAACTTTGAGCCAGGATGGTCTGCTTCGAAGGTGTCCAACCAATTACGAATTTCAGACCGTAGTGAAGTGTTTTGGTATGGACAAGGTTGTTGATATACGGGTAACCCGAGCAGTTGTGAATACAGTGCTATATCGCTTTCTGAGATATGGTACATTGGTTTAAGGCGGGGTACCAGCCATCCAGGAACTCCTTTGAGGTAAGGGGTGATTCGAGCAAGTCTTAGTAAATCGCCCCGAATCAGGTTCATTACCATAGACTGGACTTCGTCATCGAGGTTGTGTCCTAAAGCAAGTTTGTCCGCTTTGATTTGTCGTGCTAGTTTGTTCAATCCTTGTCGTCGGAGGGTACCACAGAATGCACAAGGTGAAAAGGCCGATTGGCTAGTTTGAGCATTCATCGCTACTTCATCAAGCGTTAAAGAAAAAAGATCTTGATAGGTGGAGGTTATGTGTTCAATTTTGAGTTGGCGTGTAACTTTTTCTAACACGTTTTGGCGTTCAAGATCCTGTTTGCGTTCTTTTTCAAGTGTGATGGCAATTACTTCAGATTCAGGAAAGCGTTGTTGGATTTCAACAAGTATTGCTAACAGAACTGTACTATCTTTCCCACCAGAATAAGCAACAGCAATGCGATCTGTTCGTTGGAGCATCTTATACTTAGAAATTGCCGTTCGGACCTTCGTAATTACAGATTCGCGGAAACATCGTTCACAAAGTACTTCACCAGAATAGGGTCGGGCAATCACTGACGGGGCTCCGCACTTGCGACAATCATCAGTCATAGGCGTCCCTTGCCATTGAACCTCAAATCATAAAATTCCATTCTCTACCTAAAGAAGATAGCTAATAGAGCGGGGTTAATAATTGTAAAAAGAATATTGGCAACCAGAATTGACAGGGCTGTAATTCGAAGACCCCAAAGCAGCGCTTTGCCACTTTTTCGCTCCATCATAATTGTCGCATCAATGAGATCTTTCCAAAGTCTATCGCCATCCAAGGGAGGGATGGGTAAGAGGTTGATTATGCCCAGGCTTAGCATGATTATGATGAACCAGCCTAGCCCTTGGTAAAATTGTAATCCTCCAATGGGTCCTAAAAGACTGAATGGAAAGACCAAGGGATAGTGGGTTCGCAAAAAGATTCCAATGTAGGCTTGGGACGCGTTAGAAGGATTTGCCCCCAGATTCATTTGAACGGTACCTTCTTGGACCGTGAACACAACCAGGTCGCCAGGTTGTGCTCCAGCCATAAAAGTACGTAAATCTTGATCGGTTTGAATAGTAGTTCCGTTCATACCAAGAATGACCATCCCAGGAGCGAGATGACCATCCGCTGGACTACCAGATACAACACTTTGAATAAGAACACCACTGGGAATAGGAACAAGAATCAAAGTCGCCATCATCAATGCGATTGCCGCTACAGTGAGATTGGCTCCTGAACCAGAAGCAAAGAGACGGGCACGTTGTCGACGGGTCGTCTTTATTTTGACATATTCTTCATCAGGCTCGACGAAGGCACCAAAAAAGACGAAGAAAAAGAACAGCCCAGAACTTTGAATAGGGATATCATCAGCGCGTGCGGCGATTCCATGAGCAAGTTCATGAACAATAACAGCCACGATTAGTGGAATTAAAATCATAAGAAAGAGTTCGTAGGACATTGTAATACCCGGGATGAGGGGAGCAACAGGTCCGGGAGTGCTGGGCTGACCCAAAATAGCTTTAATAAATTCCCAAATATTTGAACCCAAGAAGTAAAAGCCAGTTAAGGAACCAAAAAATGCCACACCTATGAAAAATGACCAAATATAGCGCCAGGCGCGGGGATGCCATCTTCCGATGCGATTTAAAAGGTTGTTAAATCGTCCGGTTCTTGCAAAAAGCATGAAAGGCCCAACGTCAATGCCAAACCGTTCTAACTTGAAAACTGAAGCGAGGCCAAGGATGATCATCCAGATAAGAAGAATCACCAGCAAAGGGAGAAATGGAAACAGGAATTCAAGTTGAAGCATGCGTTGTGTCGCCTCGAGAGTTTTCACAGTCAGAGAATTAGTATAAATGTCTGGCGAACCGATGAGAGAGAAGCTTTTAAGAGATGTGGTTGGGGCTCGTTTGGTGAGTGTGGAATTATGTCCACTAAAAACATCATTGTTTACGTCACTGTGGGAAACATGGAGGAAGCAACAAAGATTGCTCGGACATTAGTTGAGAAAGCCCTTGCAGCTTGTGTGGGAATGATTCCACAGACCTCTATCTATCGCTGGAAGGGAGAGATTGTTGAGGATAGTGAGGTACTACTTATTATTAAAACCCAAACTGGGAAATTCGCGCGACTTAGCGAAGCAGTGTTAGAATTACACAGCTATGAAGTTCCTGAAATCATTAGCGTTGACATTAAGGAAGGACATGAAGCCTATTTGAAATGGATGAACGAAAGTATCAAAGCTTCCGATTAGGATCGATGCCGAATGCCCCGAACGAAACCAGCTCGCCGTGATATTGGAAGTCAAGAAGTCACCTATGGAAATACCAAATGGTCTCTCTTAGCTAAGCTCCGGAAACGAGCTCTAGACCTGATGACTGTCCTTGACCAAACGGGTAGCATGTCTCTAATCCATGGAAGTATTTGTCGAGGTGATGTTTCTGAAGACAGCGACATTGATGTGTATCTGCCTAACGTCTTACCCTCCTTTACAATTGAACTAGCTTTAACAGAATCCGGTTTTCAAATAATTCATCGTGAATTAATTCACGCAACCCCGTTTCATGTAATCAAAGCCCACATCTACTTGCCACATAATTCAGTGATAACATTCCCATTAACTAGCCCAGCACCCATTGAACTAGAGTTCTATAAGTTTGGAGGCTGTCTGAAAAAAGCTGAGCTCCTAACCGATTATCGGGTCCCTGGCGTTGACAAACGACTGATTCTCATCGAACCTACCGATGTAGGTCACATTGAGACTCCAGTCATTGGAAACGAAGTAATGGTAGCAAAGAAAGTCGGAGTAAGTCTAAAAATTGTGAAAGAACGAGTGAAAATCTTAATGCGGCGTGACGAAGTTGGACGAACCGGTGTATATCTTAAACGTGAACTCGCACCAGATGACACTTTTGAAGCCGTGCTCAAACACATTAGCGATCGGGATCCTGTTGTGCGTCGGCGAGTGCAAAAGGGATGACCCAAGGTGACACGAAACGTCAAACTTTCACGAGGAAATTCTCCCTACATGGGACAGTTACCCAAAGGTTGTCGCGAATGTATGAAGGGAGCGAAACTAGTTCTCTTTGTCACCGGAAAGTGTACAAAGGAGTGTTATTACTGCCCAATTTCAGAAGAACGTCGTGACCATGATGGTATTTTTGCCAACGAAGTCGAAGCAAGTAATGTGGAAGAAGCATTATCTGAGGCGCGACTAATTGATGCCACAGGCATGGGTATTACAGGGGGGGAACCCCTTCTGGAATTGGAACGGACAATTCAATTAATTCGGGAATTCAAGAAGGCGTTTGGGGAAACTTTTCACGTTCATCTCTACACAGGTTTGGAACCTCTATCTGTTGACGTTGTCAAACAGTTGATAAAGGCAGGTCTTGACGAGTTACGTCTTCATCGCTTTGAAGTTGGTAAGGATTATCCAAAACTTCGTGAGTTAACTAAAGGTCGAATAAGATTAGGAATCGAAATTCCAGTAATCCCAGGTGAGCTTGACTCGCTCAAAGAGCTGCTCCGCCAGTTTGATGAAATTGGCATTGATTTCGTGAATCTCAACGAATTAGAATTCACCCCCTTAAATACGGATGAACTTCGCCGCCGAAATCTTAAGTTTGATTCTGATACTATTGCCTCTGCACAACAGAGTGAAGAAGAGGCCATAGAACTCGTAGAATGGGCGGCAACTGAAACAACATTGAACGTTCATTTTTGTCCCCTGTCACTGAAAGATGGTGTGCAATTGCGAAATCGCTTCCGACGGCGCGCAAAAAACGTGGCAAAACCCTTTGAACAAATTTCTACGGATGTTAAAGATTTTATCTCGAATTTCATAGCAC
>CAYFXY010000090.1:5220-7306 GCA_964347205.1 uncultured archaeon
CTACGGAAGGGCTACTGGTGAAAGGAATAATTATCCCACCGTCCGATATTTCGCTCAAGGACAGTTACACAATTCTGCTTAACGAGTTTCAGATTCCTAAGGGCAAATTGTTCGTGAATCATAAACAAGGAAGAGTGGAAACGTCTCCCACAATTATTCGAAGATTGGCAAAACGATTGAAAGACCTGAGCTTTCAGGTGGGTATTGCAGAAGAATATCCAATTGCTAGCCGATTTCAAGTATCTTATGAACCGCTTTAGGTTTCAGGTAATGAAAATCGGAGAAGCGCCGCGATTCCACCTAAACTTTTGAGTTGTTTTCCTGCTTGATGTTCGGCACTAAGAATTTCAATGGATCCTGCTTTGGTTTCAACTTGCCGCATTATTGTTTCCATTCTTCGCCGCTGGTCAGGGGCGGCCTCACGAAAGGTTTTATCTAGCACAAGTAGTGTTTCGACAGCACCAAATTGAACCGCGCGAAGAATCTCGTCCCAACCATATGCGGTTTTACCAGTGCCCTTTCCTAAGTGTGTCATAATGTCATCCATTAGGCGGATTTCTCGATTAAGTCGAATCTCACCGGCAATTTGCTCAATAACCCCGCGATTTAATGCTTCATAAATTCCAGTAACAGTTCCCGTGCTCACATGTTCTATGAGGATTTTGCCCTGACTCGTTGGTATTCTACTCGTTATATATTCAGCGAGTTTTTCTTTAGTTGACCCTGGCCCGACAATGACAACACGCAAGACATCAGGTAATCGGTCTAAGAGCTCCTGAAGTTGGGTGGCAACACCTGCAAACATTTGATTCATGGTTTCCGCGGTTTGAACATACTTACCATATTTGCCGCGTGCGGTTCCATGGATTTCAACCCGAACATCTATCCCCGAATCATCGATGATTCCAATCGAGGCTTGGTCCTCTTCAACGGCGATAATTATTAATCGCTGCCCTTTTCGGGAGGCAGCATCCTGTAATCGCTGAAGAAGGGGGCGGGGCCAACGCTCCTTGACGATTTCGGTTTTCAGACCAGGTTCAATATTGATTGTATGATAACTCCCAAGTGACACGAAATCAGCAGGTCCTTCCAAGATTTTGCCTTTCACACGGAGGCGATTGGAGTATTTGTGTAAAGCAACTTCTTCTACCGCTAATCGAATGAACATTCGACGTCGTTCACCTTTATCAGGGCGAGAGGTATCACCCAGATCCCGTCGTACTCGACGCACTGTTCGGGCGGCAACTTGATCTCCCGGAAGAATGACATTATAAAGGTGCCATAAGTCATCCATATCTTCGGGCACAACCACAACAAGCCCAGTTTTGAGTTTTTTCGTCACAATCTTCACGTACAGTCGCCTCAGCAATAAATTAGACCAACTTGTACACACATATTTCTATCCACTGTAAGGAAAATCCAGAATGAAAAGAATTCGCCCAATTCAAAACCAAGATTTGGACCAAATCACACTCATCGAGTTTGAAGCGTTTAGTGATCCGTATCCAAAAAGTCTATTTCAATACTTAGCAAGATTATCCCCCGAGTTGTTCCTCGTTGCAGTTGAGCAAACCGAAACCAAAGAAATAATTCTCGGATATATAGTAGCAGTAATTGAAGATTTTCCTCAATATTGCGAAGGACACATTGTCTCAATTGCCGTCAGTAAGCAACATCAGCGAAAAGGAATTGGAGATCAGTTACTTTCAGAGATAAATCACATTCTCAAAGCAAAAGGGTGTAATCGGGTGGCTCTTGAAGTTCGTATTTCGAACTACAGTGCGAAATTATTTTATCAAAACTATGGGTTTCGGGAAGAGAAGCGAATCCGTAAATACTACGGTGATGGAGAAGATGCCATAGTTATGGTATTCAATTTGGAGGATGAAATGTGATCCAGTCAGAAACTCACCGATGTTTGTTTATTCTGTCTGGTGAACACAAGACACTTCCCCAAGCTGAAATTTTTGCATCACTGGAAGCTGAAGGCTATTCCTATACGATAGCTGAGGAACGGCGACGCCTTTTGGTTTTGAAGGTTAATTCAGAGGGAGCGCGGATGGCCACTCAGCGTGCAGGATTGGTC
>CAYFXY010000091.1:0-5977 GCA_964347205.1 uncultured archaeon
GTAAATCGCTAATAGCCAAGTTGTTTGGAAGGACGATGTCAATCAGTTCATTCAAGCTCTGCCCGATGACGCATTCCAACGGAATCCAACTCTATTGAAGAATATGTTTAACGATATGTTCATGGCTGTACCCAAGATGCTCGACAACGAGGCATGTCGAGGCTACCTAGAATACTTGCTACAGTTAATTCGTGCAAAGGTGGACGGCCATGTGGACGGAGATCCCTTAAACGACTGGATTATAGACCCTGAGGCACAACATGAGATTTGCATGAAACTCGATGATATACTTGACTATCTTGAAGCTCTCTCTTCTGGCCTTCCTCGTATGTTAGCTTAACTAAGTTTGACTTTTACAATTTTGACTAGCGGGTCAGGTATAAAGACCTCCAAAAAGAGCTGAAAACAGGAAAGGCGCGGCATAATTTATTGCGGTTAGTGAAAGTTTTCCTGCTTTGGGAGGCGGTGTCTTCCGCCTCCTCTTGTTTTGAGAGATATTTAGTCGGCTTTGACTCCGAGGTAGAGGTTTTTGCGTGAGATGCCTGGATCGATGGGGGTAAAGGTGAGCTGGTGGTGTTCCATGATTGTTTTAAATTCAGTTTGGGAGAAGAGTCCGGTGAGGCTGGGGTCGATGAAGTGTTCGGTTCCGGTTTTGGTGGTGAGTAAGAAGTGGAAATCGAGGTAGACGATGTCACCGGCTCGTCGGGTACGGTTAAAGCGGGCGAGTTTAAAGTCGGGTTGGTCGACACAGAGCATGCTCAAATAGTCGGGTGTAAAGGTTTCTTTGATAAAGAGGGGTTCGAGGATAACGACTCCACCCGGGTTGGTATGCTTAGCGAAAGCTGCAATGGTCTTGGTGAGGTCGCGTTTGGTAGTCAGGTAATTGATAGATCCGAACAAGCAGGTAACGATATCAAATCGTTGACCCAAGTCCAAGGTCACCATGTTGCCCTTAATTAAGGGTACGTTGGTGAGCTTTTCCTTTGCTACAGCGAGCATCGGTGCGCTGATATCAAACCCCGTAGTGTCATAGTAATCTCTAAGATGCACGAGGTGACCTCCAGTTCCACAACAGACATCGAGGAGACGATTCCCCTCTGAGGTTTTGTATTGTTGAATGAGAGCATGAAGCTTTCCTGCCTCGTCTTTGTAGTTTTTTTGCGCGTACATGAAGTCATAGTAGCGAGCGAGCCTCTCGTAGAAGGTTGTCATACTTTATAATCAGGAATCCTCTGAAGATAAATCGTGTCCAAATCGACATGCTACAATGTGCTGATAAAATCCATCGCTGCTACTAAACGGCTTTTTCCTATATAGCTGAAGAAAGGCTTTTTCACGAATTGTTTTTAGGCGAGATTAGTCTCTAATTGGATGTGAGTGGTTTAGGTGGACTAAGTGGATAAGGATATCTTGATTGAGCTTTATGTGAATTGTCGGGTAACGTATCGGGGGATTACTGAGAAACTGGGGTTGACCGCGACGAGCGTGGCAAAGCGTGTGACTCAGCTCGGGGAGATGGGACACCTTGTTTTTAGTTTGTACTGAGTAGGTTAGTTTTGATGACTTTTCCAGCTCGTTTTGATGGCGTCGGTGTATGTGGTGGTTTCTTTTTTTGCATGTAGGCCGAAGTGAGGGAGGAAGTATTTGTACTCTTTTGAATCGACGGTGATGATGAGGATGTCATCGTAGTGTCCTGTGAAACCTGAGCTTTTTTCGGTGTCGACGTTGGCGATGATGGTCCAAGGAAAGAAGCGTTTCCGTCCCAGGGTATTGGTGTGAAAGCCTTCCGTGGAGAATTCGATGTACCAGTGTTTGAGGTAGGTGTTGGGAATGACGCAGAGCAAGCAAGCGGGAATGGCGCAGACCAAGAAGAAAATAATGGCAAAGATCCAAACGCCTAATACCGCTCCGAGGACTAAATAGAGAATAAAGGAAATCAACCAGAGGGGCCCACAAATAAAGGCACTAAGCCAAAATCCGCCTTCAGTGCGGGTGAGTCTTTTTTTCATTTGAGAACCTCCAAAATGTTCAACAGTTCATAGCTCAAATAATCTTTCTGCCTGGGGGCCAAAGCAGAAAACCTGAAACCAGGTGCAGACCTGTTTCCCGCTGGGTCTAACTCGGTGGTTCGTTAAAAGGCTTATTATGCCCATATTTAGCATATAGCGATGAATGCTAGGTGGGTTGTTAGTATGAATTCATAGGAGAACGAGATCGAAGATTTATTTTTCCTTCAGCCAGGGATAAAGATTCATGAGGGCATCAATGGACTCGGCTACCTTCTCCTTCGGATACTCGTAGGCGGGAAGTTTTTGGTTTAGGTAATCGTCGTAGGCTTGCATATCGAAGTAGCCATGTCCACAAAGTAAAAAGAGCAGAGTCTTTGCTTCGCCACTGTCTTTGCATCGCACGGCTTCATCGATGACTGCCTTGACCGCGTGTGCAGGCTCTGGAGCAGGAAGAAAGCCTTCTGCCCCCGCAAAGAAGGTTGCAGCCTCAAAGCTCTCCAATTGGTTATACGCTCGAGCTTTGACTATCCCTTCTTGATTCAACAAACAAAGGGTTGGAGCCATCCCGTGATATCGGAGTCCGCCAGCATGGATGGGGGGAGGAATGTAAGAATGGCCAAGAGTGTTCATTTTAACTAAAGGTACAAAGCGGGCCGTATCGCCGTGATCGTACATGTATGGTCCTTTCGTCACAGACGGACAGGCTGTCGACTCGACAGCGAGGAATTCCACTTCTTTTGGTGCTTTATCAGTGATCACATCGTGGTAAAAGGGCCAGAATAACCCCGAGAAGCTGCTCCCCCCGCCAATGCATCCAATGATCTGATCGGGGTATTCCTCTTCTTGGGCGAGTTGTTGTTGGGTTTCTAATCCGATGACTGTCTGATGAAGGAGCACGTGATTTACGACACTCCCAATGGTGTATTTAGTCACCTCATCCGCTAAGGCGTCTTCAATTGCTTCACTAATGGCAATACCGAGGCTTCCGGTATTTTGGGCATTCATGCGGAGCAGGGCTTTGCCGCTTTTAGTGCGTTTTGAGGGGCTGGGGACAACTTCTGCTCCCCAGGTTTCCATGAGCACGCGGCGATAGGGTTTTTGGAAGTAGCTTGCTTTCACCATGTAGATTGTGGCCTCGAGCTCGAAGAACTGAGATCCGAATGCAAGCGAGGATCCCCATTGACCTGCTCCAGTTTCAGTGGTGAGGCGTTCAGTGCCTTCTTTCTGCGCATAGTAGGCTTGGACTACTGCGGTATTCGGTTTATGGCTGCCAGGAGGACTGACCCCTTCATACTTGTAGTAGATCCTGGCAGGTGTCTGTAACGCTTTTTCTAATCTTGTTGCCCGATAAAGGGGTGTGGGTCGCCAAATCCGAAAGATGTCACGAACTGGTTCTGGGATACTTATCCATCGCTTGGTACTTTCCTCTTGTTTCAAACACTCTTCAGGGAAAAGCACTGGTGGCAACTTAACGGGTTGCTGGGTTTCTGGGTGAATCATTGGGGGGAGTGGTTTGGGAAGGTCAGGAAGGATGTTGTACCATTGTTTGGGTATCGCGTCTTCGTTAAGGAGAATCTTCGTTACGGTCATAAACGTTCCATCAACCAAAGTGAATAGAGTGCATCCTTAGACAATAACGCACATATTTATACTTTATTGAACAAAACCGTACGTTGATGCTTGACTTCAAGTCGTCAAATTGATACCCTAGCAAGCACCGATAAGACGTTGGAGGCAAAAGTATGTGGAGCCAAATCGCTGAATTTTTCAAAGATCTCCCCGCTCAAAGCAAAGTAGCACAACTTCTCTATGAAAGGGGATTCCAGGTAAATACGGAAGGAAAAGTCGTCAGTGGACAAATCGAAATCCCGCATACACAAATAGCCAACGAAGTTCGAGTTGATCGACGCGCAGTCGACAGCACCGTGAAAACTATTCTTTCACACCCTCAATTGAAAAGAATCTACATGAACTTGAAACAAGTCAGCTCGTTACAAGACGTTGCCCGCGAGTTCAATTTCGGTGTCATCATGTATATTCCCCAAAATGCAAGCAAACCAGGAATCATAACCAGCATCGCAAAAGCGGTCTCAGATCGTGGCCTGAGCATCCGACAAGTAATCACTGAGGACCCAAGTACAAGCGCCCAGGCGAAGCTTTTTCTGATCACCGAAGGAGAAGTACCTTCTGAACTCATCGAGGAGCTAAGAAAGATTCCCGGGACACGAAGTGTTACAGTATATTAAAGCACGAAGAGCTTTTTTTCAGGGTAAAAAAATTCCAAGATAGCGGTTAAAACTAAAATAGAATATCTGGATCTGGGCACTAGCGTGGTTTGTCGCGATTTCTGAAATAGCGGGATTGTGGTGAACGCGTCGCTGTGGGTTAGATTGGAAATCTGAGGAGTGTCTCGGTTTTTCCAACGCCGGGTATAGCACGGATTTCATCAATCACTTTAATTTTGAGGTCTTCAAAGGAGGGACCTTCAACGATTGCAGAGAGATCCCAGGTACCGAATATGGCACAAACGTCTTTTACGCCTCGGATGGCCTCAAGGTCGTTTTTAACGGTCTTAAGGACGTTGAGATGTTCGTGGGGTACAACTTCAATTAGAATAAGAGCACTAATCGGTCCTTTGTGTTGACCCTCCGGTTTTTTTTCTTTATGCTTCATGGCAATCAACGGTGTTTAAAATACGTTGAATTATTAATCTTCTCCTTTATCATGATAGCAATTCCTCAAGAAGCTCGAGTTTGTGATTCTGTCAAATCTATTTCGACCCTAACATCCAAGTAATCAATTTTAATCCGCAACTCATCTCAACGAAGCCGGTTGCTTAATGCACATTTTATTCTAATTTTCTTCATTCCAACAGGTACTCGAGGCAGGACACTGGTAAGATTCAGCGCTGCTATAATGTAGTTGTTCTATGCTGGATGGCTATTCATTTCCGAGGTAGAAAAGGGGGCTGATTTAGTCCAGGGGCGTAGAAAATTCCTCAATCTCGGCGATGAATCTTGCTGGGTTGTGGGAGTGTATCACATGTTCTGAATCGATTCGTTTGTATATCATGTGGGGTGCTAGTTTCCTTGCTTTAGCTGCGTCGTGATCATCCATCGCACCTACCAATCCGTATCTGGGGTGTCGGAACCAGTTCGCATGAAGCAGCAAGATGGGACATTTTGCTTGTTTCATGGCGGTTTCATGATTCAAGCCGTCGTACATTCTGCCATCGACCCAAGCGCGACTAAAATCTGGGTCATAATGTGTGAGAGTATATACTAGGCTTGCAATTCTTCCAGAGCGGGGGATTTGGGCTTTCTTCTTTTTCTGCGCCCTTCTTATCCGCCAGGCTAGGATGTATGCCATCCAATAAGGGACTTTCCTTGTCTTCTCTTTGCCTTCAATTGGGCGCTCAATTTTGGTCAAGACCTTTGCCAGAACTTTTACTCGATCGGAGGTCTTCATAACATCAGTGATCTCAATGGTGGTTTGAAGAATTCTGTAAACATCGCTGTCAGTTTTGATCCGGGGCCAGTCCGCAGAGAAAAGGGGTGGATCCTCCATTACAATACCTTTGATCAGTTTGGGTCTGTTTGCTGCAAGCCATAACGCGACAAGTCCACCAGAGGAATTCACTGAGCTTATCGCAGGTCGTTTGACAAGGTATTCCAAAAAAGTCGTGAAATCATTTCCAATGTATTTGAATGAGTATTTTCCGGTTGGCCAATCTGATTTTCCATGTCCACGTACATCAACGGTAAAGACTTGAAATTTCTTTGACAGTGGAATAAGCACTTCCCTGTAATTTTCCCAGGTGCCGGCCTGACCAGGAATCAAAATAAGGGCAGGATCGTTATCAGGACCAGAAGCATAGTTCATCTTTATTTAGCCTTAAGGTGCCGGCTTGAATTTGAGAAATGTCAATAATCTCATTAATATGGTGGAGTAAATTATCAGCGCTGTGA
>CAYFXY010000091.1:5987-7192 GCA_964347205.1 uncultured archaeon
TCATCTTTATTTCGCCAGTATCAAACTTCTGTTCCTCGAATCCAGCGGTTTGAAGTTCAGGTATCATTTCTCAACCACCTATTGTTACTTCGAGAATGGTTTCTGTTCTTCTCCTGTTTTGTGGGAGTTTGTGTTATGAAGATTTATTCCGAGTTGAAGCCCACTTCATAAGGGGCATGATGGCTCTCCGGAGTTCTTCCCCCTGTCGAGTGAGGGAATATTCTACGCGGGGAGGAATTTCAGCGAAGACTACGCGTTCTGCGAGGTTAGCTTTTTCGAGATCTTTGAGTCGGTCTGTGAGGCTCTTGGGGCTAATCCCTTTGAGTTTAGTTTGGATTTCGTTGAATCTAAGTTTTCGATGATTGCCAATAGCGGCGACAATCTGGAGTGTCCATTTTTTGCTAATCAGTTCGATGGTGCCTTCCAGGGGACATACACAAAGGGTGTCTTCGTTAAGGGTGGTACAGGAGGCGGCATTCTCTTTGGACATGTCGGTGACCTTCGTGTATAGTTACTTTAATACTTTACAGTTTATAGTTTAAATACTTCACCTTGTATACTAATAGTAGTGTTCGCCTTGCATGAATTGTTAAATAACGCAGTGAAAGGAGGTGACCCTGCCATGTGTGAAGAATGTATGCCAAAAGAAACGAAAGAAAAGAAGGCAAAACAGAAGGATCCAAAGAAGTGACCCAAAGAATCTAGAAACCTAACCCTGGATAGAACGTCTACTTTTCCTAACAGAAAACAAGACTTAGTAAAGTCACACGCTTTGTTGGTGCCAAAACTACCCGTTGACCCGTTGGGTATTTACCTAATGAGAATGTATGGTGTGGTGCTTGGGTGCTCTCCGGATGCCGATGGACCTCACTGATAAACAGATTCTTTTCGCACTGATAGAAAATCCCAGGATGTCTTATCGAGCGCTAGGTCGAGAACTTGGGCTATCCGTGACAGCGGTACGCAACCGAGTGGTAAAGCTAGAAGCCAGTAAGGTGATTCGTCGGTATTTTTTCGAGCCCAGCTATGCTATGATGGATGCCTCATTTTTCCTAGCACTGTTAAACATTACACGCCCTCCTCCCAGCGAACACCTTCGTGACATCCTAGGAACACATCCGATGATTGATCTTGTCAACTTTCTTGCCGATGGTAACATATTGTGCTGGGGGAAATATGCGGGTACCAAGGAATTAGATGAACTC
>CAYFXY010000092.1:0-7058 GCA_964347205.1 uncultured archaeon
CAACATGAACAGAAGGATTTTTTGTTTTCACTCAAGTTGCTTCGCCTTCATTATAATGAACGTGATTCAGATGGATAGTTGCATGCTTCTTAAATTTTGTTCACTGTCACATAGATTCGCATTAGAGGGGTTGTTTACGAATTGCACGACGTTTGAGAGCGGTGCCGCAAATGGGGCAAGGTTCGGCTTTTTTCAATCTTGAATTTTTGAAATAGCAGCCTGGGCAATAGGTTTCCCATTTGATGACTTCTCGAATTCCTAGTTGGGATGTGGTCTTGTACTCAAGAGACAGTCGTTTTGCTACATTTTGAACTGAATAATCATCGGTTATGATAACGACTTGGAATTCGTTCAAAGTCAAATCTAATGCGAGAGCAAGGAGTTGTTGATCAGGTTCGGATAAGTAAGGCAGATCTCCAAGTTGGTTGGCAGCTTCCTTGATTTTGTTTAGTGATTCTAAAGAGGGTTCGATTATGCGGAGCTTTTGTGTTGCTATTAGGAGTTCAACCGTTTCTTTAAGCCCTTTTTTGTACATTTCTTTCTCTAGCATAGGTGTTGTAACGAGTTGGATTTCTTCGGCGGCATATTGAAGCCGATTGAAAATTGCAGAGGTGTCAATGACAAAGACAAGAGGTTGGGGGGAAGATATTGTTAACACCTCAATAGTTTGCCCTGTAAACGAGTATAGAACCGAGAGGGACGTCGGAGAATTCGAAGGGTTGATTCAGATTGATTAATAGAAATTGGTTTAGTTGGTGGTATTTCGGTAATTTGGTCACCATCTATGAAAAGATTTGAAGCTTTTCCTAATTCTACAGTAATTTCGCTAGAGCTTGGAATGATTAGTGGAAGAAACCCTTGACGGAGTGGAGCTACAGCTAATAGTAGAAACGCATGCAGACGAATATCAAGAATCGGACCACCGAGAGAAAGAGTGTGACCGGTGGAGCCCATCGGTGTTGCAACAATGAAGCCATTGGCCTGAAAATTAAATTGTTGGCCGGCATTAATCTGAATCTTGGTGGGAACAGGGCGTCCTTGATCCACGGTAAAGAATGAGACTTCATTTGCAGCATCGGGTAAGCGCTTCTTCTTGAACCGTACGGCTAGCTTGGGTGTTTCCTGAACGAACAGCTTTCCTGCTAGAACCTGATCGATTAACATTTCAACTTCATGAATTTCACATTCGGAGAGAAAGCCAAAGGATGTGAGGTTAACTGGAAGAATCGGGATATCAGGCGATAAATGGCGGGCAGCAAAAAGGAGGGTTCCATCTCCCCCTAAGGTTATCACGAAGTCAGCTTTCAATTTATTAAGAGGCTGGGCAAGATCTGTCCGTTCGAGTCTTTCTGCTAGATAAGAGGGAAGGAGAACTTTGTTCTTTTGACTTTCGAGATAGGTGAGAACCTGTCGGACAAAGGAGATACCAGCATCAAAATCTGGACGAGTTAATATTCCCACAGTTTTCAAGGTTTTTGCCTCCATGAATGTCAAGATAAACTCTTATTTGGGCTTTTGCTAAGTAGCCAAAAGTTTAAGAGACCTCTATAGTTTAATCGTGGACGGTGGCAAAAGATGTCGCATAAAGTTGTCGAAGCAGGTAGCTTGAAAGTTGGACGCTATCTCGTAATTGAGAATGAGCCCTATAAAGTTGTTAGCATTGAGAAGAGTAAATCTGGCAAACATGGTCATGCCAAGGCTCGAATTGTTGCGGTTGGTGTCTTTGATGGTTCAAAAAAAAGTATCGTATTACCGACCGACACCAAAGTGGACTCACCCATCATTGATAAGCGCGTTGCTCAAGTCAACTACATCACAGATGCCACTCCCCCTATTTTGGGATTAATGGATATGGAAAGCTATGAGAGCTTCGAGATGCCCCAACCGGATGCAAAAGACTTTGAAGGGCAAGTCGAACAAGGCATTCAAGTAGAATATTGGATTGTATTGGGGCGCAAGAAACTAATCCGTCGGCGTTAGCTTTCGTTTCCGCAACAATGGAAAAATCAGAATTGGTTTTTGCACGATGCCTCCTCGATACGTTAAACAAATGAAAATCACCAAGGGCATGACCTTGGCTGATTTAGTAGAACAATATAAGCGTTCGGGAGTCCTCGGAGCAGGACGCTTAGCCCGAGCTGTCCGAATTGTACGAGATATGTTCAAATCCCCTGACTGTCTCGTCTTTCTCGCCATGGCAGGCCCCATGGTTCCGGGCGGCTTGCGTGACATCATCGCAGAACTCGTGAAGAAGAAACGAATTCATGTCATAGTGACAAGTGGAGCTAATGTAGTTCACGATGTGCTTGAAGCCATTGGAGGACATCACGTAAAAGGAACTTTACATGCCAACGATCGTAAACTAGCTGAGCAACAACTGGGTCGCGCTGGGGATGTCTACGTGGAGACAGCTGGCTTTGAAAAATTTGAAGACACCATTCGATCTATACTTAACAAGATTCCCGAAAAAGAACGCACAGAAGGGCTCTCACCATCAGAACTCATTAAAGTAATTGGAAAACACGTAACCGATTCAGACTCTATAGTGCATCAAGCATATCGAAACGCTGTCCCCATTTTTTGTCCGGGTATTCTCGATTCAATGCTTGGCTTACATCTTGCCTTTTACAACCAATTGCAGCCGTTGAAACTAAATGGGCTCAAAGACATGCAAATCCTGCATGACCGAATCTCTGAGTCAACACAAATTGGTGCAATCATTCTTGGTGGTGGACTGCCAAAACACTTCACCTTGGGAGCCAATATTCTTAGGGGCGGTCTTGATAGTGCTATTCAGATTACCACAGCACGGGAAGAAGATGGGAGCTTAAGTGGTGCCAAGCTCCAAGAAGGGATTTCGTGGGGTAAGGTTAAAGCGGAAGCGAAATTTGAAACAACAATTGGTGATGCGACCCTCCTCTTTCCGTTGATTATTGGAGCAGTAATGGAGCAACTCGATTCAATTTAGAAAGAATTAATATGGCGTGTTGAGTAATCCGACCGTACTTGTTTGAAGTAGGAAACTGTCATGGTTTTAGGAAAATTGGGTTCAGCCCTTCACAAAGCAGTTCAGAAGTTATTACGGTCTTCAGTTATCGATGAGAAATCCGTGAAAGAACTAGTGAAGGATCTGCAACGTGCCCTTCTTCAAGCTGATGTGAATGTCCATCTGGTAATGGACCTGACTAAGCGTATTGAAAAACGTGCATTAAAAGAAGACGTGGCTCCTGGAATTTCCCGACGGGAATATGTCGTGAAGGTTGTGTATGAGGAACTCACAGACATTCTCGGACAGAAAAAAGTTGCCTTATCCCTTGAGCCTGGTAAATCAAATATCTACCTTGTGGTAGGCATTCAAGGCAGCGGAAAAACTACCAACATTGTCAAACTAGGGAAGTTACTCAAAAAAGAAGGGCATAGCGTCGGTATTGTCGCAGCAGATACTTTTCGTGCAGGGGCATATGATCAAATAAAACAACTTGCTGACCGGGCGAATCTTCCCTGCTTTGGAAATCCCAAGGAGAAAGAATCACTAAAAATTGCAAAGAAGGGTGTGAAGCACTACCAATCGGAAAAAACCGAAATTATCTTAGTCGATACTGCTGGACGCCATAAGGAAGAGAAAGGTCTCATCCGTGAAATGAAGCAGATTGCCAAGACCTTGAAACCCACCGAGATTATTTTGGTTATCGACGGAACCTTGGGTCAACAAACGTCCATCCAAGCGGAGGCTTTCAATACTGCTACGCCCATTGGTTCCATTATCGTCACGAAGCTAGACGGGTCTGCTCGAGGAGGAGGTGCCCTATCCGCAGTAGCAGCAACCGGTGCACCTATCAAATATATTGGCACTGGCGAAAAAGTTGATGATCTTGAACAATTTGAACCCAAGAAATTTGTTGGGCAATTGCTGGGCATGGCTGATTTTGAAACGCTATTGAAGAAGGTTCAAGATGCAGAAGCGATGCCTGATAAGGATTTGGCTAAAGCGCTGCTTTCAGGAAAATTCACTTTAAAGGACATGATGGCGCAAATGGAAGCCATGGGGAACGTGGGTTCACTTGGAAAAATTCTAAGCATGCTCGGATTAGGTTACAAGGTTCCAGAAGAATTACAAGAAGTGGCCACAGAGAACTTAGAAAAATGGAAGGTAATCATGAAATCCATGACCGATGAAGAATTGGAGAACCCCAAATTAATCCGTAGTTCACGAACCCAACGAATTGCCCGAGGTTCAGGAACCCAACCAAAGGATGTCAAAGAGCTGTTAAAACAATATCAACAGTCACGGAAATTCATAAAGACCATCCGAAAACAACGAGGCGGGCTTCGTATTCCAGGAATGAAAGGAGTAATTGGTGATCAAAAACCTCCTCGAGGGGCTCGCTAGTTGCCATTTTTACACATCTTTCTTGAATCGCTAGCACACTTAGAACTCACCAAGACTGAACTCGACATTGGGATTGTATCCGAACCGTATGTTGATATCGCACATTGCATCCGTACAGGATTTTGCGTCTCACATGCTCTACGTGAATGGGTTCGAATAACCATTGGATTTCCGAACCTTGAATCCTTAGTATTCACACTGGATCCCACAACTATCCGTTATCTCGGCGCTGATGAACGATCAATTCTTCATATCATTCTGAGAACCCAACAATCACGTAGACGAGCAAAGACTAAGATTCCTTATGGTGTCACAATCTCAGATACTACACTCCGAAATGTATTGAGCAAGGAGACTACCAATGACACACTTCTATTAATCCCAGGAAAAGAACCAACATGGCAACCCAATCTTGTTAAAGCTTCAAAGATTGCCATGTATTGTCCCCTCTATGTTAGTAACAGTCCAGACGTTGCGTCTGCAACGAACAAAGCTCTTTACCAACGTAACCTACCCCGTGATATCGCTATCCTCCAAGTAGTTCATGCTCTTGATTCGCAAGAAATCGTTCTGCAGAAAGACTGAAAAAGTGGCACAGGCGTCCATGGCTTGATGACCCTTAGTCAAGTTAGTTCAAGCGCTAAAAAGATTCTCCGCCGAAACACTATTTGCAATTGGTGTTTGGGTAGACAATTTGCCATGCTGGGATACGGACTAACAAATGAAAACCGGGGAAAAGCCCTGAAAACACTCTTATTAATGATAGGAACAAAAACCTATCAAACTAACAGAAGCCGAGGGATTCTGCTCATTCGGCGTTTAGCCGAAAATGGGCAATTTCAACCAGCGAGAGAATTTCTAGCAAAAGAAGGCATTGGTGATATCTCACCAAGTCGCGACTGTGACATATGTGAAGGGGTCATGGACCGACTCTCAGAAGCAGCTCGAGCCGTCATTAAAAGCTTAGACGGATGGGAATCATCCTCCATCCTTGTTGGTACTAAAGTGACCCCAAGAATTATTGAGAAAGAAGAACAGCTGCGAAGTGAACTCCAAATTGATACAGGAGAACCGATTAAGGCCGAACTTAACCGTGAAATTGGTAAGCTAGTCTCTTCTAAGCTGAATTTGAAAGTTGATTTTGATACACCAGACATTGTGACGTTAATACGTATCCCCGAATATGAAGTTGAACTCGAAGTCCATTCCTTATTCATTTACGGGCGCTACCAGAAGTTTCAACGTGGCATTCCCCAAACCCGTTGGCCCTGTAGGGAATGTCAAGGAAAGGGTTGTTCACGTTGTAATGAGACAGGAAAAATGTATCCTGAATCTGTAGAAGAGCTCATAGCACCTATAATCTTGAAGAAGACGAAAGGAAAAGACGTCAAATTTCATGGTGCGGGACGTGAAGATATTGATGCCCTCATGTTAGGATCCGGACGTCCATTCGTTATCGAAGTTCTTAGCCCACGAATACGGTCATTACCCTTGGAAAAACTGGAACAGCAGATCAACAAAGCGGCAGATAAGAAAGTAACCGTAAGTAATCTCCGATTTGCCAATAAAGATGTGGTCAAACGATTGAAAGGTAGTGCTACCTCAGCCAAAAAGGTTTATAAGGCAATTGTCCAAGTTGAGACGCCCATCCACGAAGAAACACTTCGACCCCTTCAGAGCCTGCCAATGCCTTTACAAGTCGATCAGCGAACACCACAACGCGTCATTCATCGTCGGTCTGATCGGACCCGAAGAAAACGCATCTATACCCTACAAACCGCATTTATTGACGCTAATACCTTTGAGTTAACACTCACCTGTCAAGGTGGCTTATACGTCAAAGAATTTATATCGGGCGATGAGGGACGCACTGTACCAAGTATTACTGAAATCTTGGGTACGTCGGCGGTCTGTAAGCAACTGGATGTAATAGATGTAACAATTGCGGAGGATAAATTACCATGGTAAAGCGTTCACATGGATACCGTGTGGGTAGCCGGAAAGTAATGACAAAAAAAGTGCGCCAGCGTGGCATGCCTAGCATAGGAAAATTGCTGTATACGTATGAAGAAGGCGATCGCGTCGATATACTGATCGATTCTGCAATCCATGGTGGTCAACCCCATCGACGCTACCACGGCCGTGTGGGGATTGTTCGTGGACGTCGTGGTAAAGCTTATGAAGTCGTGACCACTCTGGGAAAAAAAGAGAAACTCTTAATCATTCGTCCAGAACACCTTCGACCGAGTGCCGGTCAACCGAAATAATTTGGTGGGGAGCTGTCTTGTCGAAAAAAATCATTGAATCGCAACCACTTACATTGGCAGAAGTCAAGAACACCCTGATAAAACGGGGAAAGAAAGCTGAACTCAGTTACATCCAACGAGTAACTCTTGACCATACTGTCAAATTCTCTGCCTTTCAAGCACGGACAGCCAAAGCTCTTGTAAAAAAGCTTGTTAAAAAGTACGAAATGGAGGAATCCCTGGCGATTCAAATAGTTGATGTTGCTCCCTCAACTCGCGAAGAAATTGCAGCTTTTCTAGCCAGAACCCCCCGAACCTATACCTCTGATGAGGTTTCTGAAATTTTGGAGCTTCTTAAAGCGTCGACCCCGAAGGAGGCAGCAAAGAAAAAGAAGTAACCTGAACGCAGGTAACGGTAAGAG
>CAYFXY010000093.1:0-1786 GCA_964347205.1 uncultured archaeon
TTCGCTTACCATGAAAGTCATATCGTTGCAGAAAATGCACCGAGCCTTGGCTGACTTCTATTTGGCAGATGATTCCATCGGGGTCTTCTATGGAGTAGCGAGTTGCATCTTCGATTTTCGTTGTACTGATATAACACATTGGAAAATAGTCAAGTATTGAAGAAATGAGAATGCCAACACGAATTACACCTAGATCCTGAAGATCGCGGGTTGGTTCAGCTGCAACGGTTTCAGATATCGTTTGAGAGGTTGGTGCACTCTGAGTAGGTGAAGGGCCGAGTTCTGGTGGGGAAGGCCCCGGTGGGGGCTTATGATCTGGCTCAGGAGGAGAGGGAACAGTTTCGGGTATTGCAGGAGACGGAGTTGGGGTTCCTCCAAACCGGCCAAGCACACCATCAGTGATTTTGAATTTCTGGCTAAGGGTGTGTTTAAGCTGGTCATAATATCCTTTAATTTCAGGATCATCAAGAATTTCACCATCAATAATTTCGATATTAGAGACATCCCGCCCAATTCGATATGGACCAAGTTGGTAGCCTGCACTTACCAGTGATCGGGCTTTTCTTTGCGCAGCACGTCTTTCTACAAGACTGGTTTGAGAACCTTGCCAGAGCCAGACGCGTTCTTTAAGTTCATCAATTGCGATTACAATACGGTCTTCGGTTAGAGCTTCAGGTGAAAGAGGTAAGGGTTCGATAATCCCTGAGGAGAATTCGAGTAACAAAAAAAATTTATCCGTCATGATTGATTTTCCCGCCGATTATTATTCTGTGTTGTGATTTGAGTTTTTTATTACATTACAGGCACAAGAATTTTTCTTGTGTTGGTGTTGTTATACGGTGTCCGGTTTTTGTAACAGCAACATTAATCTCGCTACGCACTCCAAACCTTCCCTTAAGATATATTCCGGGTTCCACTGAGGTGAGTGTATTGGGGAGCAGAAGCCGGTTTTCTGGCATTTCCCAACTATCAAGATTTGCCCCCTGCCCGTGAGACCGTGAATCAATACTATGGCCAGTTCGATGTAAGATGGCGTCCTCAAAACCTGCTGCAACCATGATTTCACGTGCGCGTTCATCGGGAACACGAGCTGGAATATTAGGTTGAATAGCTGCGGTAGCAGCTTTTCGGGCGACCAGAATAGTATCCCAGACTGTCTGAATTTCTTCAGGGATTCGGGATCCTGTAAACGCCATCCAGGTGATATCGGCATAAATATCCCATTTTGCCCAAAGGTCAATCATAATAATCTGATTTTTTTTAATCACTGTATTTCCAGGTGTATGATGGGGATTTGCTGTGTTTGTCTGAACCGCAACCATGGGTCCAGTGATAAATGTAAGGTCTTTTTCGTTTAATCGTTTCTGCAAAAAATCAGCGACCTGTTCCTCGGTTATTTTTCCAACCCCGTTTTTAATGAAATTAAAAGCTTGATTCATGATTTGGGTAAGCGTTTTTGCTGTAAGTCTATGACTTGCTAATTGTTCTTGCGATAAGACAGAATGAACGATCTGCATGAGGTTTTCAGCAGACACCCAGGTTATATTTGGTATCATTTCCTGGAGATGAAGATATCGTCCAGTTGGAAGGACATCCGTTTGGGGATTCTCCCCAAAATTTAGCGCGATGCGTTTCATTCCCGTTGTTTTTTCTTTGATAACTCTAATGAAGGACGCTTGATTTCGCGCATTTAGTACTTGGATTGAAGGATCAATGTTTTGCAGTTCGTTTCCTTCGACTGGTGATTTGATTATAGTGATTGGATCTGTTTGGTGAATAATGATGG
>CAYFXY010000093.1:1960-2489 GCA_964347205.1 uncultured archaeon
ATTTGTATTATAGGAATCGACAAATGAGAACGCACCTTATAGGGGATGCAGCGTTTTAGACCAAAAAGATTTAGGCAGTGCTATATTGTGCATAACGACCTTAATGTCAAAATAACATGTGAGTATTGTGGGTGATATGGTAGAGAATTCCACAGGAACAAAGAATGAGTTTGGATTACTAATAGATGAGTTACGAAAAGTTCAAGCAGCAATACGAGTGTGTATGCGAGGAATCCAAGATGCACGACACCGTGCATGGGAATGGCGTGACCATAGAGATGATTTACGGACTCAGACGCCTACGGTTCATGAGGAGCTTTCCGAACAGCGAACTACACGCGATGAACTTAATTTGGAGGTTCAACGCCAAAAAAAACTGCGAGATAAGGAAATTGAACATGCACGCAAGCTTCAGAAGGAACTTCAGGAATTACAGGGGACACAAAAGAGCCAAAAAGATGTCTTGTCAATAGAAGAAATGCAACGGCAATTTCGAGAGCTAGAATGGCGGCAACAAACAACGTCTTTG
>CAYFXY010000093.1:2499-4082 GCA_964347205.1 uncultured archaeon
CTTTGTCGGTTGAAGAAGAACGCATATTATTGGATCAAATGGAGATGCTTGCCAAGGAGATTGAAAACGCCTCGAAAATTGAACAACACACCCTCAGTCAATCTGAAGAAATTAAGCGAATATGGCAGGAAATTCAGAATATTCATGAAAAAGCACAAGAACACCATGAAAGGATGTTAGCATTTGTTGAAGAAGCTCAACAGTCGCATCAGAATATGATTCAATTGTCACTCAATCTTGGTCCCGCACATTCTGAGATTGATAAGGCACATCGAATGTATGTACAAAGTCTTAAGGAAGCAGATGAGCTTCGAGAACGCCTTGAGGAATTGTATGTAAAGGAAAAGGAGCTCAAAACCCGATTAGATTCGATACGGCAAGAACGTGAAGCCCTTCGGCAAGCACGTGAGGAAAATATGAGAGAAAAAATGGCTGAGCAAGCCCGGATTAAACAGGAGGCAGGACAAAAGCTTACAATGGAGGAGTTACGAGCGCTCATGGAAAAGAATGGGTTATAGTTTCAGTATGAATCGATATTGGCTAAAATGAGCGTTGGTAGATGAAATCAACTAAATCTGTCAGAAGTTTCGTTGCCTCTTTATTTGGAAAGATTTCAAGAGCTACTTTCGCTTCGTGAACAAGTTGTTTAGCTTTTTCTTGAACAATAGCACTGGCTTTGGATTGCTTTAAGAGCTCGATGACTTTCAAGACGTCTGATTCATTGGTCTCTGGAGTCCGGAGAACATCAAGGATGAATTCCCGATTAGTATTTGATAATAGGGAAAGGGAATGAAGAATGACGATATTTCCCAGTTTGTGTTCATAGATATCTTTGCCGAGTTTCTTCCCAAGTTTTGTTTCTTCTGCGAACAAGTCGAGTACATCATCAGCCATTTGGAAAGCTATTCCTGCGTTCCACCCAAAGTTTCGAGCCGCATTTTGTAGGTCATTGGATCCACCTGCACAAATAACGCCGATTTCGCAGGCAGCACGAAGCAAAGCAGCTGTTTTAAAACCAATCATAGTTTCATAGTCAGTTAGCGTAACATCGCGAAACCGGTGTTTTTCAGTATAATCATCATCCCCTGGAAGTTGTTCGAATAGAACGTCGAGACGTTCCCCTTCCACTAGTTCCCGGATTGTATCTGCTACAACTCGAGAAATCTCGAGGGGATTAGGAGACTGCAAAACACCTTCCTCTATTGCCTCACGGTAATGCGTTGAGGCAAGAATCCCAAAGTTTAGACCAAATTTTTTCCATGTTGTTGGGAGGTTCCGTCGAACATCAGCATCATCAATAATATCATCTAATATCAGAGAATAGTTGTGAATTAATTCCACCGCAGCCGCTGACACTAACGCATCCTCTATCTTCCCCTCGGCTGCTTGACAACACAAAATTGTGAGAGCAGGACGAATCCGTTTTCCCCCTGCTCGAATCTGATGAAAAACTACTTCCTGGAAATCTTTAGTAGCACCTATCCTAAGAAGTTCAAGCATTTTTTCATCTACTTGAGAACCAATATTTCCCAGCATCTGTAAGACATCGGACATAATCGTCACCAACAGGTTTGATGAGCTCC
>CAYFXY010000093.1:4092-6997 GCA_964347205.1 uncultured archaeon
TATTTACGCCTTTTCCTCCACAGGATTACTCTGATTATCAGGAACTTGGATGTCTGATATTAGACAGAATCTGAAACCAGTGAATGACGCTTTGCCTGGATACATAGAAAGGTCGTGATTATCCGTGCAGCTGAGATTGCTGTGATTCCTTGGTCATATTGTGGTGTTACTTCGCTCACATCGAAAATCGTTGCGCGTGGTGCAATGACCCGAAGAATTGTTAGAAGCTCTGAGGTGGTTAGTCCGGCTGCTTCAGGATTTCCCACTGCAGGAGCGAATGCTGGATCCAATACGTCCATGTCAATTGAGATGTAGATAGGTGGACCAGGAGGGATGGCGTCATTAATTTGTTTAGCAATAGTTTCGGCACCAATTTTTCGAATGTTCTCACAAGTGTAAAAACGGATATTTTGTTCTTGAGCGTACTTGTATTCTTCTTTAGTTACAGCTCGAATACCAATTTGAATGAGATGATCGGAGCCTAGTTGTTCGACAATACGACGTTGGACACATGCATGAGAAAATTCGTTGTTACCAAAACGATCACGCAAATCCATATGAGCATCAAATTGTACCAGAACAATATCGCGGGGAAGCGCTCGAACAGCAGCTAATGTCATTGTATGCTCCCCGCCCAATAGAACCGGGATTTTGTCCTGTTGATGGAGTTGAGAGACTACCGATTCGACCATCCTAAGCATACTACGAACTGAGTCTGTTTCGAATTCGACGTCACCAATGTCAGCTAATGGAAGTTGAGCCACGTCAGCGTCTACATTTTCTTGTAAACAATAACTTTCAATCTCTTGAGAAGCAGCCCGAATGGCTGCAGGACCATCCTTTGACCCTTTCCTATATGTGCTTGTTTTATCAAAGGGGACGCCAACGAAGACAAATGTTGCTGATGAAAAATCAATTGGAGCTCCATAAAAGGTATTGACTACAGGTGTGATACCTTGAATAACGAAATTATTAGTCAGCGTATTTCCCACGTAGAGAATTGACATCACCACTTCTTTTGTTTTTTTCCTTTCAGGTGCTTTTAGATCATTTTTGGGGGGAGAGTGAGATTTAGAGCAGTTATTCGTGACTTTAATGTTGAGGGAGTGTGAAGTTCGTGATAAAGAGCTGTTACGAATTCATCGATGATGTTGGCTTCTTTGGCGGCTTTAAAGAACCCCCCAACAAGCCATGCTCCCACAAAATAGGTGAAGCTGTATGGTCCCCACATTATATCTTTCATAAATGGTAATCGAGCTTCGGCATATTCTTGCTCATAGGCACCCAAATCTTTAATGTAATCCAATACCTCTTTCTCGTTTCGTTGCTCTTGATGAAACATCACAAGAGCATTGATCCCAACAGCCCGCCGTAATTGAAGTAAATATGATGAAATAATTTCAGGTTTAGTTAAAGGACGGGCAGAACTAAGTATTGCAGGCCCAGCCTCCGCTAGACCCTCAGCCAAGGTGCAATCAGGACTGTTAATAATTGTTATAGTTGCCTCAAGATTTTGTAGATTTTGTTGATATCCTAACTCGCGCTGAACTAAATGGGTTTGATGACCGGGGTAGGTTTCGTGAGTCACCCATTTCCAGATACTATATCTGCTACGTGGCAAGTCAGTGTTTACTTCAATAATTGCATGGAAATTGCCTTGATAATGGTTGTAGGCGCTCCAGGGGGCTTCTGAAACCGCCCGAAACTCAATATGTTCTGTTTCAGGGAGTTTGAATAGAAGTCGTTGAGTTGAACGACGAGCTTCGACTGCAACATCACGAGCTAAGGGAATGATCTCAGACCCTGTTGTCATTGCCCGTTTACGCCACCGGGAAGCCATTGTTGTTAGATTTCCTTTTAACACTTCTTTACGCAGTGCTCGTTCAGCTTCTTCAGCAAGTTCGTCTATACGTTCACTTAGGATCGTAACTACATCGATATCCAACCCTACTCTTACTCGGTGTTCAAAGCTCACTTTTTCACCAAGAGCAACGCTCACAAGTAAGTTCAATGCATCTAATTGTTTAAGAAGAAAGGTTCTCTGAGGATCTACTAGAATCTGGTCTTTGACTTTGTTAGTTAGTTTCTGAATCGATTGGCGTAAGAGATCTGGATCTTGGGGTTGCTTTTCAGGCTGGAGTTCAGGTGGACCAAAATAGCTATCTACAACGATGGTGTCTTCATGGATTTCATCTTTTAGAAAGTAATCAACAGCAAAGGCTAGCTGAATATACTCTTCACTCACTGCTGTATCTTTGTCTGACATATCATTATGCCTCTGGAAAGAGCTTTTTCATTAATCGTTTTCCAAGGTCTGTAAATGCCTTAGAGACATTTCTTCCATCAAGCGCACTTGTTTCAAAATAGCTACCTTGAATACGATCTGTCGCCTGTTTTGCAGCATATTCAGATACCTCACGATCCGATTCTAAATCAATTTTGTTGGCTAAGACTACTCGTTCAAAACCCGACCCTAGAATTCCTTCCACTTCGTCGATCCACCGAGATTCAATGGCTACGGCTGTAGAGACACGGGTAAGGTCAAAAACGAAGATTACTGCATTAGAACCCGAATAGTATTTCTGCCTTAGCGGTTTAATCCGCTCTTGCCCACCAGTATCAAATAATTGTAACTTTAATTTTCGACCTTCAACATCAATGATCTTTGTAACGATATTGACGCCAATACTGGGTTTATAGTCATGATTGAACTTGTTTTCAGCAAAGCGACGAATTAGACTTGTTTTCCCCACACCCCAGTCTCCAACGATAGTTACTTTGACTATATATCCTGCTTCTCCGGATTTGTCTAACATTGAGTTCGTTGTTCCAGAAGGGATTGGCGACATCTTGTTCACCTTTGCTAGCCCATGTAAGAGGGGCTATGTAAGCGTCTTGTGCATTC
>CAYFXY010000094.1:0-6723 GCA_964347205.1 uncultured archaeon
ATTCAGAGATTCAGCTCGAAGCTCCACATAGGTAGCACCAAGACCTTCTCCGTAATCCGCTGCATTCTGGAGCTTTTCAATCAACTTTATCACTTTCAGATTGCGATTTAATACGAAATTATAAGGGCGGAATGGATACATTGAAGCTTATAAGCCCATTGGAATGGACAACGTGAACAACGAAAAAGCATCGACCAAAATCAATTCAGTAACCATTACCTTCATAGTAGATGCCATGTTAGGTGAACTCGCTCGATGGCTTCGCTTAATGGGATACGATACCGTATACTGTGCTAATCAACTCGATAATGACATTCTTGAAAATGTGTCTAACCGTATTTTACTTACCAGAGATAAGGAGCTACTTATTCGCGCTTACAACCAAGGCCTTGTTGGAATAAACCCAGGTAAAGGGCCAATTAGCGTCATGCTAAACCGTCTTAAAAGGAAACTTTATCTAGATTTCTCAATTGATCCCAACAAGAGCCGGTGCCCGCAATGTAATTCACGGCTAGCCTCAAAGTCTCCCAAAGAGGTTCATTTCGACACCATAACCAGTTTTGGCAATGTACAAATTCACAATGTCAAAAGGTGTATTGGCAAGGCCGTCATTGGGCAAGAATAAAAAATACCCTAGGTCAGCTTGATGTGCAAATAGATGAAGAGTGATTAAAGTACAATTACAGATAGTAATCTGGAACTAAAAATCGAGGAAGGGCACAGATAACTGTATCACGTAGGATTTGGGTTCGAGTCAATTTATTTTGTGTAAGAACCCCCATTACTCCTTCATGTTGAAAGAGATTTTCCCTACCCAATAAATGATCTATTGTCCTCTTGCTCTGATCACTTGTGGGATCAATTTGTTCAACGATTCTCTTGGATACTTCAATGGCAACAGAGCGAGCAACACTAATTTCCGAACCTTTGATCACTGCTGCGATAGCTTGTATGTAGTGATGGTTATTGAATAGAAGCAGACCTCCTTCAATGCCTACGTAGAAATCAGCGTCACCAATTTTTCGTTTTGCCTGCTTTGCCCTATTTATCGAACCTTCTAAGGTTTCTTGTTGTGACATTGGAAACGGGTGAACCCCAGATGTAACAGCAATCGGAATCACTTCAAACTTCTTGAAATATTTGGTGAATGCTTCCTGTACGGCTAATCCTTTGACTGGATTCACTGAACCCACAACTACTCGCATACTTTATTGGATACCTGAAACACCTTAAAAGGTTGGATATCTTGACCCTCATTCCATAATTTATTCTTCTAACCTTATTGTCTATGTAATCGAGCATTTTTAATTCGTCGATGTAAAGGTGACCCTCGGGCTCGCATTAAATTCATGATTTTTCGCAATGCATTTTTCCGCATGACATAGCAGTAAATGTGAATACAAACAAGAAATATGACAAATCCAAGAAGACTTAGTAAGATAGGCCAAAAGAGTGTCCTTAGAAGAGAGATTGTTCCCCAATTGGTAACTATGAGAATAACAATACCTAACAAGAAAAAACATGCGACATAAAATACAACTAGCGAAGCAATCAATACCATGGGCCAAAATGCGATTCCTACAATCTGTGTTCCTTCTGTCTTCCCATAAAGCCGGATTCGAAGATGTTTTGCCATGCTTACCGGCGACAAACCCACCCAAGATCCCTGGCGGACCTCGATTGCGGAAGGAGGAATCGTCCATAGAAACTGACACTTCATATCTAAAAGAATTCGTCGAAGTTCCAAGTATGCATCATCGAGTGCCAGCTCTGTGAATTCTTCCAGCATGAAGTGTTTTTTGGCAGGATATGTTACCTTTTAGCCTTTGGATTCCGGAAGGAGATCTATTTCCTCTCTATCTTCCATAAAGGCATGATTTCTCGTTGAAATGCATCATTTAGAACTTGGGCAATTCCATAATAGATTCCTATGAATCCACAAACAAGGCCTTCCCATCCTGCGAACACATTGACGATTGTATTTGTGAGGCCAGTGGAGTTCCACGAATCCCAAGCATACCAGTGCCCAAATGCAGTCAGCCAGAAGAAAATCGCAACTAGGAAAATAAAGACTTGTAAAACTCGATTTGTTTTCATCGAACTCAAGAAAAGCCAAAAGCTCAATAACCCCCACAAAAAGAAATAGGGGACCTGTACCCACATGGCAAGGGCGGGCTCTACCACAGGTGAAGTGAGTCCCAGTGCAGGGAGGAAGTGGATCGATACATAGGAAAACCAGAAAATTGCCCCCAGAATGTTAGCCGCTGCAGCAAACGAGTTCCCGATTCGAAGAGACCATAGTCCAGCGATTAAGGATGTTAGACCGCCTGCAAAAAGTGCCGTGGATAATACGACACTCAACCCATTAGTATCCAAGATTTCTGCAAAATAAAGTGCCAAAAGTACAATAGCAAATCCAAATCCAATCGAAGCAAAAGCGGTTGAGGTGACAGCTTGTTGGTCAGTCATTTTCACACACCATTAACCTGGTAGAAGAGATTGGTATTCATCGGCGATTCCTTAGTGGAATTATATAAGGTTTTACTGTGACCTTCAAAACGATGAATTATCAATTTCTGCAAATCGGTTATTAGATGGTGCTCCTGAAAAGAATGATCTGTGGACATGATTGAACTGACTTCCGGATTCGTCAATCTTTTAATTGGCGTTTTTCTTATACACTCACAGGATTGGCGAGAGTTTTGTCTCCGTTGGAGGATAGGAAATGACCAAGTTGGAAACCATTGAAATCTTGGCCATTTTAGGAGGCTTTGGTGCATTAATCAGCCCCACAATTATGTTAGCTGGTATTTATTGGCTATTTCTTCAATTCTGGTTTATTCCTAATTATCTTTACAGCTTCGGATTTTGGATATTTGTTATTTCATTTATTACTGGCATTTTAGCCTTAATTATGACGATACGAGCTGCTAGTTTTGTATCAAAGATGCCCCAACGTGCAGCTTCTGACCTAAAAGCTGCAGGAATAATGGTTATAGTTGTTAGTTTTCTTTCTCTCATCAATTGGCTGCTAATCCTTTCCGGAGTAGTTATATTAATTGCAGGTATCGAATGCGACGCTGTCTGGAAGAAAATTCGACGGGCTCGCAATCAGACAGGATGGCCTTTTGTAACAGTAGCTACTGCTGCTGGGAGTAATTGGGCACGACGGCTATCCTGTAGATTTTGTGGTGCACCCCTTGTTGCTAAGTCCATTACATCCCGAGGACACCTCGTAAAGGTCAACACGCAATGCCCCTTAGACTACTCGGGTGAGGAGGTCAAATTACCACTTTCACGGTTAGAATCATGGGTGTCTGAACTCGCGGATCGGTTACATCGATGCATCCGGTGTGGTAATCGTACTGCAGCTCTATTAGTTAGTTATCAAAATGGGTTTGTTTCACGCTTGCAAGCTTTTTGTCCAAATAGACATCGGGATCGTACATTGCGTACAATTTGGACGCCCCTTTATCCACATGTGGCTCGGGCACCTGCCGTAGATATTGGATTTCAAGGAAGATCTGTGCATCCTCGATTTCGTTCATCCGAACATATTCCCCTTGTCTCTTCGATTGGCTCTAGCCGAAGAAGTAGCTTTGCGCTGATGCCTTCCTATAAGCAACAAATAATACAACCCATACCCATATCTTCTAGGAAAACAGGAGGTAGACAACACCTAGGCGCTGTCGCATATTGTTCCAATTGCGGAGTTCATATCGACCAAATAGATAGATACTGTTTCCGGTGTGGGACGCAAATACGTTAGAAAGTGAAAATCATGGTTTTAGCAGCAATCGAATCAAACTTTACCTGCTCATGCGGAACTCCTTTCATTGTAATGACATTGGACCCTGCCCCCAATGATAAAATAACCGCTTTACTGGTATGTCCCCGTCATCGTGTTGGTCACCACATAACATTAGATCATTCTGGTCTTGATTTGTGGGCAGGTGTAGCAGCTGATCATTTGTATCGCTGTGCTATTTGTGGTCGAGAATTACCTCCGGTTTCTGACGTGAGTTCCTCAGAAGTCGCTACCACTTTTACTCTCAACTGTCCAATACATGGGACTCAAAATAATACCCGAACTGTCTGGAGTGTGCTCCATCGCCGTCTTCTGTCTGAAGTACAACATCGCAGAGCATCTCCAGAACCAGTTGTTGAGAAGCCAAAACCTATGACTAAGAGAGCACCTTCCAATGCAACTGAAGCAGGTTTCTGCCCACAATGTGGCCAAAAAATTCGTCCTCATGATAACTTTTGTTACCATTGTGGTGCTGCAATCGATTAGTGTGAATTAATTTGCTCCCTGGGTATCTTGATTACACTGAATCGAAAAATGACTTGTTGAAGGAATGGAAAAGTAGTCGCTTTATCATTGGTGCAGCAGGGTTTCGACGGGAATAGAGGAAATAGACAAGACTGCCAAAAATAGGGACTAACAAACTACTGGAAAATGCTTTCCATGAATTTATTTTCAAAGGTGGACGCCACACATCGAGATTAAATTTCCACGAACGTGTGAAGACTTCCCACTGTAAATCCGTGAGCGCTTCAATTTCTGGACGGCTTCCTTCACTGAGTATAGACGGACGCAAGGGAACCCACAAGAGAGGTGTCACAAATAATTTCATTCCCCGGAGCTCATCAAGTAGCTCTAATGTCGCATTTACATCTTCTTCATTCTCCCCTGGAAGCCCAACAAGCCAAGTGGTGAGAGGGTACCATCGGTTGTCATTGAGGATACCAATTGCCTGTTTTACGATTTCGGGCCATTGTTCTGCTTTGAATGGGAGGGCTTTACCAGCCATACGTCGTTTAAAGAGACGAATGCTACCTGTCTCAATTCCGGCCTCAGCGGTAACATAGGGTTTACCACGATACTTGTAACGACCCCGCGAAACCAAGAGTTCTGCTACTTCCTCAACGCATTTAGGATTAGCAACGACAGGAGATAGTGCGATATGGGCAGGTTGGATATACTGCACACCAGGGACTTCAGTGATATGTTTAATTAGATCAACAACAGCTTTGCGGTTGGGGATAAATTTAGATGATTTGAGTCCATAAAGAAAGAGATCTTCGGTTGCGAGAATAATCATATCGTTTCCAACTTCAGCATTGACTTTGACCTCCTGAAGAATGTGATTAATCGGGAGCGAGAAACGCTGCCGTTGGGTCGGAGAACAAAATTGGCAACCGCGACCACATCCACGTGTAATTTCCACAGTACCATGCATTGACCCTCCTCGAATAATAGGTATCTGCTCAGGCGAAGAAAGTACCCCCCCGATCGATGTATGTGGCAAGGTTTCGCCGTTAATAGCTTGATGAAAGATATCAACGACCTTGGGGCCTAATTCGCCAGTGACCACACAGTCTATTCCGAGTGTATTCCTAGCAGAGGGACCTGCGACTTGCCAAGCCCCTGCTCCTCCAACAATCACCTTTGCTTGACCACGGTCATGAACTCTAGCAATTGGAGTTTTTCTTAAAAGGTAACGGAACTCGCTTCGGTTTCGTGGTTCGCTTCCTAATGCAAACATATTCGAATATGTCAAACTGACGTAAGCAATGCCTAAGGGATCCATGCTCGACACACCGATGGCGCGAGTGTCTGGACCGATAAAGCGTTTCAGATTCTTTGGATGTACAACGGCGACATCTGATTCATCAAATCCGTTATCCAATAGCAGAGCCTCGGCTTTCCGTAACCCATAAGGAGCAGATTTGGCCCGCCAATTGGGCAGATCATCCTCTTTTGGCATGTAAAGGGGTTTCAAAAAACTTGGTATTAATAGGAAAGACCCGGCGAAAGCCCCAAATGGGTCATCACCAAAATGACTCATTTCAATTTCTGAGGCGGTCAATACAATTTTTGTGCCATTCTTTGGCGGGACCATGGCACGCCTCCTTTGGATAGACAAGGCGGTGACTGTACTCTTTCTGCACAAAAAGCTTATGCTTTTTGAAGCCCGAAAAAATACGTGATAATCACAGATATTCTAATATAAAACTAAATAAATAGCGAATTGATTATTTTTTACTCGGTGTGGTCTCCTAAGTTACTGAGAGTTTGTCGAGCATCAATCCGATTTTGTGCATAAATTATTTGGAGAGTTTTTCATCAACTTTATGCCCTAAAAGAAATTTCAGGAAGCTCAGATATGATTTGATATATCACTCGCATTCCATTTGCGAAATGTTCAAAAAACCGCTTTGCATCTTATAAGGGCTGTCCTGAAAGTGAGTGAACATGTGGTACCCGACCTAGTAGCCTTTCGACAATCTCTAATTCTAGAGGAAAGCGAAATCGGTTACGTAAAGACCCAACGCAAACCTAGAACCTTCAACCCAACGCGCTTCAAGAGCAAGAATATAACTGGGGACTGAGACGATGAATTTCGGGGCGTTACAGTAGTTGACAGCAAATTTGACAACTTGCTCAAGGGGACTTTGATTTCCATGCTTTCACTAATCTCAGTTATTTTTTGATTCGTGGTTTTAATTGCTGAGTTTCTTATTCGATTAATTTATCGATGTAAGTATTTTTCCCATTCCCAGTCAGTAACCGCCTCATGAGTATATTGATACCATTCAGCTTCGCGGATTTTTACATAAAGATCACAAAACGCTTTACCAAGAATTTCGCAAATGACTTCATCCTTCTGAAGAGCTTGAAGTGCTCCATTTAGAGTATCAGGAAGCTGATTAATTTTG
>CAYFXY010000095.1:0-2623 GCA_964347205.1 uncultured archaeon
GCCTCTCCGCTCCTAATGAATCCTGGCAATGACCACCGCATTAACTAAGAAGATGTCCTTGGAAGGTTTGACATTACCAAATCTCAGAAGGAAATCGCAGGCAAGAGCATATTCCTTCTTTATCAGTAATAAGGTGGAAGATTTTTTTAAAAGAAGGAAAATTTTGTGAGGTTGATAGCGGTTTCAAGTTATGCTAGCTTAGGTTTGCATGGCTCAGTTCTCACAGGGCTTAGGGCGGTATCATTGACAGGACGGCGTACTCGCAGTTCTCTTCTCATTGTAGTCGGCCTTATCTGGCAGATGTAACGCGTGCTCAATGTTCAAAAATATTTAAAGGGAGGTCACTTTAGGTTGGAGAAATATTCACCCGAACTTCCGTGAACGCATCAAAATAACTGAGGAGATTAGATTGGAATCCAAAGTTAATGTAGTTAAGAGTGTATGTCGTAGTTGCCACGGTGGTTGTGATGTACGTATCCATGTAGAGGATGGGAAGGTCGTTAAGGTTGAAGGAGACCCTGAAAGTCCAATCAGCTATGGAACTCTCTGTGCTAAAGGCTTAGCGTCGATACAGCTTGTCGACAACCCAAAGCGATTAAAACATCCCCTAAGGAGGATTGGTGGCAGGGGTGAGGGGAAGTTTCAAAAGATTGAGTGGAGTGAAGCTTTAGATATCGTCGCGAAGAAACTTAAAGAGATTAAGCAGAAGGACGGGGCAGAATCCGTGGTTTTCGCCCACGGTACCGATAGGGCCTACCTCCATTTCGTGCACAGGCTAGTCAACCTATTTGGCACCCCTAACGTAACCTCACCAGGCTACGTGTGCTATATTCCACGCGTAGGTTCCTCCATAATCACATGCGGGGGCTTACCCATATGCGATTATGACAACAACCCAAGCTGCGTAATGGTATGGGGCTGCAATCCTGTTCTCACCAACCCTGACGAGTATAAAGCGATAAAATTGTGCAAAGTTTTGGATCAAGGGGCTAAACTAATCGTCATCGATCCGAGGTTCACCCAACTCGCATCACGAGCGGACATATGGTTGCAGCCAAGACCGGGTACTGATACTGCTTTAGCTTTAGGCATGCTCAACGTCATCATACGCGATGAACTCTACGATAAGAAATTCGTAAAGAAATGGACCTACGGCTTTGATAAACTTGCTCAACGGGTTGAAGAATATCCACTCGAAAAAGTCGAGGAAATAACGTGGGTTCCAGCTTCAAAAATCGAGAAGGCTGCTACGCTATATGCTGAGGTTAAGCCAGCAGCCATGCATTATGGTGTTAAGCTTGAGCAAAACCTGAACTGTACTAGCAATCACAGTGCATTAATCGCGCTAATGGCTATTACAGGTAACCTAGGCACTCCAGGTGGTAACGTGCTGTACCCATCGCCACCAGTGGTCCGCTACCCTGAGTTTATGCTCACCGACAAACTTCCACCTGAACAGAGAGAGAAAAGGCTTGGAGGCAATAAGTACAAACTAGCTAACATGATGTCCGTTGTACCACCGATGTTAGTGTGCAAAGCCATTCTTGAAGAGGATCCATATCCAGTTAAAGCCCTAGCAATCTTTGGCAGCAACCCCCTCCTAACCTGGCCTAACTCTAAATTGGTTCGCAAAGCTCTTATGAAGCTAGAATTCCTCGTGGTCGCCGACCTATTTATGACCCCATCCGCCCAGCTAGCAGACATAGTATTACCCGTCGCATCGTGGCTAGAGTATAATGATGTAGCTGCTTACTTTTTCCGAGCGGGGCATGTGCAAGCTAGGAATAAGGCAGTAGAAGTTGGGGAGTCCTGGTCTGACCATAAAATCATCAATGAGCTGGGTAAAAAGCTAGGCTACAAAGAGTACTTCTGGGAAGATGTGAATCAATACTTAGACTATATTTTAAAACCATCTGGAATGACTTGGGACGAGTTTAAGGAGAAAGGGATCCTTCAGATGGAGCCTAAGATGCATAGTGAAAAAGGCTTCTCGACGCCCTCACGTAAAATTGAACTTTACTCCACCGTTCTCGAATCTTGGGGCTATGATCCCTTGCCATTCTACGCAGAACTGCCAGAAAGCCCAATAAGCAGACCAGACCTTACTACGAAATACCCACTAATACTTACAACAGGAGCAAGAAGCCCCGTATTCTTCCATACTGAGCATCGACAATTACCGTGGCTACGCGAAATACACCAATACCCAATTGTCGAAATCCATCCCGAAACTGCTAAGAAACACGGAATTCACGATGGCGACTTGGTCTTTATAGAAACACCTAGGGGAAGAATTAAGCAAAAAGCAAAGCTCACATTTGGCATAGATTCGAAGGTGGTTCACGCTCAGCATGCATGGTGGTTTCCAGAAAGGGAGGAGCTGGGCTTCGGATGGTCTGAGACCAATGTAAACGTCTTAACGGATAGCAATCCACCCTTTGACCCTACCATAGGAGCATCAAACCTAGTGGGTCTTCTATGCAAAATCTACAAAGCCGAGGAAGGTTAAGCTTGACCCAATTCGCCATGATAATCGACTTAAAGCGCTGTTTTGGATGCCACGCCTGTGAAGTAGCCTGTAAGCAAGAAAATCGAATTCCCCCTGGGAACCCTTCATGGATTC
>CAYFXY010000095.1:2633-3825 GCA_964347205.1 uncultured archaeon
ATGGTGTGTAAGCATTGTGGTAATCCCCCATGCGTCGATGCATGCCCCGAAGACGCCATTACAAAGCGTGAAGATGGTATAGTCCTTGTAAACGCTGATTTATGTATTGGCTGTAAAGCCTGTATTGAGGCCTGTCCCTTTAAAGCGCCTCAATATAACCAAGAGAAAAACGTTGTGGAGATGTGCACTTTGTGTGTGCACCGCATTGAAAAAGGCCTCAAACCAAATTGTGCGACGCACTGTCCAGCTGATGCTATTTACTTCGGCGACCCAAAGAAACTGGCCCAACAGCTTCGCAAAGAGTATGCTGTCTACCATGTTAAAAGTACTTAGAATGCAAAGCTTGATCTTGAAGTAAATTACAGCTTGAAGAATTTGAGCATTTATTGCGAATCTTAATGGACTTTTGGAAAGTAAATCATCTAATTCAATTTTATAGGGAAGAGTGATATAAGCTGGACATGGGGTAAATTGTATGGAAAGACCCTGGCTAAGAATTTGGCCTAAAGGTGTCCCCACCACGATTGAATACCCAGAACTCTCGCTACCTGAACGCTTGAGAGCTGCATCCACGAAGTATCCGAGCAAGGTAGCGATAGTCTTCAAGGGTTTTGAAATCACTTATCAGGAACTTGATACGCTATCCGATAAGCTGGCCACAGGATTACATGATTTGGAGGTGAGAAAAGGGGACAGGGTAGCTCTATTTCTGCAAAACAGCCCTCAGTTCATTATCAGTTTCTTTGGAGCCCTCAAAGCGGGGGCCATAATCGTTCCTTGCAATCCACAGTTCAAAGAGAGGGAGCTGAAGTATCAACTGAACGATTCAGGAGCCGAGACCACTATCACCTCTAAGAGGCTATACCCGATCGTCGCCAAGATTAAGGTGGAAACTCGGTTGAGACGAGTGATTGTTACGAGCCTGAAAGATTGTACTCCTCCTCTACTAACGAGTATTCGAAGTTTTGGGGAGGGAGCGAACCATAAAGATGTTATCGACTTTATCGATATCTTATCAAAATATGATGCCAATCCTCCTGAGGTTGAGATAAACCCGAAGGCTGATATTGCTGTTTTATGCTACTCTGGTGGGACCACTGGTGTCCCGAAGGGGTGCATGCTCACCCACTATAACGTAATAGCCAACCAAATTATGCACGCAACTGGGCGGGGATTAAAGGAAGGCAAAGAG
>CAYFXY010000095.1:3835-6711 GCA_964347205.1 uncultured archaeon
GATTTTTCTCCCAATGTATCACATTATGGGTCTTAATGAATGCATGTGCTCAGCTATTGGTATGGCTTGGAAGATAGTGTTACTGGAGAGGTTTCGAGCAGAAAAGGTGATTAACGCGATAAACGAGTATAGGCCAACGTTATTTTTCGGCGTTCCCACCGTTTACATAGCGCTTCTAAATCATCCCGACATCGAGAAATGTGACTTCTCCTCCATCCGACTATACCACACCGCAGCCGCAGCGATGCCAGCGGAGATTAGTAAGGCGTGGAAAAAGCTCACAGGCATCAACCAAACGGAGGGCTGGGGTTTAACCGAGGCAAGTCCCGGCCTTGTTCTAACGCCACCAGGTAAGAATAGACCTCAATTTGTCGGGATTCCGCTTCCTGACACGGAGGTTCGGGTCGTCGACATGGAGACAAAAACACAAATCCTCCCGCCTGGAGAGAACGGAGAATTGATAGGAAAAGGTCCACAGATCATGAAGGGTTACTGGAACCAGCCTGAGGTGACCAAAGAAGCCCTCAGGGATGGTTGGATTCACACCGGTGATATTGGTTACATGGATGAGGAGGGCCGGGTTTACTTTGTTGACCGTAAAAAAGACGTAATAAAAGTTTCTGGCTATCAAGTTTGGCCCCTAGAGATTGAGAATGTCTTATTAGAACACCCAGCAATTGAAGAAGTGGCTGTGATAGGGGTTCTGGACCCATACAGAGGTGAGCACCCAAAGGCTTTCGTAATCCTCCGAGAAGGATACAAGGGAAAGATGACAGAGGACGAATTGATCAAGTTCTGTAGGGAGAGACTGGCAGCCTATAAAAGCATCAGAGAAGTGGAGTTTAGAAAGGAGCTACCGAAGAGCCCAGCAGGCAAAATACTAAGGCGGGCTCTCAGAGAGGAGGCGTCCATAAAGAGTGAATGACGCCAAGGGGGAGAATCTTTGGAGTTTTCAACGCCTAACGCTAGCACCTATTTAACAGCCTTAACAATCTCTATATCTATATTAACCAGAACGAACATTCGGTCACATTGTGAATTGGTGGATTAAGAAGAACACATTTCGAACTGTGTTTGGTTTTTCTACTAGCTAACCTTTGCTCCTTGCCGATCGATTCATATCAACTATGAAAATGAAACCCTGTTGACGTCCTCTGGTAAAGTTCTGGTTCTAATAATTTTAGATATTTGTTCTCGCTGCCTTAGTGAACACGTAAAGTAATGGAGTTTTAGTGGTGTAATAAAAGCAAAAATACAAATTATTTATAGTAATTGAATATTAAGAACGTGTATGCGTCTGCTTGAAGGAGAAGGAATAACTAAGCGCTTTGGGGGTCTTATCGCACTTAATAATGTGAACTTTGGAGTAGATAGGGGCGAGATCCTTGGATTAATAGGTCCTAATGGTGCTGGCAAGACCACGCTCTTTAATGTGATATCTGGGGCGTTATCCTCTACGTCAGGAGTGGTAAAGTATGAGGGTAAAACCATCACAGGTTTGAAGCCGCATAAAATTTGTAGGCTAGGAATTGCTCGGACGTTCCAAATACCGAAGCCATTTCCGAATATGACTGTGTTTGAAAATGTGTTTGCGGCAGCCTGCTTCGGTTGTCATAAAGATCAGGGGTTTACCCATGTTAAGCCAGAGCTCGATCAATTATTGAAGAAGTTTGGATTGGCTGAGAAGAGCGCTATACTGACCTCCAGATTACCTGCGTTCGAGCAGAGGCTCCTCGAGATTGTAAGAGCGCTCTCCACGAAGCCTAGGCTCTTACTACTAGATGAAGCAATGGCTGGCTTAAATCCCACGGAATTAACACAGATGCTGGAGGTTGTCCAGGAACTACGGGATAGTGGCGGGACCACCCTTTTTATGATTGAGCATAACATGCGTGTCATGATGGAAGCAGCAGATCGCATCATGGTGCTTGATCATGGTATGAAGATCGCAGAAGGGACACCTGAAGAGGTAGCCGAAAACGCCGATGTCATTGAAGCCTATCTTGGTGAGGATCATGCTTGATGTTCAGAGCATAAACGTATTTCGTGGAAAATCGCAAACGCTCTGGGATGTCTCCATTAATGTCGAGAAAGGGGAGGTTGTAACTATAATTGGTGCAAATGGAGCGGGGAAGACTACTCTTTTGAGCACAATTGCGGGTTTACTTCAACCGTCCTCAGGGACTATACTCTTCCAAGGAGAAGAGATTAATGGATTATCTCCACACCAGGTTGTAAATTTAGGAGCAGCATATGTTCCTGAGGATAGAAAGCTTTTTGCACATATGAAGGTGCGTGAAAACCTCGACCTAGGTGCTTATGTTTCTAGGGCGAGGGCTAGACGAGAGGAATCGTTTGAACTAATCTATCAACTCCTTCCAATATTGAAGGAAAGAGAAAACCAGCTAGCTCGGACGTTAAGCGGTGGTGAACAAAAGATGTTGACTATTGCACGAGGGCTAGCGTCAAATCCGGAGTTGTTGATGTTAGATGAGCCCTCGCAAGGATTATCACCAAAATTGACGATGGAGATCTTCAAGACCATAGAAGAGCTAAGAGCTCACGGGATCAGTATCTTGCTGGCTGAACAGAATGTTCATTACGCCTTGAAGTTTGCTAATCGAGGCTATGTAATGGAAACAGGTAAAGTAACTTTGGAAGGAAACAGCAAAGAGCTTCTAAAGAACAAACAGGTTAAGGAGGCGTTTCTGGGGCTTTAATCTGCTCCTTTTTTCCATCTAGCCTTAATACTTTCTTCACCCGCTCAATGAGCCCAGCTATTCCTTCTTGTTTTATTATTGTTCTGACCTTCTCAATGAGTCCAGTTATTCCATCAGGCATGAAAAGAAAAATGATGATTACGATTACTCCGAGCA
>CAYFXY010000096.1:0-6559 GCA_964347205.1 uncultured archaeon
CTATCTCCAGGTTTGATTTTCCTTTCATCACTTTCTACCAGATTCATGAATTCAGTATACAATCATGCCAGCGGCAAAGATGATGAGCAAAATGCTGTTTATAAGAAAGAATGTGCGTAAGCTGAACCTTTTGGACTGACTGAAATAAACAAATGCAATAATAATAGCAGCCACAAAACCTAGGATTGCACCAATTCCAATCGTGATATCACTTGAAGGAAGGGCTGCCAGAAAAATAACGGTTTCAACTCCTTCACGAAGTACAGCAACAAAGACAATGAAGAAAATCCCCAAAGTTGCTGTCATTGTCGCCGCTGTCTTTTGTTCTAATTCTTGTTGAATTGTTGGTCCTTTTCGTTCCATCCAAACAATCATTGAAATCAATAGACCCGCTGCTATCAGCGTGGTTACGCCTTCAAAAATTTCAGCACTTGTACCTGAAAAACCACCAGCTAGTACTTGAAAACCGATGGCAAACAAGATGCTGGAGATTAATGCGGCTCCAACACCAGCAAATACTTGCCAATATCGATCCGATCTTTCCATCCTTGCCAGAAAAGCTAGAACGATACCAACTATTAATGCTGCCTCGAGGCCTTCGCGAAGCGCAATGACAAATCCTGCTATCATTTTCATTTCCTTCTTTCGTGAAGCTGCTTTTAAAGAAACCTATAATCTATAGAAGCCCGAATAGAATTTTTTAGGCTCACCTAATTTTTCGCTCTTCGTAGTTTTTAAATTCTGCGAAATTACCAAAGATGACAAACGTATTAAATCACCAGATCGTTTCACTTCAATTCCAAATAGATTTGGGAAGTTATCTTCGTGGATTTGATTCTCTTTTCTCTATTCGTGACTGTTTTCGGGATGGTGCTTCTTGCTGAGTTAGCAGACAAAACCCAACTGGTCACTTTTGCCCTTGTAGCTCAAACAGGAAAACCTATAGAAACCTATTTGGGTGTTTTGGGGGGATTGTTTTGTGTTACTCTTATTGGGGTATTGGCTGGTTCACTCATTGCTTTTTTTGTCCCTCTAGTACTCATCCAGCTGCTCGCAGGGATTGTGTTTGTAATTCTTGGAGGATATGCTCTCTATCGAGTTCGAGTAAATCAAAACGAAGAAGAAACTATAGTAACCAGGGGACAACGTGTCTGGCTTCGTGCTTTTACTTTACTTTTTCTTGCAGAATTAGGAGATAAAACACAACTTATCGTAATCCTTGTTGCCGCCTCTACAGGGCAACTCATAGTAGTCTTTCTTGCTGCTTTTTTTGCACTCGCTTTTGTAAACGGATTAGGTGTAGTTGTGGGAGATCAAGCTCGAAAATACCTACAAACTAAAACTCTTGGTTACATTGCTGCTGCTGCTTTTATTATCGCTGGTATATTAGTTATGATCAGCGTGCTCTAAAGCAAACGATATTCCTTTACCCGTCTATATAATGATTAACCACTCAAAGAGTAGAGAAACGATTTGCTAAAGTTGTAAGTCAGCCTTGCTAGACGTTTGAGTGTTCCAGCACTTGAATGTTTGCCAATAGGCTAGGTTAACGATTTGGCTCATTGAACATTGAGAACCGTAGGCTGTGATCCAATTGAAATTCTCACCTTCAACATAATGGATGGGGACGAAATATCGAGGATTTATGACTTCTAAGGCATCGATTATTTCTTCCCCTGCCATGGTTTGACATCCTGGGCCAAGTGGAAGTAATGCGACGTCAATGGTTCCATCAAGTTGACTATATTCGGGAATGTTCTTTGAATCACCAGCATGGAAGAAAGTTACTCCCGCAATCTCGATGATGTAACTGACATAATTCGCATCAACAGGATGGCTTGCTGAAGCTCCATTCACATCAAAGGTGTACATGAAAAAGGCGGTGATCTGAATTGAACCGACTTGATGCTCATCTCCGGGATAGACCCCGACTCCATTATGAGTGGCGATAGCTGTAGTCATGTTAGCTGAGAAGATATTGACGGTAATTTCTTTTTGAATCAAATTGACGGATGCAGTCTCATAGTGATCGCCATGTGGGTGAGTGATTAACACAGCGTCTGCTGGCAAAGCCGCAAAGCTCTCTGGGAGATTAATTGGATCCACATAAATTCGCATCCCTTGGGCTTCGATCATAACACCTGCATTATCTAATAACCTAAAATGCACAGAATTTGTGTTGAGTATTGAAAATCCAATAACGGGTAAACCGATTACTAAGGATGCTATAACAGCAACGCTAAGGATAATCTTAGTACGATTTGAAAGGCTCATACCAATTATTAGAAAACTCCGTCAATTTATTTCCTCAGCCTCCCGCCGGTTCTGAAATAGTCCATTTGTGACTTGAATACGAGGTAGACTCGAACTTCTCGGTTCGGGTTTATGCGTTATCTTCAAATTCGAGAAAGGAACTGCTCAAGATTTACCGGGGGGTTTTTATTCTTACATAATGAACTAATTTAGTCATTTTTTGAATTTCTTTTTGCTAAAGCGACGCGAGTATCCAAGAATTAAGGCTAAGCTGACACCATTTTTAGTGACTTTAGTTTATTTTGATTGGTTGGCGAATCACTGTACGTAGCTTCTCTGGGGCTGTTCGTCGAAAATCACTCAAATAGATCTCATGGTGTTTACCTGTAAGTTTGTATCCTTGGCTCATTGCATATTGATGCATCTCCTCGATTACCGGCCCTTCTTCTGAGTAAGGTCCGATATGCATCACTTGGACTGCTTTTCCTTCATGATAGGTTTCTAAACGCATCTTCGGGAGTGCAACTGGGTTCTTCTTTGCTTGGACTGTGTCTAAAGCCTCATTGAAATGATCTTGGGTAACGGCTTTTGGCTGCATTATCATCGAGGTCCATAACCATTCATCTTTACGACTATCAATTTGGAAAATTGCCATATCCTCAGCCCACCAAAGCCCTTCAAGTGGCATGACCTTAAAATCGAGAATCTCTTTCTTCTTAAGAGCAAACCGTAAAGTATAGGCCACCGGATACAGCGCTTCAATCGCATCTTGATATTCCTGCGAAGTTTCAGGATAACCTTTCCCATCAATCATTAAGTATTGTAGTTCGAGTATTTCGATAATTACTGGTTTTCGAGGAGGATAATATAATTCCTTCAATGTCTTTCGAAAATCAATTTTTTCCATCGAGTTCTATCTCCTAGCTAAAAGCTTTTTGAAGCAAGTGGATCGCTTCTTTTTCAACTTCATAAAGATGGAGAATCTGTTTTTGTGTGATCGGTAGAAACTCGGAAGCTTTACTGATCTCTGACATAATCTTGTCTTTGTGGTCGGTCATTTTTTGATTGATTGCATGCATCCGCTTTATTGCTCCGGGCCCTTGGGCTTCACCGAGTTGTGATTGCTCCGAGATCCATTCCCGAACCTGCTTTAGTATTGGATAATCATCAGGTAACAGTAGATTAGCAATATTGCTCCATAATTTGCTTGCTTCTTGATATTTTATTATCACCTTCTCTATTCCTAGCATAGGAAACTGTTCGTTTATTTCTTGGAGGTATCGGGAAAACATGGGTCGGAAGGCACTTCCCCCGGTTCCTCCGGTCTCTATGTAAATAAAGCCCTGATAGAGGGCATTCCATAGTTTCTCGCTAGGAAACAGATCAGGCCATTTCACAATCAGTTTTGCCCACTTTTGTATCCCTCTTAGTCCAAAATTGTGAATAGGTGGATTCAACATTCCATCCACCGTAGACTCCAAAGCATCCCTCACTGTTTTTGCTGAAATCTTAAGTCTTTTTGGAAGTCCGAAATCAAATATTGCATGTTGGGGGGGCCAAGGTGGAAACTTGGAAGCTTGCGCTTGTTTCAACTCCTCAATAGTTATGGTGACACCACGTTGTCCACGATCGGATATGTACACCCGATCAGCCTCTTCATCGATTCCATATACTACAAAGACGTGTTGTCCAAAGTGAGCATCTTCTGGAAAGCCCATGTAGGGTAGATAAGCCATATCGGCATAAATGACGACAGGCTTGTGCTCAGACAATTTCTCTAGAAGCCAGGCGTGGCCCTTTTTACTACTAGTTGTGCGACGAATTTGAATTGATGCACCTGCACGTCGCACAGCCTCTTCAATGAAATAGCGTCCCCCGCCCCGTCCCCCCACCATGGGCGCTGGCATTTGTTTGACATACCAATAGATAAAGCCAATCCCACCCCCTAAACCAAATAGCATTTCCTCAGAAATTGGTAGATCATGGTAGAGGAAGATTTTCCGGACTGCACTTGTTTCACAGTGTATCCCACCAAACAAATTGAAATTCGGGATAACAAATTGGCGACTCATACGACTATGTCTCCTGACGGGACCTAAGTTGCCCCAGTACTCCGTTAATCCAGCCTATTTCAGCTTCAGCCTTAATCACGCCGTGGTCAAAGATTATTTCTGCTCCAAATGGTAGGGGGCGTTGCGCTTCACGAATCTGTTTTAACTGGGTTAAGCGTTGTCTGATCTTCGCAATATACAATTCTAAACTAGCGATTGCCTCTTCAGAAGAAAGTAACGTTATGTATGCGGCTCCAAGATCCACACGAGATTTTGGGCGTTCTGGTTCTGAAATATAGATTTTTATGGTCTTTTTTAGAATCGTTCGTCCTTTTCTAGTCAATCTATAAAGCTTCCGTGCTGGACCCTTTTTTGATTGATCTAGTCGACTTTTGATGAGTTGCTGTTTCTCAAGTCGAGATAAAATCGCGTAGATGGATGAAAAGCTGATGGTAGTCCAGTTACGGAATCCTCGATATTCAAGTGTTTCGTTGAGAGCATAGCCATGAGTCTCGCCTTCGCTAAGAAGACTTAATACGGCTACTTCTCCACTCGTTAACGCTTTAGCTATTCTCATACTATAGTACTATAACATTAGAATAACTAAAAAGGTTTTGGTTTTTTACCATCGGATTATAAAACATGGTTTGAAATGTCACGTATCCTAAAAAAATTGTGTTATCTTTACAAGGATTATGACAATACGAAATGGCGGAGGTAGAAAGGGTGCGAGTAAAGGTGGAAACAATACAAGGAGAATGATAATGAAAAGTAAGACTAAGAGCACTGCTAGAAGCAAAGCAATGCGTTTCTTGAAGCTCCGTATATGCCATGCCTTGCGATATCTAACTACAAGGATAAGCGTTACACCAAACAAAAACATGCAAATCAGCATAAGAGATTGCAGAACAAATGGGATAACAAAAAACCAACTAAGAATCCCACTTATGATGAGCAGAATAATCGGCAAAGCAATCTCCGGCACATCTTCGCTTCTTTTACGAACAGCTTGATGTTCGCGTTTAATCTGTTTTCTGACCCTTTTCATGTCCATTCCAAAAAATTGAGATTGGAGATAAGTCTGCAAAGCTCTTATAATTTGATACTCTTGTCCTCCGCCTGAGAAATAATATCGTCTATAGTAGGTAAGATTTGTTTTGGCTGTTTTAGACCCATAGTGGATAATCATCTCAATCGGTGAATCCCATATGTTTGATTGCACAGAGATCCGACGGATAATCGTCCAAGGAATAATCAGATTTTTTCTTAGCCAGCGAGGGAGGGAAATTCCCTCAGCGCTAATTGCCATAAATCTCCTAAAATGCACAAGACCCATCATCAAAAAAAAGAAGCCCCCTGCTGAAACAATTATGAAACCCATTCTAATTGGGTCAAAAAACGATATGTCTTCCCAAAATGTGAGGTTATACCACGAGAATCCAATACCCATTACAGTTAAAGCAAGACCGAAAAGAATTGGGAGAATCCAATTCAACCAGGGGAAAAAGAATACCACGCCTTCCTGTAATTGGTTTACCATTTCCAGGTCATCGGAAAAGGGGATAATTTTCTTTTTTGTGCGTTTGAATTGCCTCCATTCATGTTCGAGATCATCGAGCCCCATTTGAAACCAAATATCATTGTAGCCTTGATGGTATAAAGGCTATCCTACGAAGGGATTGAAGATACTACTTCCTATGCTCCTTGTTCACTGGGAAGGAGTGCTCCTGCAACAAGGGCAAAGATACCTGGAAGAATTCCCGCAAATAGGAGTGCAAGTATACCTGTGACAATTATGCCAGTTTTATGAGGGTAAGGGTCATTTCGCCACTGGAGCCAGAGTATTCCGAACACAATTCCAATAATTGCCATCGGTATTGTCACAATTCCAAACAAGAGCAAAATTGCAGTAATGAGCTGTAAAATTGCTGCAATGAGCAGAAGGGTTGAGGCAGATTCTCCATTGGTCATTTGAATATAACTCTAGTTTTGGTGGATTGCTTTTCAAAATTTTTGTATATAAGCCTTAAGTTTTCGAAGGGGAAATTCTCACTGCTATTCATGCGTTGAGAATTGCTTTCAGATTGGAAGGAGTTGCTTGTTTGATACGCAGTGTTTCAAGTTCGTGAAAGGCCATGTAGCGATGTAGTTCCGCTTGGATGGGCTCGATTACAGCTGCTTGTTCTCTTTTCGGTAGAATTAGTTCAATATTTTGAAGAATCGGTTGGCAATCCCATACGCCCCTTTGTAGCAAT
>CAYFXY010000097.1:0-3053 GCA_964347205.1 uncultured archaeon
TGTGATCGATAATGCTGTTTCCCGTTGAACCTACGCCGCACACGGAGCTATAGCCGCAACATGGGGAAACAACCGATTTAGCAGCTACTTGATATAGAAGCTCCTCAGTACATGGTCCAGCGCGACACCAGTAATCGTCCATCATTAGCAGATGAGTGTTCAGTGTCATGGCTTGACCCACAACTGAAGAAATCCATATGCCCTTTAAATCAACACTGTCGGCGTACTTGAGATCTAAATGGCCCTGATGGACGTAGTGTGCACTGTTCACCATAAGACCCGCTATGTGCGTGGCCACAGCGGTCACTGCGCTTCCCTCAGCCCATCCCACTATGCCACCAACCAGAGGCTCGCTTAAGCTCACAATAAATGTGCCGTACAGCACCGCGTTGACAACCTTGCAAAGAGTGTCAAAGCTTGTCTTGAGCTCAGACAGTATTGGGATACACCGTCCGTCTGACGGGCGGTACCCATTTTCAGGGTCATTCGCTGCTATGCCACCCCGTGAGGTTGCGGCTGAGTGGACACCTACTATGTGCATTCCTGATCTGCCGCCCCGCCTGGCAGCTTCCCTGGCCCAGCTCCCCTCCCGCTTAGCCGCAATAATCTCCAAGGGCGCACCGGCCCTAACCATCTCGCCTTCCACGGTGGGAAGACAGCCACTCACAAGGGTGTGGATAGCACGCCATTTCACGTAGCTCATATGCGTTTTTACGTAGTTTTCTCCCTCAGAAATCACCGCACCACCGGGCCCGCCCTGAGTAATTAGCGGTGTGTCGCCGTCAATTCTTCGCGCTTGCATGACACAGGTGTCCCGCCCTTGCCCTAAAATAATCCTGCTCGGAGCGTCACGTAGTGCTTGTCTAACTTCGCTTTCATCGAATTTAATCATTCTCGAAGTGTCTTTGCAGTGAACCCCGGTATGGAGGAAGAGCTCTAAACCTGCTTCAAATAAGTCTTTAGCCAGGCTATTATCCTGAGGAATGAGCTCCTCTGGATTGAACTTAATTTTGTGCTCTTTGATAAGTTCCATCAATTTCGGAAACAATATCTTCAAGTCGAAGTCTCTTTCCTTACAGTATGGGCCGGTTTGGGCCCTTTTCAGGTTTTCCAACAATCTGAGAGACATCTTGGCACTCCGCGACTTTAGATTCTATGGGTTTGCTACGAATAAAAGTTTTTAACCTAGCGGTCAGTCGCATGGCATGCATGCTTTAAAACGTAGAATACCAAGATAAAATTCGGCTGATAAAAATGAGCCAAAACTCTCGAGAATTAAGACCGTTGGTACTAGGGAGTGAGAAGTGTACTTGCTGGGGAGAACCAGAAGATGAGCAAGTGCGCGCGCATACTTTGCCTTTTCAGGTGGAACGACTTCATGTTTTGGCACCAATTTGTGCTTGAAGATGTTGCCATCGGAAAAGATTCTTGTTGAACATGTCTAAAAAGTATTCGACGTCGATAAAAAGTGGTCAGGGTGAGGTAACCTCGACCAAACTGGAGATATCTCTCGTAAACCCGCTTAACATTGATATAACATTGTTTCGCTTGTTTGTTGCATGCATGCATGAACTAGCCTCTCTTTTCTTTTTCTGCTTCTTTTAGGATTCTATCTATCTCTTCGTCTACGTCTTTTGGTAGTGGCGTTGGCTGGTGCGTTTTCAAAATCTCCTCCGCCCTTTCCCGAGCCCTCGTCAAAACATTTTTTGCCCCTTCTTTAACCCATTTACGGTAGGGTTCCTTGCTGCTAATGGTTGGAATGTGATATTCTTTCTCCCACCATTCCAGCGTATGCTTCTTTGCCATGTAGTGACCCGGGGTTGAACCGACTTCATTGATCAGATCTATGGCCAATGTTTCATCGGTAACTTTAATCCCTTCGAGAACTCGTGCCACCATGCAGCAGACTTCATGGTCTATGACGATCTGGACCGCGGAGTTGCTGGATTCGTTTTCGAGCCCACCAATAGGCATAATGAAGTTGATTCCTGCCAAGGCGCACAACAGAGTTTGCAGATGCTTCTCGTAAGCCGCTTGGGCATCTGGAACTTTTGAGTCCGTCATAGGGAAAAACACCCCGCTAGGAATCCTGTATTTGCGGGCAAGCTGAGCCGTTCCCACCGCCAAAATGCCCACTTCTACGGCGCCGCTTGCCATTGTGCCATATCTCATATCCATAGGTGTTGTATACCCGCAATACATCGTCCCGATTCCCGGGTTGACAAGTTGCGTTAAAACCAAACCAGCCAATATCTCAGCGTTTTGCAACATCAAGGATCCGGCTAAGGTGGCAGGACCACTCGCGCCAATTGAAGGACCACTGAGGATTAGCACGGGATACCTTGCTCTAGCATATGTCATTAATGATTCGACTTCATCCTTTACGAAGGTTAAAGGAGAGACAACACAGGGCCCAGTAAATAGATCCTGACCAGCAGCCTGGGTCATTTTCACAATCCACTTTTGGCTGCCAGGAAGGCTGGGTGCCCCGATTAGTTTTTCAGTGTTTCTGATGTTTGTCGCTGTTATCCACTCTGCCATAACCTGAGGCGGCACGTCGTCTATATATGCAAATGGCTGCCACACATAATGTACTTCTTCCAGTGCGTCACAAAGTCTAACCATATCTGCAAAGTCTGTTAGAAAAGGCGGTCTCCTTTCCTCCGTCACAGGGTCGGTCACAGTTAAGCCCGGGAAATTGGCAAAATGTATTTCAGATCCGCCGATTCGTATGTCGTACTTTGGGTTCCTCGCTTTAAGTGTGAAACTGCTAGGGCATTTCCTAATACACTCTTCCACCAACCACTCAGGGAATTTCGCGAGCTTATTTTCATGGTTTACCTTACAGCCTCCTGCTTCAAGAAGATTCAGAGCTTCTTCATGAAGAAAGACGGCTCCGGTGTCCCTCAGCACCTGTAGGCTCCCTGTATGTATCCGTTCAATCTCAGAATCGTCCAAGATTCGGGTGGGGTTTCTACAGTAATGGCCTTTTAACATCCAGTCACACCATTATTTTTCTAACAGTTTCTCCTCTGACCGCACCGCTTCTGGGG
>CAYFXY010000097.1:3063-6532 GCA_964347205.1 uncultured archaeon
TCCGCGCGCACATTGTATTCGCTTTCTTCTTTTCCTTTAGAACCTCAAGTTTATTCGTCACACGCCACTTTTTCTTCCAAATACTCCAAATTTCTTGTTTCTACTTAAGAATTTCCCACCGGTTTTGTCTTTTTGCCAATTCACAGAGGTCTAACCTTATCTTCCATGAGCAGATCCTCACAAAATGCGCCCGCTAGCAAGCCCATCCCCTTCTTAACTCCTCAACACCGCTTCTTCGAATAAGATCATCCGCCACTTTTTGGACCCTTTCAACTATTTTTTCTTCGTTTATGGTCGTAATCTTGTTTTCCAAAACTATCTTCCCGTCGATGATCACCGTATCAACATTATGGCTTTTAGAGCAGTATACTATCTGGGAGTGGGGCCTGTTTATAGGCGTCGTATTCGCGTGCCTCAGGTCGAAAAGAACGAGGTCCGCCTTTTTATCTGGCTCAATTGAGCCGATTTCGTCCTCAAGACCTAAGGCTTCGGCTCCATCTATAGTTGCCATCTCTAACACCTTTTCGGCAGTGATAGCTGTCGGATTAAGTGAAACAACTTTGTGTAACAACGCGGTTGTCTTTATTACTTCAATCATATCTTGACAATTATTGCTGGCAGCCCCATCGGTACCCAGGCCTACGGGAATTCCTGCTGCAATCATCTCCGGTACTGGTGAAACACCTGAGCCCAAGTACATATTACTTACAGGGTTATGGCTCACATTGGCTCCTGTCTCCTTCAAAATCTCAATATCTTTATTATCGACCCATACACAGTGTATTGCTATGAGATTGGAGTTTAGAATGTTTATTCCTTTATTGTAATAGTATTGAATAGGAGAATACCCTGTTATACCCTTCCAGCGCTGAACCTCACTCTTAACTTCGTGAAGGTGCATTGATACACCTACATGATATTTTTCTGCCATGTCACACACCTTAGCTATTAGCTCGTCTGAGCAGTAGGGCGCCCAGTTGGGTGAAAACCAAACCCTTACCCTTTCGTTTCCTTCCCACTTTTTTATCAGGCTAGTTGTGTCCTTTACTTGCTTATCGGTCTCTTCTATGAAGGGTGTACCCAATTTCCAGAGGTCTCTGTCAAAGTGTCCCCGTGCTACGGTTCCCCGTATCCCTACTTCGTCAAAGGCTTTAAGAACGCCATCAGTGGTCTCTCTCGCATAGGGATAGTTTTCGTCTAAGATGCAGGTGCATCCTGTCTTGATTAATTCTATACATCCGATAAGCGCCGCGTAGTAGCAATCCTCCATACGAATATTCGCCGATAACTTGTAGATATTCGGCAACCAATCTAGAAGCGCTAAATCGTCCAATAAACTCTTATATAATGTTTGAAAAAGATGAGTATGAGTATTAACAAAACCCGGCAATACAGGGTTCTTCTTAGCATCGATTATTCTTTCAAATTTATATTTCTTTTTTATAGCATCCGTTTTTCCAACGGCAAGGATATCCTCTCCCTCAATTGCGACAGCGCCATCCTCGATGATTTCTCGATTCTTATTCATTGTGATAATTGTGGCGTGTTCAACCAAAGTATCTGCCATTTTTACTTCTCGCCTCCTTTGTTATTTTAACAATCTTCAGTAAAGGAAACTTATGTATTTTATCCACGTGAAGAAATGCTGTAGAAACATGATACCGTGTGCGCGCTTGGGCAACAAATGATTTATGTTAGAAGACAAAAAACATTAGAGTATGCGCACGCATGTGCGCGTGAGGAGGCTCCGTTATGGTATCTGAAACGGAAGTTTTAGAAAAATTAAGGAATGCTGTGGTCGAAGGAGATGATGAACTGGCTAGAAAAACGGCTGGGACCTCATTGACATTGAAGATGGACCCGATGGTCTCAATCAAGAAAGGGTTAATGAAGGGTATGGGGGTTATAGGAGAAAGGTTTGCCAAATCAGAGGTTTTTGTAACCCAGGTGATGCTAGCTGCTGAAGCTATGAAAGCTGCTATGGAAGTATTAAAACCTAAGATTACCGAAAAAAAACTCTCAGAGGTGATGCTTGGAAAAGTCGTTATAGGAACGGTGAAGGGCGATATTCATGATATTGGCAAAAATATAGTGGCCACCTCACTTGAAGCTTCTGGTTTTGAGGTCTATGACATCGGAACAGACGTTCCTACGATGAAATTTATTGAGAAAGCTAAGGAAGTAAACGCAGACATAATCGCCGCATCTGCATTGCTTTCGACAACGATGCCATTTCAAGGAGAAATAACAAAAGTGTTAAATGAGATTGGACTTAGAGATAAATATAAAGTTTTGGTTGGCGGGGCTCCCACAAGCCAAGAATGGGCGAAAGAAGTCGGTGCGGATGGCTATGGTGTGGATGTGTTTGAAGCAGTGAAGGAAGCAAGAAGGCTAATGGAAGCCAAAAAGTAAAATACGAAACCAAAAATCTCTTTTCTCGGCCGGGTATGCTGGAAAGTTTTTGCGTAATGTCCTGGTCAATCCTTAAGTATTGCCATTTGTTTTCGTGTTTTCTTGCTTATTCTAAGACCTTTCCTTGAAGATCTCTTGCGGTGTGAAATTGAACCACGTTTTCTTATGCGTTTAACAGATTCATCCTTTCCAATGGTGCTTAGTATTCCTTCAACAAGTTTATAGTGTTTAGGATCCTGTTTGGAAACCGCCTCGATGATGGATTTAACCTCAGGATGCAGGCGAATTATTCGACTCATTAACTCGGCGAAACCATTTGCTCGGTTAATGTTTTCCACGATGACATCAGCGAATGTTGGGGTTGAGGCTGCGCCCTCAGGTCGCTGATTTAGGTCAGCCCACTTCATGGTTAACATACCTTTTTCTAAGACTAGCTCCTGGTAAAGCTCTGGATGCACTACGATCGTTTTCACCTTGGGTGATTTTCGTGACAATTCAAATTTATTCATTGTTTCCCTTGCTCTCTTGTCAATATTCTTTGCATTTTCTTCATTCATTATATCACCTATATTTGCTGTAGTGGCTACAGCACATAAATCTTTTGCTTCAAGCGCGTATGGTGTGATATTCACGTACGGTACACGTGTTGTATATGCTTTATGTTTCAGAAAGCTTGATGATTACTTTGCCGTTTGGAAGATTTGCGACAAACTCCCATCCTTGTTCTAAGTAGCTCTCAACATCATCTATGGTCACAGCTTTCTGTGTTGTACAATCATTTGTTTTTTCTCCCAGAAGTCTCTTCCTTATTATTGTTTGAAGTTCTTCGTCGCTAATTGAGAACAAGTCCGTTTTTTCCACTTCGTCTTGGCTGAAGCCTGCCACCAAGAGCAGTTGTTTCCTAAAGGCTTGTCTAAGCTTTTCTTCGCTACTTGTTTCCTCAAACTTGGTCGTTTGCAGGTATTCTTGACTTCTTCTGTATGCTTCTCGCATGTCTTCTATCACACTTTCTGGAAGCTTAGCTTTGTTCGTTGTATAGCGATTTTCGATGTCGCCT
>CAYFXY010000098.1:0-2978 GCA_964347205.1 uncultured archaeon
TATCACATTTCGGGGACACACCCTCCATATTTGTGCACGATGCTCCGCCCTTCTGGTCGGTATTCTCCTTGCTCTGTATATCCATCTTTTCATCTTCTCTATTGCAGTTACTCCTCTTACCTTCTTTGGTGCTTTTCTTCTTAGTTTGCCTGCGGTTGTCGATTGGTCCACCCAAAGTTTAGAAATGCGCGAAAGCCGCAATCCGATCCGTGCCCTAACGGGGTTTTTGCTTGCACAACGAATCATTCGGCGACGTGAAAAACAAGCTCCACCCGAAGATCATCCTTCACAACATCCCATCAATGCACTCTCCGACTTTGGTTCTGACTTGGCGTGACGAAGAGTAGCTTTTATAAGGGGCATGCTTTTCGTAACCACACTACTTTCAATTCTGGAGGGATCCTCTCAGAATGTCAACAGCGCAACATAAAGCCGAATCCGAAAAGACCTTTATTACCATCGAAATCAACGATATGCTCAGTCACGGAGGCGAACTCGGTGATGCGTTAGTTAATTTTCTTAGTGAAAAACTCTCAAAAAATGTCACGGTCTCTTTGGCTGAAAATGAAGTTTACATTCGCAGCGACACCCCCCACCATCCGTCCAAAACACAGCTACGCACCTATCTGAAACGATTTCTCCATCTCAATGCTCTCCGCGGAGACTTGAAACTTATTTCCCGAAGCAAAACTCGCTTTGCAATAATCGAGTACGTTACCGTGGTTTATGTCGAAGAATAGACAGAATACAATCTAGCCCCTTTGAATAACTTCTCATTGGAGAAAATCACATCCGTAGCACTATTGCAATAAGCCACAACGCTTAAGAGTAAAGAGCCGACAAAAACCTCGAATAGCCAAATTCGCGGAGATAGGATGTTGGGACACCCGGAACTCCCTCCTTTCCCATTATTTACCTCTTCCCCTCCTCCTCGCAAAATCTACTTAGTATTTTTCCGCCCCCAACATCCCTCCTCAGCCCTCATTAAATACGGCTTCCGCGCGGATTTCTAGCGACCCGACCTTCCTAGGCTGCTTTAGAATGAAGGTATCTTAATGGAAAGCATAAACCTTAAGGCTTAAGACCTCCCAACCAACGGCTTAACCATCGAGGGTGGCATAATGCGGCATCTAAAAATCCTCGTTATTGGACCTCAGGGTGTTGGGAAAACCACACTTATCAGAAGTGTCACAAATCAAATGATTTCGACTGACGTCAACGGTTGTACTGTATGTCTTGATTTCGGTACCCTCGAATACCGCAACTTCAAAGCCCACCTATTTGGGAGCCCGGGCATGCGACAATTTGGCTTGGTTCGAAAAGCGCTCTCCACGGGTTCTGATGGGGTCATTTTGGTTATTGATAGTGCTAACCCACATACCATCATTCAAGGAGAACGGTACCTACGCGAAATCTTTGGTCCTAATCCTCCACCAGTCGTCGTTGCTGCCAATAAACAAGACAAACCTGGTGCCATCCGTCCCAGACAAATCCAAACACTTCTAAATATCCATGCACCCGTTTTCCCTACTCAAGCTAACCGTGGTCTTGGTCTCGATCAGCTGTTCATCAGTTTCATCAGCTATTTGGGCGATATCGGTAAGGGGCTTAGCCTCACAACCCTCCTAGAAAATGCTTAGTCTGTCTTATTAGACGCATTTATTCATGTACCATCCAATATTTGATTCGTGAACTTTTCGAAATTTTTTCACTCAAATACTAAACCTCTTGAAATTAGAATTCCCTAAATCTACAATCTCTCATCTTGTGTGATATATTCTAGCCCCTGAGCCATTAAGAACCAAATCCCTTTCTTAATTGAAAAAAATTAACAACCTGCAAAAATTGCCTATCGCAAGAATCGGATATTGCATAAGGCTTTTGTAATGATAATAATAATGGAAGCGATATCATGGAGGCAGACTAAATGGTCGAAGAACTAACAGATGCCACAATTGATGCGTTTTTAAAAGAACACGAAGTCGTACTCCTCGATATCTATACCGTTTGGTGCGGACCTTGTAAGATGCAGGCACCGATTTTAGAAAGTCTAGAGAATGACTTGGATCAGAATCGCGTTCGAATTGCAAAAATTGATGCAGATCAAGCTCCGTTGACTTCACAAACATATCAGGTACGTGCGATTCCAACTTTGATACTTTTCAAGAACGGAGAACCGGTCAAGACGCATGTGGGTTTATGGCCTCGGCACGAGATTGAAAAAGAAATTGCTACAATTTTATAATTGATACTGTTTTAGACCTGCTAAAATCCCGTTAATAGGTTCAAGATCTTTTTCTTTCCTTAGGTGAATAGTGTTTGGATATTGCCCAAACTCTTAAACACAGTCAGTTCTAGGTTTTAGTGGTACGCTTAATTTGGGGGTTTTTTATGATGGAAGAAGCTGATCAATTAATGGCTGATATTGATAAAATTTTAGAAGACTTTGACGAACGTGCCGGAGGTATTGTAGCGATTGTTCTATTAATGAAAACAGGGCTTCCAGTAACTGCGCGAATACGGGCACATGTAGATGAAACGTTACTTTCGGCAAGCCTTGCCACTCTGCTCAATGTGTCAGTGGACTTGTCAGACAAACTCTTTACATTAACTCCCGCTCGGGTGATTTTGGATACAGAAGCGGGGAGTTTAATCTTACGCGGTGTAAATGATGATATGGTGTTAGTAGCCATTTTTAAAAAACAGCATTTAGGCGCCATGATTTTGTTAGTAGAGCAGGCCACAAAACACCTTGCTCGGTTATTCCAATCAACCTAATATCCTTTTGCTTGGGGAACGACGCTGGAAAGAAAAATTTGGGGTTAGAAGAAGAAGGTACGTCTCTTGGGTTCTTCCTCTTCTTCCTCTTTGGATTCTTCAGTGGTTGCTGGTTCAGTTTCAGGTGCTGGTTCGGTGGTTGCTTCTGGTTCGGGTTCAGGAATTATCGCAGGTTCAGTTTCAGGTTCTTGAACGGGGTC
>CAYFXY010000098.1:2988-6356 GCA_964347205.1 uncultured archaeon
AAACTCTGGTGCTGGTTCGAAGGATGGTTCCGGTGTGGGTGTTGCTTCTGGTTCTATTTCAAAGTCGAGGGTTGGTTCGGGTTCTTTTGCAGGAGTTTCTTCTGCAAGGAAAACTTCAGGCGCCGGTGGGGCTTCGAGGGGTTCTGGTACGGGTTCAGGTTCTGGTGCTACTTCGGGTTCGGGAACAGGAGGGATGGGTGGTGGCATAGCTTCTGGCTCTGGCTCGGGAATAGGTTCTGGGATAGGTTCGGGTTCTGGTACCGATTCCAGAACAGGTTCCACTATGGGAGCTTTTTCGGGTTCGATATCTTGAAGGCCAGGTAGCATTTCTGCCACGGCTTTGTCGTCTTCACCAAAGGTTACACCCAGGATTTGTTTTAGTTGCGGAGCACTTTTTTGGCGAACCGCTTCAAGGGCTTCGCTTACAAAGGTCTCAAGAGTGCGATCCTCATTGGGGTTCTTTTCTTTCCAGAAGAGGAATGTTTGGACCATGCGTATTGCGTCGCGCACACCATTCCAATACATTTGACCAAATTCGTCCTGTGACATTTCAGAATTACACCTTTCCCACATAATAAGGAAGCGTAATAACTTCGCTGCTCTGAGCAGTATTTAACCACTCACATATATTGCTTAAAATGTTTCGACATCCATCCATGCCATCAGCTCATTTTCAGAAAGGCATAAAGCCAGAAATTACTTCAACAGCCTTTAATACTGAGCATAATTCCTAATGTATTCGTGGGTCTTCTATGGCTAAATCGCTACTCGACGAAGTTATGACCGTGTCCTTAAGGCGCGGTATTCTCTATCCCAGCGCAGAGATTTACGGTGGGATTGCTGGCTTCTATGATTTTGGACCTATCGGAACCCGAATCCGAAATAACCTAATCAATCTATGGCGTACACGCTTTGTAGCTAATCGGGATATTGTGTTTGAGGTAAGTGGAAATACGCTCCTTCCTAGCCCAGTCTTTAAAGCTTCTGGACATTTAGATCATTTCACTGATCCATCATCGGAATGTGAGAAAGGACATGTAACTCGAATAGATCAGTATATTGAAGAGCATATCAAAATCCCAGCCGAGGGGAAAACAAACAAAGAACTTGAAGCGATTTTACGGGACAAGAAATTAAACTGCCCAATATGTGGTACGCCTTTGAGTAATGTGAAAAGTTTTGGTCTTATGTTTGGAACTAGCGTCGGTGGTGAACGCCGGCAGGCGTTTCTCCGTCCTGAAACGGCTCAAAATATTTTTCTCGGATTTAAACGAGTGCAAACAGCAATGCGTGCAAAACTTCCTTTTGGCATTGCTCAAATCGGTCGTTCCTATCGGAATGAGATCTCTCCACGTCAAAGTATTGTTCGGGTTCGCGAATTTGGACAAATGGAAATTGAGTACTTCGTTAATCCTAAGCATTTGAATATGTGTCCATTGTATGAAGAACTTTCTCAGGTCACGATTAATCTGGTGACTCAACAAGCTCAAGAATCAGTAACTAAGAAAGCAAGTGCAGACTACAAATCGATTCAACTGACGGTTCAAGACGCCTTCAAAAAGAAATACGTTCCAAATCAATGGATGGCCTGCATACTCGGGGATGAAATTGGTTTCTTTAAAGAATTAGGAATTCCTGAAACTGCAATGCGGTTTCGTCATATGCGTCCAGAAGAAACTCCCCATTACAGCGGAGGTAACTTCGACTTAGAAATTAAGCTGAGCTTTGGGTGGAAAGAAGTAGTTGGTAATGCATATCGTAGAGATCATGATCTCAAGTCTCACATAAGCGCTAGTAAAAAGGATTTGAGTCTTGAAGTTGAAGGTGAAAAAGTTATTCCTCATGTCGTTGAACCCTCTTTCGGAATTGACAGAGTAATTTATGCAGTTTTAGAGCATACCTATCGTCCAAAAGATAGTAGTCGTGGATGGAGCTGGTTCCAATTTCCACTCAAACTTTCGCCCTATCAAAGTGTAATCCTCCCTCTGTTAAATCGACCTGAACTCGAGGAAAGGGCAATTAGGTTATACAATATCTGTAAACAACAAGGGATTGCAGTCTTATATGACGATCGTGGTCGGATCGGTCGTCGTTATGCACGAGCCGATGAAATTGGCATACCAAAGGCTGTGACAGTTGATCCGCAATCTCTTGAGGATCAAACAGCTACAATACGTGATCGTGATACTGCCCAACAAAATCGTTATCTACTCAGTGAAATCCCAAATCTTCTTCAATCTTATGTTTGACGATTCAGATTCAGTGGTTAATTGTGTTCAGCGTGACCTTTTTTCGCAAAGACAACTATGTGTATGCTATTCATTTTTCTGTGATTTTTGAATGAACAAACGGTTAGGTTGACTTTTATGGTTGAAACCATGGGACGAATTGAATGTTGGAAATTGTATTGGCGCGTGACCGAACTTGGGTCCTTAACGCGTCGATATATTGTAATCGGAGCCTTTGATAGTGCTCTCACAATTGTTTTTATTGTTCTTGCGGCACTTGTGGGTGTTTTATTATTTGGAGTTCTTGTTGATCCATTCGAAGTGAATATCATCGTGAGAGCTGGTCTAAGTGCAGCAGTAGGTTTAGCAATTTCAAGCGGTTGGGGTGCATATGAAGCTGAGCGTGTAGAACGAAAACGCGAGATACAACATCTCGAACAACAAATGCAGCGCACTATGGATAGCTGTATGGTTGACTCAGCCGTTAAATTTGCTACAACATGGGCTTCCTTCATCCATGGAATTGCACCACTCCCTGCAGCGATTTTTCCACTGATACCTTTGATTTTGTTTCTAGGTGACTTTATCACTGCCAGCGTCATCTCTGCCTGCGTTACAATGCTTTTTCTCTTCTTCTTAGGCATGTGGATGGGTCGACTTGCTAAAGCAAATGTGCTCACAGGTGGATTTCGAATGGTACTTGCAGGGCTTATAACTGCAGCAATTTGACGTCCTCATCGGTGCTTATTAAGCTAAGTTTCTGATCGCTCTTATGAACCGCGTTGATTCCGTATAGCCTCACGAAGAATCTGATTAACCAATCTACCATCAACACGACCTCTAACCTCTTGCATCACCATGCCCATCAACGGACCCAATGCTCGTTCACCGCGTTCTGAAATCAGTTTCCTGTTTGCTTTCACAATCTTATCCACAATCATTTTGAGCTGTGCTTGAGAAATTGCACCCAATCCCAGATCCTGAACAGCATCATCAACTGATGCATTAGGATTTTTTGAAAGCCAAATTAAAATCTCTTCGATTGCTTCTTTTGCAAACCGATTATCTGCAAGACGATCAAATAAGAGTACAATTTGCCCCTCAGGAATTTCTTCGATATCTATTCCTTCGCGTTCAAGA
>CAYFXY010000099.1:0-5993 GCA_964347205.1 uncultured archaeon
TACCACTGGCGAACGAGGGCATTGCTCTGCCCCAGCTCGAGGGCGCGCCGGAAGTTCTGCTCGGCTGCCCGCCAGTCCCATTCGTGCCGCCACTCGCTGAGCGCCAGTGAGGCGTAAGCCTCCGCCAGCTGATCGTCGAGCTCGAGAGCTTTCAAGGCCGCCGCCTTGGCCTTCGGATACGCGGTCGCCGCCGGTACGGGATCGACACCCGCCCAGGTGTCATCCATTCCAATCTCATGCTTTGCAAGAAGTTTTTGAACAGCTGTTAGCGTGGGTTCCATTTCAGCTTCAGCGAAAGGGATCTCAAAGAAAATAATCGCTTGACACTTATCAACTTGTGGAGGAACCGAGATACCCGCTGGTCCCTTAGCCCGTGCATTACGAAGCATTTGCACCGCATTAGAATCAAAGTATTCAACCAGCGTTGGTTTCACTAAACTAGCTTTTTTCCGCACTTCTTTTACGAAATTAATGGCTGTTCTCTCAGATGGGAAGAATGCAAAAATCGTCAGACTCCGTTCAGGGTAGACTTCTAACCAGACTTCAGCCTCTGTGATTACCCCAAGGATGCCTTCAGATCCAATGAAGAGATCGATGAGATCCATACCTGGGTGAGCAAATAATCCCGCTGCGTTTTTAGTCGAAGGCATTTTGTATTCCGGGAGTTTGATTTTGCGATTAGTTCCATCAGCTAGCGTAATGCTGAAAGTACCATTTTTCGCAAAATATTTTCCTCGGGGAATTTCGAGAACTTCTCCGTTGGCTAATACCACACGCATCCATTTCACCCATTGGCGAATCGCCTTATAGCGAAAGGATCTGGCCCCAGAGGCATTAGCGGCAATTGCTCCACCGAGATGTGCAGTCATTTCCGTAGGGTCAGGTGGAAAAAAATAGGAGCTAGATTCAGAAAGAAATTTCTCAAGTGTGGTTTGTTCCTCAATACTGCCCTTTCCTTTCAGAGTATTGAGCTGGCGTTTTAGCACAGCTGAATTGAGGGCCTGCAAAGTTACACCTGGTTCAGCACGAATAAACCAACGGTGTTGATATTCATCAAATCCGAGACTAAGTAAGTTGTCCATTTGTTCTAAAGTCAGTAGCACTCCACCTTGAGGAACAGCACCACCGGTTAATCCAGTTCGTCCTGCAGAAATCGTTACAGGGGTGTTAGTATCGTTTGCCCATCTCAGGACTGCGATAATATCCGCCTCCGATTTTGCATAGAATATGCGTTCAGCATATCCCTCCCCAAATCGTGCTTCATCAGTGAGATAATCACCGCAGCTTTCACAAATTGCTTCTTCACCTGTAATTACTCGGACGTCATCAAGATGGGAGGCAAGAGCAGGTACAGTTTTGATTGTGTTGCTTGGCAAATGTTACACCATAGGAGTTGCAAAGAACTCGATGACTTCGTCCATTTCATAGTCAAATATTTTTTGGGTTTACTGATTTCTAAATGGATATTGACCAGGTCTGTATTCATTTCTTTATTAATCAGTTTGGGCTAGTTCTTCAATAGTTGTTTTTGGTCAGTATTAGCTCATAGAGCTCAACATCAACGCCCCAGAAATGCCGACGAAGAGTGCCAGCTTTTTGAAATCCTAGTTTTTGATAGAGGGATATTGCGCCTGAAAGATTGGGAACTGTATCCAACCAAACCTTTGTTGCATTGTGTTTTTGTGCAAATTTAATCACTTGCTTTGTAAGAGCGGTTCCAACCCCTCGTCGTTGGTATCTCTGGTCAACGACCATATGCTTCAACATACATGTACCATGAATCAAAGAACATCCCACAACACCAATAATCTGATTTTCAATTTTAGCGACAAAATGAATGTACCGGCTTAGTCGGTCTTTGACTTCTATAGGAGAGGGTTGTCGTGAAGTAATAAGTTCTTCTGGTAACCGGTCTCGGTAGTCGTCCAAAACCTGTTTATAGAGTGCAGCGATCTTTTCAATATCTTCAAAATCTGCTTCTAAGATTCTGAAACTCATGCATTCAGACTCTTTTTCCTTCATGGAATAATTTGTGTCAAGTTCTATCTATTAAGTATCTGGAATAAAACACACAAAAGAGACCCCCCAAAGAACCTTCAACTTCCACTAATTACGTACCTTAATGTAATTTGCTTTCAGCTGCTGTTTAATTCTTCGATCAATACTATTGAGATTATTCTTGAGGATGTAATTTCAAACCCTTTTCTAATTCGACGTTTTCTCTTTCTAACGTAATGTGTTATTCTTCAGCAAAGGTGCCAGGCTAATTTGTAAAATTTGCCTATCCTCATCTCTTTCTATTTAATGTAGAATCCTTTTTCACCGAATTGTACTCTCATCAATCTTTTGTTTTTCATAAGCTCTTATCTGGGTTCGGTTTTAATAAGATGATAATAGCCGCAGCGAACAAGATAGAATCCACTGGGATTTCAAAGAGTCCATGGATAATTCGTAACATAAGTGGAAAGGCAGGACTGGGTAAAAACATCGCTACACTTGGTAGGTAGAGCGCGAAAACAATCAGTAGGTACAACATTCTGGTGTTTTGTTTAAGTGACACTAGAACAGACAATAAAGCTAGTATATATAAGAATCCACGTGCTGGCTCTATCAGGAGGATTACCCATACGGGGGGAATTGTGAGCTCTGTACCCATTTCTAAGTAAAAGGGAAGAACGAATGGACTAATGAGAGTACCGATGCCATAATAGATAACTAGATAGAGAACAGAGGCTAGACTAAAGCGCCAAACCCAGTGGTACCAGAGACGTTGGGCAAAATAGTCATTTAGTTTTCTTCGCAGCGAACGTTCTATCGTGCTCGGGGGAAATAGGAATCCTAGAAAGAGTGCGTGTAAAAAGCTGATAAGGAGCCCAAACCCAACAGCTGCAATAAGTAGAGCATTTGTAATCATTGTGGTAAATAAGTAGCCTTCAATTATGTTGTTAAACCATTGGATAATAAATAGCGCGAACCAAGCGATAATGATACGCCCTAAACGCGAATAGTTCAAATTTGTGAAAATTAACCCAAAAACGATCCCAATGCCCACTCCAATAATGAAATCTAATATTACCTGTATTAGAAGATAAGGACCTGCTGAAGTAAGGGTCAGATCAGTAAGGACGAATAACACGGCAAAGCCGAGTATTCGGAACAAGAATTTTTTGTTGATTATTTTATGAGATTCCATTCAACTAACCCTCCTTTACCCAAAAAGGTGTTACTGGATATCAATCTCGTCTTCCTTGAGGAGAAAATCCTCGATTTTATTTCGTGCTTTTTCTCGTCGTTTCTGGTGTGCTGTTAGGAATTTTGTGGCGAGGTCTATACAGATGTTTTTACATTCGCCGCAAAGCATATCCCCACTGCGGCATCGTTGCTCAAGTGCATCTAGTTTGTCTTGTTGAGGGATGAACACCAACTGATAGTTGTCGAAAATCGTACAAATTTCCGGTTGTCCGCCTAGTTTTCGTTGTTCAGCTGCATTTCCTCGACCGCCCGTAAAAGCGTTTTGTAGTTTTTTCTTGATGATAATTGGTGGATCTACGGTAAAGAGTGCGGAGCTGGGATCAGATGCGGACATTTTTCCTCCTTGTTGGAGTCCTCGGAGAAACATTGAGTGTAAAATTCCTGGTTTTAGATATCCGAGTTTGGGAAGAACATCTCGGGCAGCGCGAAAGTGAGCGTCTTGGTCGATGGCTAGAGGAATGACACACGGAACGTTGTGGCCTACGCGAACAGAGTGGAGGAATGCGGGAACCGCCTGGAAGCTGGTGAAAAAGATGGATCCAATGTTATGGGAGTTGGTGAAACCGAAGATTGCCTTTGCAGTTGAGAAGGTTATGCGTTTTGCGACTTGAATCGCTAGCGGATAGATGGTTCGGGCATGATATGAATCGATGATGATGTGTGTATTCTTTGGGTCAAAGCCGGTGGCAATGAGGTCTAGGGCATTCTCCTTGGCGTAATAGCGCGTTTGGTCAAGTTCAAGGTCAAACTTGAAGAGGAATTTCTCGTCGTCAGTGAGTTGGAAATAGTAGGGACACTTGAATTTGTCCTGCATCCATTTTGTAAAGATAAGCTGGGTGAGGTGTCCGATATGCGTGTGTCCACTGGGGCCTCGACCGTTGTAGAGGAAAAAGGGATTTCCCTTCTCGTATTCATCAAAGATGGATTTCATGTCTCGGTGGCTAAAGTAAATCCCGCGCTTGAGTAGATAGTGCAGTTCCCCGGCATGTTTTTCGAAACGAGCGAGAAGTTTGTCATCGATGAGTTCTGTGCCAAACTGTTTAACAAGTTTGGCATAATTCACATCGCCTTTTACTTCCCATGGGGTCACTACAAAATCTTCATCAGTGGGCAATATCTGTCACAACTCCATTATTTAATTGGTCAACGGTGCATTGGCGCTTCTTGTTTATACGCTTGATACCTCTTAGGTGTGTATTGATTAGACGCTTAAAAGTTGAGTCGGTAGCAGAGCTCACTGAACACTGAGAAGAGAACAGGTTATGGATATGGCCAAAAACAATCGCCTATCATCCTTAACTACCACCGCCCACTCACTCACGTTTGTATTTAAATAATGTTATCAGGAACATCATCAAGGGGTTCCTAATTATCTAGCAGGTTTGAAGCAAGCCTTTTTTAGAACAAAGTCTTCAAAGGAGCTTGAGGATTCATTCCTCAGAGGGAAAAATAATGGTTAGTGAACATGAAAAATCTGATTATGTTCCCTTGAATTTTGGGACTGTGCTTGAAACCTCACTTCGGTACTGGATTAAGAATCTTAAATCGTATTGGGTGCTGTTTTTCATAATTCAACTCATGATCGTATTGGTTGCATATTTGGCATTTTTCCTCTCCGGAGGTGATATTCTTGTCGCTCAAATCGCTGGTGTCCTAGGTGCGCAAATTCCTTTCTGGCTCATCATCTCGTATTTTCCATCTTTCTTATCAATTGGACTAACTGTTGTTCTAATAGTGGTTTTAGTTCTTAACATCATTGTCCAAGCAATCTTAGCCGGGATGGTTACTCGACATACTGTTGACTATCACGCAAAACTCTCACCGGTGCTGAGAGAAAGTTATGATCATACACGGAACCGGTTTTGGTCATTGATTGGTGCCCAAATACTTGTTACTCTTATTATTGCTGGCATTGGCATTGGGGTGATGTTTGTAATAGTTGCCATAAGTTTTGGGCTCTTTTTTATGATGGGTTATTTGGGTATACTCGTTCTGGCTGTGGGGATTGTATTAATGATGATTCTCCTCCTCTATGTGACTGTTCGTCTTACCGTTGTCATCCCCGCCGTTATTCTAGGTGAGGAAGGTGCAATTGGAAGCATAAGTCGAAGCTGGCGGCTTGTGGGTGGGAACTGGTGGCGGACTTTTGGAATTACTATTGTCATAGCCATCTTCACCATTGTCCTCGGAATACCCACCGCATTAATCGGTAGTTTACTTTTGTTTGGCTTCTTTATTCCCTCACTGTTAATGTTCTCAATCATCGCCTTCATCATCATTGGTGCGGTGGTGACCGGTTTAACCACACCGCTTGGAATAACAACCTCCACCATGATTTACCATGACCTTATGGGACGCCAATATGGACCTTATGAACCTGGTAAACCTCCTCGTTTGCATTCCTATACAGAGTGTCCAGTGTGTAACCGACCTGTTACTACAAGTGAACGGTTTTGCGGGCAATGTGGTAGAGAGCTGACTATCGACTAGTGGAAATGTCGCCCCCTCATACTTTCGTTCATCCGCTCCAATCCCAAAGTGGGTATTGCGTCCTGTTTTGAAAAAAGGTTTAAATCCCCTTTTGCCAACCATACGCCAGTCTGTTAACAGGGGTCATGGCCTAACCAGGTATGGCAACGGGCTCCAGAAGTAGCGACCAGACAGACACACGGACCGGATATCCGGAATGACGATGTTCTGGAGCGACCTGGTGAAACCCGTAGATTCTGGGTTCAAATCCC
>CAYFXY010000100.1:0-4787 GCA_964347205.1 uncultured archaeon
CACATCATTATTCAAGACAAACAGGTATCAGGTTTTCAGCGAGGTGCTTCATATTACAACTCTTCCCTATCTACAAACTAGTGTATTCGTAGATGATCGGTATTCCTTTGGTGGTAATCAGCTTGCTACGTTTTGGAGCATCAAAGACAATGCCCAAATCACGACTGAGATCATGCAAGGGATTGCATTAGAAATGAATTTCTCCGAGACCACCTTCATTGAACATTCAGACAAAGATTGCGCAGCAAGGATCCGCATTTTCACTCCGGCAAAAGAAATCCCCTTCGCAGGACACCCCACACTTGGTAGTGCGTATGTTCTCAAACATAAAGGTCTGATAGATAACTCAGTGACGCAGGTTCTTTTGGAGTTGGGAATCGGCGTTATACCGGTTGAATACCCCTCCCGTGATGTTATTCGAATGATTCAACCCCAGCCACAATTTCATACCAAGCTAACCAACCACTCAGCAATTGCGTCTGTCGTTGGGCTACCAGCATCAGCCATCTCATTGGATTGTCCTATGCAATATGTAGCAACCGGAGCGCCATTCCTTATTGTTCCGCTACACTCATTGGATGATATTCAACAGGCCCAGCCCAATGGGCCAATGATACTTCAAACACTTGCGGATCAAATATCTGCGAGGATTGTTCTTTTGAGTTCAGAAACTGTTAACAAGGATTCACACGTTCATGTACGGATGTTTGCCCCGGATGTTGGGGTTCTTGAAGACCCTGCGACTGGGAGTGCCGCTGGACCAATCGGTGCATATGTCGAACATTATAATCTTTTGAATCGAGAGGCAAGAGGAGCCCCAATCGTTATTGAACAAGGCTATGAAATTCGACGACCAAGTCAGCTGGTTGCCCAAGTTGTTTGGGAGAAAGAACCAGTGAATGTCCTTGTGTCTGGAAAAGTGAAACTTATCGCGGAAGGAACCTTTTTTGTGAACACATAAAGTTTCGTGTTCGAGCTGAACAACTGTGATGGATCCAATCCCTGCACCACCCGATAGTACCCAATTTAGTGATGAACTTACCCACTATCTTATCAAGCTTTTTGGATCGGATCGGACACACAATCTAGGCATTGCGCTTCGTCAACCTGGTGAATTCTTCTATCTTCGAACTAACACTTTACGCACTACTAATGCCAAACTTGTGACTCGACTAGAACAAGAAAGTGTGTCAGCGAAAATCGCCGATTCATATCTAAATGCACTTGCAATCCCGATACATACTGCTGGTCCCGTTCCACAATATGAGAAAATTGTCGTTGCTGATAAAACGAGTACCGAAAACGTCCTCTTGGGCAGTCACCTTTATCGTCCTGGCATCATTCGTACGGACAAGTTTCAAAAAGGTGACATGATTACTATCGTGAATCCACGGGGTCACCTAATTGGCAGCGGTATTGCGCAAATCCAAAGTGCTGACCTTCATACCCAAAAACATGGGCTAGTGGTCAAAGTTACTGACACTTTCTATGATCTGCCAAGCATTGCCGACTTGAAAGCCTATCAAGACGGGCTATTCTATTCGCAATCTCTCTCTGCGATGCTAGTCGCTCCAATCTTAAATCCACAACCTGGTGAAACCATTATCGATTTTTGTGCCGCTCCCGGAGGAAAAAGTACCCATATAGCACAATTAGTCAACAACCAATGTCGCCTTTTTGCAGTGGATCGGTCTAAACGTAGGCTAGAACGGCTTACTTCCGAATCACGCCGTTTAGGCATTACCTGCATCACGCCATTTGTTGGTCGGGCAAACGATTTCGTTTCCCTACATTCCAAACTCTTGGCGGATCGGGTTTTAGTAGACCCGCCTTGTACTGCTTTGGGTGTGCGACCCAAACTTTATGATGAAACAACCTTGGCTCGAATTCACAGTACTGCTGCTTATCAACGAATGATATTGGACTCAGCCATCGGAGCGTTACGACCCGGAGGCGTTCTTGTCTATTCGACATGTACGCTCACGGTAGAAGAAAATGAGCAGAACATAGAACACCTGATAGAAGATCAGAATTTCATTCTTGAATCGCATCAACCTTTCAAAGGAACTTTAGGGCTTTCAAATTTACCTACCGTAAGACAGCAGGTTCAACGAATCTATCCTGATAGCCATGATTTGCCGGGCTATTTTATCGCCAAACTTCGAAAAGCAGAATCTTAGCCGTCAAGGCGCCCATCCTTCTTCACCAATGAGGGGGACGAAGGCCACTGACATTTGTCGACTTTCCTTAACTTTCCCATCTTTATCCTTAGAAATCAGCATCAATTCCTGCCAAAAATGTTGTCGACCCACTGGAATCAGCATTAACCCTTTGGGCTTAAGTTGCTCAATCAGTGGTGGGGGAGTGTGGGGCGCTGCTGCAGCGACCATAATTCGGTCAAAAGGTGCCTTATCAGGTAATCCTCGCGTTCCGTCGCCCAGGATTACAGTTACGCGATCGTTATAGCCCGCCCGCTCGAGATTCGCTTTAGCAAAATCTACCAGAGATGATTTTCTTTCTATGGTGAAGACGTGACCAGAGAGGGGCTTTCCCGTAGGTGATACAATCTCTGCCGCAAGGGCTGCGTGATAGCCGGATCCTCCGCCTACTTCCAACACCGCTTGTCCTTTCTTGAGGTCCAGTAATTCAAGGTAAATTAGACACATATGAATCGCTGAAATTGTTTGTCCATCCCCAATTGGTAAGGGCGTGTCTACATAGGCATCAGCAACGAGATGATCTGGTAGAAATAGTTCACGAGGAACTGTTCGATACGCGCGTATCGTTTCTTTCTTCGATACCGTACCCGATGCTATTAATCGTTGTAGGGTAGATTCCTTTCTTGAGGCCGTTTTTTTGGACCTATCAACAGGCGTACTATCACCTACTAGCATTTACTATGTGTTCTTCAAACTATTTGTACTCGCCTAACTAAATATCCCACTATGGCATCCATTGAGCATCCCCATTTCCTCTTAACCGCAAAAGGACACACAAAAGTTCTAGCCACGCATCCTTCCACTTTCGAAGTGACAATGGAATCCCAATTAACCCCACGTGGTGACTGTATAATAGGAATTTGCGCCTCTCATGCTGCAAATCAGGTCAACGAGCTTATAGGAGACACGCTTCGACAAACAACTAGCCAAATTATAACTTATCTTTCTGTTGACAATATTACGGAACAAATTCAGGGATGGGGCTCACCACTACTAACATTAGACTCCCTTACTTCGCTAGTGTGGCGTACTAGTGAATATATTGATGGACGAACCATTTCCATCCGGTGTAATAAAGCCGCGCGTGATTTGAACCGAAACCTGATTCAATCACTTCAAAATCCAACCGCTGTTCTTCACATTGCACTCGTTGTTATTCTTGGAGAGACTTGAATATCCAGCACTACATGATCCTCATGGGGTGCAGCGGGTCGAACGATTCGAAACTTTAAGATTTTTCCTTCTCTTCCAAGGTCAGCTAGACGATGAAGTACATTACTGCGTAGCATATCTGGTGGTAGTGTTTCCGTTGTCACACCATAATAATGGATGACACCCCCCTCCGGCTTAAGCGCTTGAAGTCCGGCATCCAGATACTCGAAGGTATTGTGGGGGAGGTTCATTATGATACGGTCTGCGGTTTGTCTCAATTGATCTTGGATGATAACGCGTGCATCACCAACTAACGGTATGACTTCTCCCACCAAACGATTAAGTTCGAGGCTTTTCCGTAAACATTGAATTGCCTGTTTGTTGATATCAATTGCATACACCCGCACACGGTGCCGTTTGGCCGCAAGAAGTGCAAAGGGACCGACTCCTGTAAACATGTCCACGATGACTTCATTCGGTTGTACTTGTCGGCTCACTCGATCATGTTCTGTACTAAGACGAGGACTGAAATATGTTTGAGTTACATCAATAGCAAGCTTTATTCCAAATTCTGTGTGCACAGTAGTTCTTTGGTCTTTTCCAGCAATTAAGCGTAGAGAACGAAGTCGCCTCATTCCCTTAATGCTACCCGCTTTTGCATAGACTGTAGTGATCCTCGAGTTCACAACCATGATAGCTTCGCCAATTAATATCTCATAAGGAACTAGTGTTTCATTCAATTCAACGATTGCAATCTCTCCAATTATATCAAGTGAGTGGGGAAGGGTGTCTAGTAAATCTTCAGGAACTTTTCCCTGAAGAGCTGCAGTAAGATCTGAGGGTTTTCGTTGAACAGCGTCAAGCTCCTTTTCTACTAATCTGAGCTTTCCTGTTGTTTCTTGTAATTTCATAAGTTCACGCTTAGTTGGGGTTCGTCGAAGGGGAAAAATTAGGGTATTCTCTTCTTTTGTTATTGGGAAATTCAGTTCTAGGAGCTGCTGCTCAACTAAAAGAACTCGTAACTGTTCTCCGAAGCGTTGATCTACCTGGATACAAACCTTTCTCATGGCAGATAGCCAACTCATGGTGTAGTCGGAGGCGCGTCAATCTCGTCTTTTTGCTCGTCGCGGAAAATCTTGACTCGGCTCGGTGCAAGGATAATATATCGATTTCCTAATTGTCCAATATCGCCATCAACACTTATACAAATGGCGCGCAGCTGTTCAACAGCTCGTTTCAACTGCAATTGTAATTCGGTGCCCTGTTGAACAAGGGGAGAAACATCCATGACAACGAGATTCCCTTTACGCACTTCTTCGGAAATGGGCGTGACATCCATTAGCCCAGTAAGTTCCATAAACCGTACATACATTGATGCGGATTCTAAACTGGTGCTGGGGGTTGCATCATCTTGTT
>CAYFXY010000100.1:4797-5811 GCA_964347205.1 uncultured archaeon
GGCTCATACTGCTCATCCTCCGATATTTCTACAATCCAACGTTGAAATGTGAACTGTAAAAACCCTTCGCCTTATCATTCGGATAGCTCTTTAGCTAATTTCCATAGCTGGTCTCCCACGTAATGTAGCGTTTCGATGGCGCGCCCTCTTTTCGTTTCCAAGATCACGGTGGGATTTAGCAGCATTCGGCCAACTGCTATGGGTACCCGGTTCTTTTGATCAATTATCACTGTCAAATCCCCAACGGCTAAGGTCTTTTCTAGTTCTGTTATACCTGGTGCCATAACGTCTGCACCGTTTGAGATGTGGGGAACAGCGCCCATATCAACAACGACTTTGGGTATTTCTACGTTTCCAGATAACAATGCTGGCAATCCGGGATACACTGTATTAGTGAGTTTTGCTAACCAGAATTCTCCTCCTACGAGGTACAATTCGGATTTGTCATCAAGGATTACTCGCTCAACGGATGTTTTTCCTGATGATGGCGCTCGCAAGGCGCGATGAATTAGGCTTGGAGTTCCAGCGAGTCGTTTTCGCAGTAATCTTAATTCTTTTGCCCGTAGGAGGGTTCTGTGCTTGACTCGCATTAAAGTTCACCTTTTCTATAATTGGGTAGCAAAGTTTTTTAAGGGCTCTTTGGCATGCCAACTGCAATTAGCTGGCAGGAGCTTGAGCTGTGTCAGAAAATCGTCCTATGGATTTACTTGGTCGGTCGTTAAACTCACAGGTCCTAGTGAAATTGAAAGGTGATAGAGAGCTGCGAGGTCGTCTTCGTGGATATGATCAACATCTCAATCTTATCCTTGATGATGCTGAAGATCTCACGGAACAACCACCACAAGAACTAGGGACTGTCATCCTTCGTGGTGATAATGTCATCTTCCTGTCGCCTTCAATCAAACCCCCGGCAAAAAAAACTGAGAAAAAGAAAAAGTGATGAACAATGGGTAAGGGTACGCCCTCCTTCGGAAAGAAGAACAAGAAAACTCATATTCGCTGTCGTCGTTGTGG
>CAYFXY010000101.1:0-411 GCA_964347205.1 uncultured archaeon
CGTCAAAGAATTGACCAGTCTCGCCGGCATCGGCGCCAACACCGCCCAAAAAATCATCGAATCCTCCCAACGCCTTGCCAGCATCGGCTTAGAAACCGCCGATCAGCTCTGGAAGAAACGCCAAACCATCGAACGCATCACCACCAACAGCCGCGAACTCGACGCCCTCCTCGGCGGCGGCATTGAAACCGGCAGCATGACCGAATTCGCCGGCGCCTTCCGCTCCGGCAAAACCCAACTCTGCCACCAACTCTGCGTCAACGTCCAACTCCCCCCAGATCAAGGCGGTTGTGATGCCAAAGCGGCCTACATCGACACCGAAGGCACCTTCCGCCCCGAACGCATCATCAACATGGCCCAAGCTAAAAACGTCCCCCCCACCCAACCCCCCCAAAACATCATCCTCCGCCC
>CAYFXY010000101.1:421-3618 GCA_964347205.1 uncultured archaeon
AACAGCGACCACCAAATGCTCCTCGTCCAACAAATCCAAGACAACCCCCAATTCGAAAAAGTCCGCCTCCTCATCGTCGACAGCCTCATCGGCCACTTCCGCGCCGAATACCTCGGCCGCGGCATGCTCGCCGAACGCCAACAAAAACTCAACAAACACCTCCACGACCTCCTCCGCGTCGCCGAACTCAACAACATCGCCGTCGTCACCAGCAACCAAGTCCACTCCCAGCCTGACGTTTTCTTCGGAGCACATTTTAGTTGTTTGTTTATACTTTCAAATAACTGATAGTATATTCAACTAAGAGCTTAACCGATAGACCGACAGGCGGGCACATCGTAGCACATGCTGCACAAACGCGAATCTACTTGCGTAAGTCAAAGGCGGAGCGGCGTATTGCGACGTTGATAGACTCACCGTACTTGCCCGAGGGTGAAGCCCTCTTTACTATTGTACCGCAGGGTATCGCTGATGCGTAATCGGGCTGAGCAGGTTGCTTTCCTACTTGACATAAGGCAAGAAATTGGTGCACTAAGTTAGTTAAAACAAGAGATTGATTAGGTTCAAGTAGTTTTGATTGGATTTATTGTTTGAGTACTTTTCCGGCGCTAAAGGCGTCTTCGAGGCGTTTGCCGGTTGAGTAGTAGCCTCTGGTGCCGGGGTCAAAGTAGAAGGGTTTGATTTTGAGGGGGTCAGGGTTATTGTTTTCTCCGGTCATGGATTTGTCGACTTTGGTGTCGAGGATTTCGCCGATGAATTGTGTGTGGCTTCCGATTTCAGTAATATGAAGGACTAGGCATTCATGGGAGAAGGGGAATTCTTTGACGAGGGGAGCATGAACGAGGGCGCTTCTAATGGGTGTGAGTCCAAGGGTGTCGAATTTGTTTTCCCTTCGACCTGAAGTGAATCCAATGTAATCTGCGTGGGTAACCTGGTGTTCTGCAGGAATATTGATTGTGAAGGCTTTGTGTTCTTTGATGTTGCCATGCGTATAGGTAGCTTCACGCAGCGAGACTGCAACGCACGGTGGATTGGAACAACAAATGCCACCCCACGATGCTGTCATGATATTGGGTTTTTCTTCCCTGTCATATGTTCCGACAATGAGAACAGGTGCAGGATACAAGAGTGTCGCGGGACCTATTGATACTTTCATTTTATATCTAACCATCTACAGAATTTCAGAGTTGGTAAATTCCTTCTTAGGATTTTTAAACTCATTGTGTTTTGCTATTGGAATTGTTGATCAAATAAAGTTGGTTCTAAAGGGATTAGATTCTAATCGTCATCCATCGTACTCGTTTTGCATTTACTAGCCGTTGGATTTTTCGTTCAATTGAGCTAAGTTGAGCGTTGCCAGTTTTAACATCTAATAAAACAATCTCGGTGGGATTGTTGTTGCGATAACCATCGAAGACGATGTAGTCGATGGGGGAGCCAATGAATCGGGCATCAGCAGGTTCGAAGGGAAATGCGGCGAGTAGGGGAGCCATTTGTTCGCCAATCCTTCCTTTCAAAACAGCCCGACTCTTTGTTAAGGCGTCTTTGCGGATGCGAGCAGTTTCGATTTGAAGTCGTTTTTCGACACGTAATTCGAGCATTCGTTTCTGATAATAGATGTATAGAATTAGGCCGACGATGATCAGAATGAGTATTCCGATGGTAAGTTCAATGAGCAAGGTTCCACCTCTCTGGTATTTGCTATATTCGCAAAAGGATAGAAATACCCCAGTACTACCTCTGGGTGAGAGATGTGGATGCGAAATTCTTTAGAGAAGGAACATTATACACTACGCAGTTCACACTCAAAAGGTGACAGGAAAATGGCTAGCAAAAAACTGATGGATTTAATGAATGATGCAATTTCCCGAGAATTGCAGGTAAGTATTCAGTATATGTGGCAGCATGTACGCATTTATGGTATGAATGCTGAATCGGTTGGAGGAATTCTGAAGGAATTTGCCATCACGGAAATGAAGCACGCAGAAGAGATTGCTGAACGATTGGACTATCTTGGGGGTGATCCAACGACTAAACCCGCCCCTATAACTATCGGCAAAACCCCAGAGGAAATGCTTCAACTCGATAAAACCGCTGAAGAGGGAGCTATTACCCTTTATAAGGAAATTATCAAAGTCGCTGCAGCTGAAGATGACGTTGTGACTCGTAAACTCTTCGAAAATATCTTAGTAGATGAGGAAGACCATCACAATGTCTTTCGAGGGCTTCTTGAAAAATAATCCATCAAAGAATCGAATAATCTCAGCATCCGCACTTTCGCATTGATTAACCAATTCATGATGGTTAGTGTAGCGCCAAATTTAAAACGAAAAGGAGAAATGCCAAGTTTAATCGAGAAGCCGTTTTTCACCTTCTAAGGATTGGATTTTAGTAACGTCTTGGGTCACTTCCAAACAGCCTAAGTATTTTCCTTGGTTATCATGGACTGCAAAGTAGCGGATGTAAATGAGCTGTCCTTTGAGGTTAATCCAGAATTCTGCAGTCTTTCGTTTTCCGGTCCGGAAGTCGTCAAGAATTGCCTGCACTTTATGAAGGCTTTTTTTCGGATGACAGGCTTGAACAGTGCGTCCGAGAACAGCCTTAGTTCGGACGAAGATGCGTCCACCGGATTCACTATAGAATTGGACTTTGTCATCCTTACCAACAAAGGTGATGTCCACGGGTAAGGTATTGAAAATACCTTGTAGCGCAGCCGAAGTTAGGGTGCCAGTTTCAAATTGAACCATCGGGATATCCGAAAAAGCTTCAGGGGAGGGGGGGATTTCAAGGCTTTTGGCTTCAAAGGGTTCGGGTGTGAAGAAGCTGTAGCCAAGCTCATTGAATTCATGGCGAATTTGTGGCCATTCTTCCTGAGTTATTACTTTTAGGCCCGTAGGAAAGAGGATAGTGTTTTCTTTTTGGAAATGACTTGCGAGCTTTTCGGCGAGAGCTAGGGCAGTTTCAGAAAGTTGAGAACTGAATTTCTTATAACCCAATTTTTTATGCGAATCAACAACGGTATAAAGGCGTTTTTTAATCACACGAATTTCATCATGTTCAGCCCACATAATTGCGGGAGGTTGGGTGATGCCATGTTTCTCAAGAAAGGGAAATAAGACATTTTCTTCTCGAAGGTAATGATTTTCTGATTCACGGAACCGGTTAATTATTTCTGTCAGCTGATCCCAGTTGGATTT
>CAYFXY010000101.1:3656-3931 GCA_964347205.1 uncultured archaeon
ACCCTGTTCCCAAATCTCGTAGTTCAATAGCATTTGTTAAGAGAAGCTTGTGTTCTTCCATAAGAATCCATAATGGATGACCCTCTTCAAGGTCTAGATGCGTTGATTCTAATGCATCTTTGAAAACAGCGAGGTGAACATCGCATAATTCACGAATTTCTTCAGCAGGCATGCCATCCCGAATTAATTCTTCTTCAATTTGGGCAATTTCTAGGGGACTACAACTGGCAAGTAGGTCACTGAATTTTGATTTTATCTCAGCAACGGACTTGCCT
>CAYFXY010000101.1:3941-5712 GCA_964347205.1 uncultured archaeon
TGGATAATTTGTTTGAGAACTTTTTTGCGTTGATTATCACTCATAGATTTTTTCGCCATTTCATTCACCCATTATAGGAGTGTTAAGGGGGTCTTAATGAGACTCCACATTTGTGACAGTATTGAGAAGTTTTATCGATTGTGTGGGTACCACAATTCCAACAGAATTTAATCTCAACTTCCTCGGAAGGGAGGTGTTCAGGTTTTTTCGGTGTTGGAGTCACCTTTTTTGGTGGAGAGGGAACTGGCGCTGCGGGGGGAGGTTGGGTTGAAGTCTCAGTATGAGTCGCCATTATTGGTTCATATAGTGTTGTTGAGATTTTGCGTGTTCCTGATCCGTGTTCTGAGCAGTGGATATCAAGAACTTTGAAGCTGCCGGAAGTTTTGGTTCTCTTGATTTCTACAGGATTACCGCATTTTAAACACTGTAAGATTTGCTGTTTGATGAGTGGAGCACTGGTTGGAAGATTTTCATAGAAAAAAGAATGGTCTCCTTCAACTGGGTGATCAGGGCATCGAAGTTTGAGGGCTATCAGCCCTTCCTTTCGCATTTTAGCTTGTGCAGCAGCTAGTTGGCGATGGATTTCGGCTTGAAACTCGTCAGTTTCTGTTTCTGCTAATTTTCGATGTTGTTTTTCTAAGGCTTCACTTGCCGTACGTTCCATGAAGCCGAGTTTTTCTTTCCGAATAACCGATTTTATTGCTCGAGGTTTTCCACACTTATCACAGAGGATTTGGTTAAGCAAGGAATCTTCACTCATTTTTTTTACCCACTTAACATAATTTTGTGATTTGACGAACAAAGAATTAGGGTGAAAAGCTACAATTTAAGATTTGTCACGGTTTCGCCGGAAGAGCAAAACCGAGAGTATTACGAGCACAATGAGTGGGCTAGCAATTGCTAATCCAATGATCAAATAGTATAAGTTTGGAGTAACAAGAGTTGCGGGAAGGATGAATTCTTCAAGAAGAGGCATCACGTTTAGGTTCGTACTCCGTGCGGTAAAGACGACAACCATGTCCTGGTTTGGGAAAACATAGATATGTTGATTCTGGTATCCATGGGCAGCGTAAGCATTGATTGTGGGATGAATCCACCATTGATACCCGTATTCCGTGAAACTATCGATGGTGACATGTGAAGTAGAAGATGTGGCGACCCAAGAGGCTGGTAGGATTTGTTGTTCAGCCCATGTTCCGTTATGGAGATAGAGAAACCCAAATTTTGCCATATCACGGGGACGAAGGTGGAGACTAGAGCCACCATTTGCGATGTGCTGTGGATCTCCAGTCCAGGCAAACTCAGTTATGCCTAGAGGAGAAAAAAGATAAGTTTCTGCAAAAGTGAGGGTCGAGGTATTTGAAGCACGAGTTAAAATAGCTGAAAGGAGATGGGATCCACCGGTATTATACACCCACTGTTCACCAGGTGCATAATCCATGGGTCGATCGAGCACAAACTGAACCCAATTCGGACTACTGGTCATTCGATTCCAATCATTTTGTGTGCTACCATAAGGGTAAGTCCATTCATCCCAGGGCAGCCCAGATGTCATGGTAAGAAGGTGTTCGACGGTGATGGATTCCTTCCGGGAATCAAGATTAGTGATAGTTAAATCCGAGAAGAAGTCAACCAGATCATCGGTGATGTCTAAGAATCCAAGGGATTCTGCGATACCAATGAGTGACGAAGTAACGCTCTTCGTACACGAATAGATATTGTTGGTTTGATTGACATTTTCAGGAATTCCAAAATAGTTTTCGTAAACAAG
>CAYFXY010000102.1:0-426 GCA_964347205.1 uncultured archaeon
AAGCAATGACAACAGAAGTAGACAACGCAAGAAGAAGAGCGGAAGAAACGGGTCCAAGAATAGTGCCAATGAAGACCACAGAGGAAATCCTAGACGAAATCCGACTAACCGACGGACACATAGCCGCATTAGCCGACGTTTCCGAAGACATAGAAAGAATGTACGAGTCTTACTCAAAACTTTACCTGCAACTCAAAGAGAAGGCTCAGCTGGTTGCCGAAAACCGAGAGAAGGCTCTTGAAGAAGTCAGATTAAGAATGGAAGCCTGGCGAAAAGTCATTAAGAGTCTACTTGAACACGTAAACCTCCAATATCAAACAATCTTATCAAATGCCCAAGCATTAGGTGAAGTTCAGCTAATCGACGAACACGACATCGAAGAGGCTGGCATCCAAATCCTCGTCGGCTTCAAAGGAGCAAAGCCAG
>CAYFXY010000102.1:457-3428 GCA_964347205.1 uncultured archaeon
CACAGAGCGGAGGAGAAAGAAGCGCGGCTACCATGACATTGCTACTGGCTCTACAACAACACGTTCGCTCGCCTTTTAGGGCAGTAGACGAATACGACGTACATATGGATCCTCGTAACAGAGAGGTCGTCGCTAACCTTCTAGTCTCATCCGTAAGCAACTTGAACGCCCAATACTTGGCGATAACACCAAGCCAGATAAGCTTCACAGAAAAAGACGTACACGTAATCACCGTACAAAACATAGAAGGAACTTCGACTATTAGAGAACTGGTTTAATTACTTTCAAGTTTTTGTTACTCTTCAACATAGAATATCAAAACTGCCTTTCAACAAGTTGAGAATAAAACCATTTAGCAGAACGCATCAATTAATTCAAAAAGATTTCTTCGCCTTTTAAATTTCTCATGTCTTCTTGTGTGCATATTAGCTAGCCCACACATCAGTCGTATCAAAGGGATTCATAGACAATCTTGTTCTTGTCTAGAAAGTCTTCTTCAATAGCTTGAGTTAAAACCTCACCATCTAAGTTGCGTGGAATGGGTATCCCGAGTAAGTGTAAAATCGTTGGCGCTATGTCATACAAACAAGCGCGATCGATGGGTTTGCCTTTTTTAAACGGATAACCATGCGCAATTAATATGCCGTCCATACTATGCATACCAGACAAGTTAACTGGTTCACCGATCCATGATTTTGACCCAAACCATGCTTGTGGAAATATGGAAAAAGTTCTCTGAGGCAAAAGAACAACATCAGGAGCACTCTCAACAAACTCTCCGCTGTAAACTTCTTCCCTTTTCAAGATTTTCTCAAAAATTGTATTTCCAGTCACCGGGTCTTTCAGGTTACACAATTTTCTTATTATTTCTTCTCTTATTTTTTCATATTCAGTACCAGGTTCTACCGCTCCACATGGTTCTCTGCCCTTTAAGTTAATGAAGATTCCGCATTGTCCAGGTGGGGCAAATGCTTTCGTGTTCGGCCAATCAACGTCTTTCAAAGAGAGAAAGAGTGGAGAAAACGGAACTTTTTCTCTGTCAGCTTTTTCTATCAAACTTTGAAGTTTGGGAAACCCGATTCTCGATAGGTATTTGTACAATAGGTTGGGATTGAAACCTAGTTCAAAAAGGATTCTCTTTAAAAATGTCTTGCAATTCTTTCTGGTTTTCATGAGACCCATTCTGATTAATAAACGGTTAAGATACACCCTTTTGCAGTTTGGACCAAATCCATGATCTGATATAATTATTACACTGGTGTGTTGGTCGATCATGCTTACCATCTGTCCCACCAATGCATCCAATTTCTTGTAGAATTTTAGGACCAATGGTCGTATGATTCTCGCCTTTGAATCAACGTAGCGAGGATGATCTGGATCCAGGTATTTCCAAAAACGATGTTGTACAGTATCTGTTTCATAGAAAACGACCATAAAGAAATCCCATCTAAATTTCTTCATCAGATAGAAAGTGGCTGCAGCAATTTTGTCTGTGATTATATTAATTTCTTGCAAAAATTCTGTTTCCTTGCCCTCAACGTAAGCCTTGCTTAAGTGAATGTTTAATTCGCCTATTTCTTTAGACAATTTTTGTGCAAGAGATATAGGATATGTAAATTTGTCCGCAAAAGAAGGAGTCAAGAAACCAGATATGATGCACCCATTGACCTCTCTTGGAGGATATGTAAATGGAACATTAACTACAGCAACCTTTAGTCCATGTTCACTGATAATTTGCCAAATATCTTTACTCATTCTGAAGTTGGCATTCAACAACATGAAATCATACTCATTCTTTTTCCTTGCAGTAAAATCAAATATTCCGTGTTTTCCAGGATTTTTCCCTGTTATTATGCTAGACCAAGAAGGCGCTGTTCGCATGGGAAGCACTGACTTTAAATTGGTATGCACACCATTTTGAATCAATTGAGCAAAAGTAGGCAATTGTCCGTCTTTAATCCAGGGGTTTAATAGATCAAAGGTGGCCCCATCAAAACCTATGACTAAAACCTTGTTTTTGTTTTGCCTCATCGATGTTTCCACCATTTGATGCCGCGATGATCAGGAGCCAAACATGGATTCTTATCGATAAGAGCATAATTTATAAGTTTGCTTACGATTTCTAGTCATCATGCCAATGCGCGCTTTCTTTGAAAGAAACTCCAAATACATCCTTCACGCGTTTTCCGCTTTGGCAATATCTGTATTTACATTCGCTTTTGGATTACCCATAGGAATTTTCGGAGGATTCCCACCATTCAGCAATCTTCCGAAAGGAGTTGACGCCTACACCCATTTAACAAGAATTCGATTTGTTCTCCAAAACTGGCCAAACATTTGGTGGTTTCCATTATGGCATAGTGGTATCTTGTGGACCAATACCTATTCTTATCAACCTCTATTTCTTGTTTCCGTTATTGCCAAAATTTCAGGGTGGTATGAGGCGAATTCTTTACTCATCGTCGCTTCTTTTTCGCTCATTTCTTTCGAAATCCTGATGTACCTTGTAGTATTCAGACTATCTTCCAATCGAGTGTTCTCTACTGTTGCACCAATACTAGTTCTCTCGTCTCCAAGCTTCCTACAGACAATGACAATGGGTGGGTCATACGCAAATATAATCTCAGCGCCTTTTTTCCTCCTGTCCGTATACAGTTGCATCAACTACATAGAAAATGTAAGAAAGACCAAAAAGTCGTTGATTTCCTACCTCTTGATTGTGTTTTCTCTCTCCCTTTCAGCTTTCTATGTATGGACGGCCTTTTTTTCTTATCTTACATCTCTTTTGTTTTTGTTATTGTGTATTAATAGATGGAAGCAGAAGTTTGTTCATATATTCAAGGTTTTTTTACCTGTCTTCTTAATTTCATCTTACTGGTACTTACCGTTTTTCTATTCTATTTCTCAGTTAGTTGTGCAGCATGAAAGACTGGAATCTTACTCTCCAACTTCACTATACACTCTTGACAAA
>CAYFXY010000102.1:3438-5590 GCA_964347205.1 uncultured archaeon
TATATTCACTGCCCCCCCTCCTTTAAAAATAATAATACTTCAATATATAAATAAAAAACATGGATGGGAAAATCAAATTCTACAACTACAGCAAAAGCGCTGACATGAAAGTGACCTCCATGATCTTCCATCCATTAGTCATCCCGATGGTGTTGACAAGTATTATCACATTTTTGTTCTTAAAATCCAAACATCAATTCTTTCTCGATTCCAAAAAATCTGGGATTTTCAAAGCGTTGGGATTGCTAGTACTATTTCTTTTCGTGTACGTAACCACTGGGTTTCCTTTGCGTTTCATGGTCTTCTACAGGGGGGGGTTCTGGCTAGCGATTTACCTTTGTATATTTGGGGCTTCACTTCTAGGCTGTATTGTCAGAAACATCAATGTAATCATCAAAATTGACAGACGGAAGATGATGGGTTTTCTTGTCATTTTAATAGTTTTGTGTTCGGCAATCCCCTTTGTTTTCTATGAGTACGTCTCGCCTGCCGTGGCAGACCAGGGAGGATATGGATACCATGGAGATGTGATAAAGAGGCAGAAGCAATTAGTGAATAGCGATCAATTCGAAACGAATTATAGGGTTGCATCCGAGTGGAGACAGTTTCAATCGTGGTTCAATTTCGAATATGAACTGCCTCAGGTAGGTGGCTTGCAAGCTTCTGGAATGACTGAAAATGTCGCTGATTGGTTTTATTTGAGCTATGAAAAAGTTTGGCGAAGAGAAGACAACAAAGAGACGCAGTTTTGGTTGGATTGGTACGGAGCTAAATGGATAGTAGATACCATAAGTACAAAAACTGTAAGTGTTGGTGAAGCAGGATCAGCTGATTTTTCCTCTTGTGAAAAGTTCCTAAGGTATCCCGAGTATTATGAGATTGTTTCAGAAATTGACTATTACTACCAATTCGAATACCTTTTTGCCACACCAATAATGTCCTCAACCAACACTACGACAATTTTTGTCGTGGGTAATGAAACAACTTATGAAAGTTTTTTCAGAAGTCTAGCTCCATCGGACTACAACAGTCGGTTTATAATTCCAATCAAAGGTGGTCAATACTTGGATGACTACTCGCTGGAAACGCTCCAAGAATTTGATGCGATTTACATCAACTTGCTAGATGACTATTATCACGACTACACAAAGGTGTGGACAATTTTAGAAGAATTTGTTGAAGAAGGAGGGGGGTTGATACTTGAAAATGGCCGACCTGAAGACTTTCTTCCAGCACCCTCTCCAGTCAGCAACATGTTTACCACAGAGTATAGGAATGGGAATTTTACATATTTTAATGATCCAATAAATGACTGGGTCGATTTCACTTCCTTTTCTTCTCCAATGTGGGCATCACTTAATGAATATGTTCGCTCGCCGTGGAGCAACCCGATTCTTTGGAGCTATGGGAACCCCGTTGTTGTAACAGCCGAATACGGAATGGGGCGTTCGGTTTGGGTTGGATTAAATCTTTTGGAACAAGAAATCACACATAAAAACTACTACGTCTCATTATATCTTTCAAGACTGATAGACTGGGTTTTAAAAAATCCTTCAGGACCTCCCGAAAGATTTCCGAGCATCTCGCTTGATAATAGTGAGAATTTGACCAATTGGTTCACGAGTGTTGTGGATACTGGATGGAAAGGTACGAATGCAAGTCTTGAATTGTCAAGTGACAAAAAAATAGAAGGCACTGCTTCCTTGAAAGCGGGATATTTATTCGGTGCAGAAGGCGGCGAACATGCGGATTTCTACTATGAACTCTCCAGAAGTATAATGGACGTGGATTTTCTGTCTCTTTCAGTCTACGGCGACAACTCTGGAAATCAGTTGAAGATTGTAATTCTGGCTCCAGACTGGGAGAATTTTCTGCAACTATTTCTTAAAGTTGAATGGAGTGGTTGGAAGAGGCTAGTAATACCGATAAAGGAGATGGGGAAAGTAGGTTTACCTTCAATAGCTAATGCAACCTATATAGGTATTCTAGTCGATAAAACGTCTCTGGCGGAGCATCAATGGCGATATCTCTACTTAGACGGATTTACAATCGGCAACTATCCACGCAAAAACGAAGAGTTCAACGTCTCACGCCCAAATCCCTCACAAGTTTCCATCACAATTGAAAGTTATAATAGAGGCATACTGTTTAA
>CAYFXY010000103.1:0-5485 GCA_964347205.1 uncultured archaeon
CATCACTCCTTTGCCCTTTCTTGAGCTACCAGGGAAGCCCCATAAGCACTTACATATTCGGGAAACTCAGGCACATGAACCTCCACACCTAATCCCCGCTTCATTGAATCGACAAAGCCAACATCATAGGCTAATCCTCCAACCAAAAGAACATCTTCGGTTATCCCTAACCTTCGAACCATTGAAACCACTCGTTCAGCAATTGCATCGTGAATCGCCCGGGCAATATTCGCTTTAGGTGTCTGAGCATGAATTAACGAGACTACCTCAGATTCAGCGAAGACAGTACATTGAGCATTCATAGGAACTGCCTCAGTGGCTTTCAATGACATAGGACCCATTTGCCCAAGATCTACTTCGAGTGCACGGGACATTGCTTCAACAAAGGCTCCTGCGCCAGCAGCACACCGTTCATTCACAACAAAGTCTTCCATACCACCGGATTCATTACATTTGACAGCACGAGCTTCCTCAGCTCCCACATCAATGATGGTCCGAGCTGAAGATAACAACTTGACCCCTGCTTTTGCATTCGCTCCCACTTCACTGACACTATCCGTTGCAAACTTTACTGACCCTTGACCAATTCCTGTTTCGGTGATGTGGGTAATTTCATCAAGGTTTAATCCTGCAGCTTTTAGAGCCATTTCTGAAGCATCTTTGGCTGCAATTTTAAGATCAAATCCTGTTAGGGCAGATCCTCGAGCAACTATCTTTTCATCATTGAGGAGGACAACTTTCACATTCTTAGCACCAAAATCAATTCCCAAAGTTATCAAACCGATCTACACCCTATTTTACTCCTAATAATTCCAAGAAGGAATCAACGGCCTTTTTTGTGCGTTCCAGATCAAACTCTCTTTCATCACCCATATTCCCTTCAAAAGGAAGTACAGGGATGCCCGCCTCCTTGAAAGCGAGACGGTTCTCCGCTATATTCAATGTCAAACCTTCACAACCGCGATTATAATGCAACATAACACCATCAACTTTCCATTCGCGCACAATGCGAAGCATCAAATCGCTTTTCTGGTGCGCGGAATAGAAGTGTTGCCATTCAGGTCTTGCATGTGTCCAGTCAGCTAAAATTTCAAGGGCCTGCTTTCGAGTAGTAATATCAATTCCTCGTTCCTGTGGGGTTGTTCTGGGACCCCAAGTTCCATCATCTTTCACTTCCCATGCCCCAATCAATGCAAAAGTGTAAAGTGATCCGACTGACACCACGCCGAATGACTCGAGATATCGGAAAACCTCAAGAAAACCCCATGGAGGTTGGGTGTCCGTTATGACCCGACGTTGTTCATTACCCACTGCGGCGATTTTATTATCGACTCGTTCTTGAACTTCGTCACGAAGTTTGCGATAAAAAGCAACAGTCTCAGGACGGTGTTTCATGATGGTTCCAAACACATAGAGCGAATACATTGTCTTTTCATCTAGCGGCGCTGGAATGGTTTTATTCAAAGCACAGATCTCTGCCCACAGGGACGTTGCCTCACATTCGTTATAGACTGCTTGGATTAGTTTTTGATCATCGTAATTTCGCCCAGTAATTTTCTCGAGCCAATCGATGCCATCTAGTAATTGATTCACCACGTACTCTCGTCGGCGCTCGTTGAAATCCTCAGTGAGCCCAGTGCTCACATCAATACAATAGAAAGGCACGCCACCCTCTAGGTCGCTAGCGATTTGATACCACTTCGCATGACTACAGCAAATATGAGTTGTCCACATGAAATCTGGTTTGGGAAATTTGCCACCAAACACGTATTCGTCTAAGACTACCGACCCAAGATAATTTCGTAAATACGCACACAAATCCCGAGCAAATCCTTTCGCTTCAATGGCTTCCTGACATCTAGCCGCAAATTCCTTGTTGAATGCAACGGAAGCGCCATATGGTTCTCCAGTGAGACTCCAAACATCGTCTCCTAAACCAGAAGGAATCGCACTATAAGCCCAAGCTCCACCTGCCCACCGGATTCCGCCCCGCTCATGAGCATTTGCATAATTGTCATAATATTGTTGTCGTAACGCTTTCCCTTCATTCCAGATCTCTAAGGGTTTCGTTTGATATTTCATCTCATTCATTTAAATCACCTAAAAAAGGTCAGGTAATGCAAACGTTTCTAAAAACGCTTCAACACGAGTCTTAAATTGTCCAATTGGTACTGTCACATCAAATTCTAAGAAATAGGTCGGAATACCATTCTCTTCGAGCATTTTCCTCAAAGCCGGCATGTCCAATTCATGAGGATCACAGAATTTCTGTTGAATGACAAGGGCTCCCTGAACTTTGTAATCCTTAGCCAGCTGTAAAATATGTGGGAATCGTTTTCGCTCAGGCCAATCTTTACTGGGACAAGGCGGTCGATCAATATAACGGGCAGCTATTGCAGCCAAACGATCTTCTTGAGGTTCAACTTCATTCCAGAAGTATCGCGTTCCGGTGCAATGCTCATCAATAACTAGCGTTGAATCTAAAGACTCCACCATTTCCACGAATTCCGTGTCGTCATCTTCACTCCCTATAATCATTAGGCGGGTTCCAGTAATTCTGTCAAGTTTCCGAGTGGGCAATTCTTTGAGCATTTCTTCTAATGCTTGATTATGTTCCTCCTTATCGACTATTTGACTAGAAACGACCATGTACATCGCTTCTAATCCCGTCAACGGGGGGGCTTCCTGCTTCCGAAACTCATAAACCTGTTTCATCAATTGGCGGTTCTTATTCACCGTCTCAATACCCCGATCTATGTCCTTATCCGAAATAGGACGCCCAATCCAGTCCTCCAACGCCGTTCTGAAAACTTCCAGTTCACCCCGCAAATATGGATAAGCATGTGGTGTCTGGACTCCATGGGGGGTATACATGTAATAGCTGAACTCTTGCGGAATGTGCTTTACCCAGCTATTATAAGTTTGGCGGATATGAAGACACGATTGAGCAATCATAATACCGTTTAGGTAATCGTAGCGACCTTTCAAACCTTGCGCCAAGCAGTCACGGCAAAAGGGACAAAACATCCCAAATATATGAGGCTCGGTAACATCCTGTAAGAAGAAGTTCTTCAGGGACATAGGTGCAGAAGTAACCGAGTACTTTTCCACCCGTCCGTTTTTTCCAAGCCTTGGCATAGTCATGACGATTTTCAAACCATTCTTTGAATTTATCAAACATTGGGATCTTCCTGACCTGAACAACTGAATATGGAGTGTTTTCTTCGAGCTGTACAGGTATTAAATTCCTTAAGAATTTTTGCAAAAATGTTTTATAATAATTGTTAAATATTTAATATTGATGAAAAGAATTACAATAGATATGCACATAATTAGCAAGGAGCCAATCAGATGACTAATTGGTATTCAGACAAAGTTCGAGATTTACTCTCAGCGATTGCTCACCCATCCCGAGTAGCGATTCTAGAGTTCTTGTCCGACCGTGATTTTGGAACAAATAAATCTCTCCGGCAACATCTGAAATCACTACAGCCCCAAGCGGGTGGTGATTCGCCAGCTGTGGTAACTCATCACGTTGCTTTGCTTGAGAAAAATGGGTTAGTCAAACATTCAGAAGAAGATGCAAGAGTAATTGTAGCAACGGCTTTTGGGCGTCGAATGACTCGGATGCTCAGGCAAATGGTGACAAACTCTGATCTGAATGAACCCTGGGATCGCTCGCTTTAAAGATTAAACCCTTGATCACGAAGCACTTGTGTTAGATTCTTACCCTGGTCCCGGGCTCGTTGAAGAAAAAAACGAAGGTAACGATCAAAGAAGGGATTACTGCCCTTTACAGCCAGAGGAATTCCGAGTACTAGGTCGCCTTTTATCAGACCTAGTCGTTGTGCAGCCACCCCGACGGACCACATCATTCGGTTATCAACGAAGTGATGAGCCGCTACTATTGTTGCAGAAGAGAGGGCGATCCCTAAATCTAGAATTTTGAAGGCACAGAGCGCGGTGGTTTTGTTTTGGCGTATAGCTTCTTCATAATCAGCACAGGTTTCATAGCCACAAGCCTGGCAATCGAGTGTTAATGGTGGACGCTTAGCGTGGATACCAATAAGGAAAATAGCGGCACTTTCTGTTACAGCTTCAGCGTCAGGTTCCAGAAACCAAAAGGTTTGGCTTGTGAGATCTTCTCGTCGCATTTTTTCAATTTCTTTTGCAACTTGGGTAATTGTAGCTCCAGATACAATTTCGATGGTAAGATCATCGAAGCCTTTGGATTTAGGTGCGGTAGTAGCAGCAGCAGCCATTAAAGCCGCAACATTTTTGACTGCCTCGTTGGTGAGCTTCTCTCTTTTTGTAGGAATTTCATTCACCTTTTTCCAGACTTTTTTCCGCTTGACTAGCAAAATTTGAGTCTAATCATTTCTTGGGGTGTTTGCCGGTAACGGCTTCTACGATATTCCAGAATTCGACTTCTTTCAAACCAAGGCGTGTTTCTCGGAGGAGTTCGGCGGCACTTTGTAATTGTCGAAGCATTTCAACTTTGTCTCGAAGTTTATGTGTCTCTTTAACTTGCAAAACAATTTGCTTAATTTGATCATCGGTAGCCTCAATGTTTTTTTGTTCGAGTTTTGTTTTCACAATTTGACTCCCAGTGTGTTTACCCATATAGAACTCTGTCTTTCGTCCAACAGTTTCAGCAGGGATCGGTTCGCCTTATGGACAGGAAGAAGGATAGCAAACGACTGACTAACTAAATCAGCAAGTTCTTGAATTCGTTCGGTTTTGATACCAGTTCGAATGTCATAAAGAATTTCTAATGCCATGACGACTTCTTCGAGAGGGGCATTACCTGCGCGCTCACCAAAACCTGCAATGCAGACATGGGGAACAGTAACACCTTCTTCAATTGCAGCTAATGTGGTGGCAGTGGCTAACCCAAAGTCATTATGGTTATGAATTGAAAGGGGAATTTTCCGTTTGACCTCTTTATAGAGTCGGTCACGGATTTGGGAGACCAAATAGCGCATCGATTCAGGTCTCAGAAAGCCCACAGTATCTGTGATTACGACTCGATCAGCGCCAGCCTCGATTGCAGTTTTGAAAATCTTTACGGTATTATCAATACTAGTACGAGAAGTGTCTTCGGTGACAAAGTCGACAATTACTCCATATTTTTTTGCGTATTCAACACAATCTGTTACGATACTAAGTACCTCTTCCGGGGTTTTTTTTAACTTGTATTTCAAGTGCAGATTACTGAATGCTATGAAAATGGGTACTTCTTCTGCTCCAGATTGGATTGCGACATCAATGTCTGATTTAATAGCACGAGCTGGAGCGCATAACTTCGCTTGTTTGAAGCCCTCAGCAGCGATTCGTCGAACAACCTCTTGTTCATCTTTTGAAACCGCAGGAAACCCGACGTTGATAATGGCAATACCCATTTCATCCATGACCTTTGCGATTTCAATTTTTTCATCAACTAGAAGACTAGTTCCAGGAGTTTGTTCACCATCGCGCAGAGTTT
>CAYFXY010000104.1:0-4958 GCA_964347205.1 uncultured archaeon
CGCCGGTATGCCCTGGATGCGACAAAAATCCAGAGCGAGATTGGATGGAAGCCATCCATTCCTCTGGAGGACGGCCTGAAAGCCACCATCTCGTGGTATCGTGATCACAGGGGTTGGTGGGAGCGGATCAAAAGTGGCGAGTATCGCGACTATTATGCGCGGTGGTACGGCAAACGCCTCGAAGAGGGCTCTGTCGGCGGAGAATAAGCAGGGCTTGGAAGATGGGCCAAGTGAAGGCTGCAATAATAGAACTTCCAAAAATAGAAGATAGTCGCGGCAATCTCACCTTTATCGAGGCACACAAGCATATCCCCTTTGGGATAAAACGCGTGTACTACCTGTACGATGTCCCGGGGGGTGCGTCAAGAGCCGGTCATGCCCACAAATCTCTCGAACAATTTATAGTAGCGGCCATGGGAAGCTTCGATGTGATTTTGGATGACGGAATCGAAAGAACGCGCTTTCACTTGAATCGGTCCTATTACGGGTTGTATATACCTCCAATGGTATGGCGTGAAATTGACAATTTTTCCTCTGGATCGGTCTGCTTAGTTCTTGCCTCCGATCTTTTCGATGAGCAAGATTACATCAGGAATTACAAAACGTTTAAAGAAGCGATAAGATCCTTGAGAAATAAAAATGAATGAGGAGGAAGAATGGATCCGAATAAAGGACAACTAGTAATAATTGGCGATGGCGAATTTGCCGAGATTGCTTACGAATACTTCACCCATGATTCTCGGTATGAGGTAGTAGGATTCAGCGTAGAAAAGGACTATCTCAAAAAGGAGAAACTATTTGGTCTCCCTGTTGTCCCTTTCGAACAAATAGAAAATGTATATGACCCATCCAGATACAACATTTTTGTGGCAATTACATTTACGCAGCTCAACAGGGTCAGGGCGAGACTTTACAATGAGGCAAAGAAAAAGGGGTTTTCTGCCGTATCATACGTTAGCTCAAACGCGTTTGTATGGAGAAATGTAGAGATAGGAGAGAACTGTTTTGTCTTTGAAAACAATGTCATCCAGTATTCCGTAAAAATAGGGAATAACGTAGTTCTCTGGAGCGGAAACCATGTTGGGCATCGGTCTGCGATAGATGATAATTGCTTCATATCCTCTCACGTAGTGATATCAGGCTATTGTGAAATTGGTAAAAGCTGCTTTTTTGGAGTGAACAGTAGCATAGCTGACCATTTGAAAGTAGCGAAGGATTGCATCATTGGGGCCGGTGCCGTGATTGTTAAGGACACAGAAGTAGGAAGGGTGTACGTAGGGAATCCAGCGAGAGCGGCAGCCAGGAGTAGTTATGATGCATTCGGAGTAAAAGAGACATAATGATATGAGGTGGATAAAGAAGGGACTTATATACGGTCCGGATGGAAAAATATCATGGGCCAAAAAGCATGCTTTTCCACCGACTCCTTACTTCATAAATGAGAACACAATACGAGTATATGTAGCATTCTGTGATGAAAATACCGTCGGCAGAGTAGGGTATGTGGATATATCCGCTATGAACCCCTCCGAAGTTTTAAATGTCTCAGAGAACCCGGTCCTAGATATTGGTAATCCGGGAGCATTTGATGAGAACGGAGTGCTTCCAACCTCAGTTGTACAGTACGGGGATAAACTGTACTTATACTATGTGGGATATCAACTAGGGCATAAGGTTAGATATTATCAATTTCAAGGGCTTGCCATAAGCGAAGATGGCGGAAATTCCTTCATAAGGTACACCAAATGTCCTATTCTTGATAGAAGCGACCATGAAATGCTAAACAGGACTTCAGCCTTCGTTATGTGCGACAATAGTTTCAAAATGTGGTACGTAGGTGGAAGCGAGTGGATTGACATTAGAGGTAAGCATCTACCGGTTTATAATATAAGATACCTTGAATCATCGGATGGGAAGAAATGGGGGGACGAAGGAAGAATATGCATAGACTTCAAGGACACGGATGAGTTTGCCTTTGGAAGACCATTTGTAATCAAGCACGCCGGATTATACAAAATGTTTTACTCCGTAAGGACTGCATCTGAGGGATACAGACCTGGATACGCCGAGTCAGAGGATGGAAACAATTGGATAAGAAAGGACGAGGAAATCGGAATTGAAGTCTCCAAAAGCGGTTGGGACTCGGAGATGATAGCGTACTTAAGCATAGCTACGTACAAGGATGCTGTCTACATGTTCTACAATGGAAACAAATTCGGGTACGATGGATTCGGCTATGCGGTTTTGGAAGAATGGTGACTATATCACAAATCATGAAACGGAGCCACCGCGGGGAACGTAACAAGGTACCTTATGGCCAAGTAGCTCTCGGGCTTTGTTGGTCGGACCATCAATAGCAGCGTTTTGGAAGATATATGAAGGCGCTGGAAGTCCGAAGATACACACAGTTACATAAGACGTTGTGGGATGATTTTATAAAGAAATCGAAGAATGGCGTCTTTCTGTTTCAAAGAGATTACATGGAGTACCATGCCAGCAGATTCATAGACTGTTCGTTGATGTTCTTTGAGGAAAACAAATTAATAGCCGTTATGCCGGCGAACCTAAAAGATAACGTCCTGATCAGTCATGGAGGTCTGACATTTGGAGGGATGATATCCGACGTAAAAATGAGGACTCCCATAATGGTGCAAGTGTTTGATATTCTGAACCAATACTTGGCTACAATGGGAGTTGAAAAAGTAACGTATAAGGTAATACCACATATCTACCATAGTATTGCCGCAGAAGAAGACCGATACGCATTATTCCTGCGCGGCGCGAAGCTCATAGGAAGGGATGTTTCAGCCTCCATTGCTCTGGGTGAAAAAGTTGCCTTTAGCAAAGGAAGGAAATGGTCTATAAGCAAGGCAAATCAGGCTGGAGTCGCTGTGAAGAGGAGCTATGATTTCAAAACATTCATGGCCATCGAGAAGGAACTTTTGGAAAAGAAGTACGGAGTTAAGCCTACGCATTCCGAAGAGGAGATAGAGTTACTCGCAACGAGGTTTCCCGAAAATATAAAACTTTTCGGAGCATATAAAGATGGAAATATGGTAGCAGGAGTGCTTATTTATGAAAGTACAAATGTTGCTCATGCACAATACATAGGAAATACTCAGGATGGGGAAACGGTTTTCGGGACTGATGCGGTGTTGAATTTTTTGATAAATGACTACTACTCGGACAAAAAATATTTTGACTTTGGGATATCGACAGAGAAAAGCGGCTGGTATTTGAACGTAGGGTTAGACGAGTATAAGGAGAGCTTTGGCGCCAGGGCAATCATGTATGATTCCTATGAGATCGATATTGTGAAATAAGGAAAATGACATTTCCGGTGTGAGCAATGGGTAAATCGTCGATTATGTCGCGTGTTAGAAAAAGCGAAGTAGCTATAATTAGTGTTTGTGGCTTAGGGTAGAGATGGTCGAATGCAAGATCTGAGAATGAAACAATTGGCAGAAGTTCTTGTGAACTATTCGACTAAAATCAAATCTGGTGAGGTTGTGTATGTGGAGGCCTTTGACATCTCGAGGGAAATGTTAGAGATCCTGGTAGACACAATATATGAGGTCGGAGGAGTGCCGCTGATTTCCCTCAGGAGTGAGAGTATATTGAGGAAGTTGTATTTGGGGGCTACAGACGAAGGCATGCGTCTAATTGGGGACGTTGAGCTTTATAAAATGATGAAGGCTGATGCATACATTGGTATGAAAGGCCCACAGAACATCACAGAACACTCAGACGTGCCGGAAGAGAAATTGAGACTCTATCGGAAATACTGGTTCGAACCGGTGCACATGAAAAGGAGGCTTGCTGAAACGCGTTGGGTCACATTGCGGTGGCCAACACCATCGATGGCACAGCAGGCGAATATGTCAACGGAAGCTTTTGAGGACTTATACTTCAAGACGTGCACTATGGACTATTCGAAGATGTCAAAAGCGATGGATGTTCTAAAGAAACGGATGGAGATATCAGATCAAGTGCAGATTAAAGGGCCAGGAACAGACATTAGATTTTCGATACTCGGAATTCCTATCGTGGCATGTGATGGACGCAGGAATCTTCCTGATGGCGAGGTCTTTACTGCACCCATAAAGGACTCTTTAGAAGGAATCATTTCATTCAATGTGCCAACAATCCATATGGGCCAGATATTTACCGACGTGAGGCTCAGGTTCGAAAAAGGAAGAATCGTGGAAGCAAGCGGATCAAACACGCAGGCTATCAACGACATACTTAATTCTGACGAAGGAGCCCGCTACGTTGGCGAGTTCGGCATCGGAGTTAACCCCTATATCAAGCGCCCCATGACCGACATACTGTTTGATGAGAAAATGACCGGATCCATTCACATCGCGCCAGGAAACGCGTATGAGCGAGCTAACAACGGTAATAGGAGTGGAATACACTGGGATATGGTTCTCATCCAGCGCAAACACTGGGGAGGAGGTGAGATTTACTTTGATGGAAACCTCATACTAAAGGATGGGCGTTTTATTCCAGAGGAACTAAAACCGCTTAACCCTGAGAACCTTAAAGGTGAGCAGGATTCCTGGCCCCCTAGGATACCCTAAAGTCACCTAAACAGGATTTGTCACTAATGAAGATTCCGTTTGCCGACCTGAAAAACGAATATATTGAAATAGGCGAAGAAATAATTCGGGCGATTCAGCAAGTATTAAGTAGGGGGCACTTTATTCTAGGAGAAGAGGTTGAGATGTTTGAGGAAAGGTTTGCCAAATACATTGGAGCTAAATATGCAATAGGGGTCAATTCGGGCTCTGATGCGCTATATCTGGCAGTCAAGGCTCTTGAAATTGGTCCAGGTGATGAAGTAATAACGGTTTCGCACACATTCATATCAACCGTAGATGCAATTACGAGAAACGGGGCGCACCCGGATGTCGTGGTTATCGAGCCCGAGACGTACTGTATCGACGCAACGCAAA
>CAYFXY010000105.1:0-2564 GCA_964347205.1 uncultured archaeon
AAACCTTCAGCGCTAAATTGTTTTTCAAGCCGTGATAACACATCAGCCATTGTTATCACCCCTTTGGAAACAGTCTCTTTCAGTTGCCACAAAGTATTCGCAAATTGAATCTTGGATAATCTGGGAATACATTGATAACCATCTCAACTAGATTCACTCATCCATTTAATTGCGGATTGGGTAAATATGGTCTCTATTGGTTCGAGTAGAGATATTCTGTGAAGGCTTTGTCTACTACTGATTCCTTTGACGAAGCCCTTTGTTCTCCGAGTTGTAAGATGCTGTGACGCATAAGATGAATAGCGTCCTCTGGAGTTAGCAATTTCAGAAATAGTTCGATGATTTTCCATATGGAAATCCACTCTTTTGATTCGCTTGTGATTTGTTAGATTCATGCTAAACTCAGCCTGTTGTTCATTGAGCTTTTTGTTCACTTCCTGAACCAGCCTTTGTTTTTCGGATTTTCTCTTGAAGAAGTAGAATGGCATCAATCAACATCTCGGGTCGTGGAGGGCATCCGGGCACATACACATCGACAGGGAGAATTTGGTCAACTCCGTGAACTATGCTGTAAGATCCACGAAAGATACCTCCAGAGATAGCACAAGCTCCCATTGCTATAACATAGCTTGGTGAAGCCATCTGATGATGAACGCGGATTACACGTTCAGCCATTTTGTTTGACACAGTTCCCTCTATTATGAGCAAATCGCATTGCCTTAACGACCCTAGTGGCATTACACCCATACGTTCTGCATCGAAACGAGGGCCCATAGTAGCACCGAATTCAACACTACAACATGCTGTTGTCAAGTGTACAGGCCAAAGCGAATAAAGTCGAGACCAATTCACAACATAGCTGATTACTCCCGAATCTACTATTCGTGCTATGACACTACGCAGTTTGCCTATCAAGGTGCGTCCAATTGGGCTCAATTTTTAGACCACCTTTTTGTCTTTGAGGCCATGTTGATTGCTATTGCTAGAGGAGGCAGAATGGTTAGAAGAAAAGCAACTACTATGACATGTAGGTTGAAACTTAACGAAGCGGAGGATGTTGCCCATGCGAAAAGGAACATAGATGTTACGTCAAAAACCAAGAATAGTAGGAGGTATGGATAATAGTGGAAAATAAATTGGTTTCTTCCTGTTCCACTGGGTTCTTCTCCGCATTCAAAACTTACGCCTTTGTCCTTGTGAGGGCTTCGCGGACTGACCAGCTTTGAGATTATAATACTTAGAACAAACGAACTCGAGACTACTGACTGAAATAGCAGGATGATGCCAAAGTCTTCAAATGCTATCCAAGAGGCCTCCTTAATATTTCATATCTTCGAATATTCGCATCTTATCAGATTATTACCATAAACGCTTTTGACTGGTTCCAAAAAATAAGGAAGAAATCATTTACTATTAAACACCATAGTGTTCAAAATAGAATAAAATGAAAAAAACATCGTTTGTCTAGATAAAATTCTTTGAAAAATGACTTATAACTGTTGTACCTTCGGGAAGTAGTACCCAATTTGGGTGTAATTAATTAGATTAACATAAGGGGGTGTTGATCATTACAACAGTAAACTCGCTGTTCTGGCTTTTTTAAAAGGTTTTATTTCATACATCATTAATCTCAAGCTAAGTAGATTTTCAATTATTCTTATTGCTCATCTCTGGTAGTTTTCCATAGGCATGCACTGATAGATTTTCTCTTAAACAACTATTTTGTTTTCATAGATCAGCATTCAAAATCTGTTATAATTCACATTCTGATCCTTCGTTTCAGTTCTGTTGTTGATAATTCCTTGGAAGGCTTATCTCATAGGTACGCGATCGGGTGAGAGTACAAACAATACCACTGATAGGTAATCGTGGGCTCATTGGAACAGTTCTTTGACTGGTTTTACGTGTAGTACGCGGACACAACTACTGTAAAAAGATATCAAATCTTGACAATTTTGGTTATGCACATCGTGGATAACAAGTTTTTGTACAAGGTGTTTCTTTATCTGGGGCGAAGGGTGTCAAGATATTCCTCCAAAAGAATTGAAAGAGAAATGAATTTCATGACTAAATCATCTTATGATGTTGCAGTTGTTGGGGCTGGACCTGCTGGTTGTACTGCTGCCCGAGTTACAGCAAAATTTGGATTGGATACGATCATGTTTGATAGTCGCAAGCAGATTGGCGTTCCTGTCCAATGTGGTGAGTATTTACCAATACCCGAAGAGATGCGCGATTTACTGCCAAATTCCCCACGAGTAAGTCAACTTGTTGATGTACCTAAAGATGTAATAACAAATCGAAGTTCACGTCTCTTGCTCGTTTCGCCTTTTAACAATGAATTTGAATTCCGTCTAATTTCCAATATTATTGATCGAGCCAAGTTTGATCAATATCTCGCACGGCAAGCTGAAGATGCTGGGGCCCAAATCCAATTAAAAACAACTGTCTTAAAACGGACTAATTCAAACCTGCTTCTTCTACGGGAAAAAACTGGACGACGGAAGGTCTCAGCTAAAGTTGTGATAGGGGCTGATGGTGTGCAATCCCGAGTTGCTCGTTCA
>CAYFXY010000105.1:2574-4592 GCA_964347205.1 uncultured archaeon
TAGAAATCGGGATTTATCACCGTGTATACAGTATGTCATGACAGCTGTTGACTGTGACCCCCAAACCACTGAAATGTATTTTGGTAATCAGATTGCACCTGGTGGGTATGCCTGGATTATTCCAAAAAATGAGGATACTGTGAACATTGGACTTGGTTTTCGTGGATTATTTGCTTCACCTTCTGAGACTGGAATCTCCTATTTGCGACGGTTCATTCATTCCCATCCCTCCGTCGCTAGTATGATGAAAAAAGGGAAAATCATTCGAAAGACTGGAGCGTTGGTACCAGTAGGAGGACCAAGAGCCAGAACCTATTCTGATTCAGTACTTCTGATTGGTGATGCTGCTGGACATGTTATGGCATCCAATGGAGGTGGTGTCCCTACAGCTCTTGGGGGAGGCGAAATAGCTGGATTTGCAGCTGTCCAGTATTTACAAGATGGTGAATCATTGAGTTGGTATGAAAGAACATGGAAGAAAGAATTTGGCAAAGAGTTAATCACAGCACTAGAAATTCTCAGGATTGCGGATGCCATTATGGCTTCTGATAGTCTAACCGATCAGTGCATGCGACTTGCTGGCCCTCGATATCTCCAGCATTTAATTCGATGTAGGCTTCCTTTTCCCGTCAAGTTTGCATCAAAGACTCTAGTAAGAGTTCTCAAGCTATTCTCTCCCTAATAGAACAAAATTGATTTAGGGAGTACTTTTTGGACTAGGAATTCACTCATCACAATTCTTCAATTTTTTGTATCTCAGATTTTCCGATTTGTTTAATTTTTTCTAAATATAATAGTCATATCTTAAAAGGTTAAATCTATTTGAAACATGATGACTCTTTATTAAGAGGCGATTCTCCTATATGGACGTAATTAGTCTACAAGCTCCATCTTCATTCTCCAAGGTAGTTGTATTGATTGCGAATATTCAGCAAAGGAGTCACATTGAATGGTCGATGATAATCTAACGACAACCAATAATCCCCAATTACAACCTGCTTCTAATTCAAGTTCAAGTACTAAACTATCCACAGAGGCAACCTTCACGATCTTAGATAGTGCGAATATCCAAAAAAAGATGCTTCTCATTAACAAAGCACTGCTTAACTTCCTGAAAACATTAACAGGCGAACCTGAAATTCTTTATGAAGCTGCTAGACATCTAATTCTGGCTGGTGGCAAGCGATTACGATCTCTGGTGACCCTTCTTTGCTGCGAAGCTGTTGGTGGTTCTATTAAGAAAGTTCTACCAATCACCGTTGCTGCTGAATTATTACAAACAGCGAGTCTTATTCACGATGATATCATCGATAAAGATGATCTACGGCGAGGTGTCCAAACAGTTCATAAGAAGTTTGGACTCGACATTGCGATTCTCACTGGTGATTTGCTTATAGCTCAAGCATTCAAACTTATCGGCGAACATGGATCTCCCGAACTTATCGCAAATGTTGGTGTAAGCGGTATCCGAATGTGTGAAGGAGAAGTTATTGATCTCTTCATCAACCCAGAAAATGAAGAATCCTTTACCAAAAAACAATATCTTAAAATGGTTGAGAGAAAAACTGTTGCTTTTATGGAGGAAGCAGCGAGAACTGGAGCAATCGTAGGCGAAGCCACTCCTGAACAATGCCGGGCGCTCACCCGCTATGGTACCATGATCGGGTTTGCTTTTCAACTTCGAGACGACATCTTAGATATTAAAGCTACAAGTCAAATTGTCCAAAAGTCCACATTATCCGATTTACGTCTGAAGCGTGGAAATTACCCTTTGATTTTAGCTCTTGATGCTTGTTCTGAAAATGAACGAAACGCATGCATCCAAGCCCTCAACGACGGTCAATGGATCAAGGTTCTCGATATAATCTCACAAACCAATGCGATTGAACAAACCCGGAAATTAGCGCATAGCTATAGTGCGCGAGCAAAGAAGGCTCTTCATGGTTATAATTTCTCGAATAAGGATATCCTTGAGCAACTTGCTGACTTCACGTTGCAACGAGAAGTTTAAAAATAAA
>CAYFXY010000106.1:0-3993 GCA_964347205.1 uncultured archaeon
ACTATACTTCCGGAGATCGAACAGCATTCCAAACCTGGGCCAACGGTGGTGGATCCGTCCTTGCTTTTGGAGACTGGCCCGATCCCGTTTGGTTCAGGAAACAAAATCACCAAACCAGCATGCTTCTCAGTCCCTTCGGGCTCACGATGAACGACACAGAAGGAAGACTATCCATTTATACTTCCTCAACCTTCTCAAAGCATCCTATCACTGAAGGTTGCAATTCCTTCTACTTCAATGTATTAGGTTATATCAACGTCAGTGGGTCAGCCACAGGGATTTGGTTTGATGGACCCAACATCGCGGTCGCAGCAAGCACCTATGGAAGCGGTCGCGCTATACTTGTTGCTGATATAAATTGGGTAGAGGATGGCGGCAACCTTGCAACTGCTGACAACCGCCAGTCGATACTGAATATGGCTAACTGGCTATCGTCTTCACATGCAAAGGTACTGATTTACACAGATGAGGCATTCAGCCCCAACTACTACAAGGCCCCAGTTGCATTGGCGCTCAACGACCTTGGAGTTAAGTTCTATCTAACAGGTCCCTATTATTTTGCGGATCGGTTCGATTACTTCAACCTCTCCCTCAACATGTACTCATGGGATCTTGTCATTGTTGATAATGTAAACTTTGGTGGACTCGACTTATACTACGATGACATTGTAAAATACTTAGATGCCGGAGGCTCACTAATCCTAACCACCTGGACTATGACAGCTAATCCTTCTCATTCCCTATGGAACCGCCTAGGTGTTGCCCTTGAAAGTGCTGTTTCAGGGGATCCACAGGTGTTCATTTGGGATTCAGCTCATCATATCTTCTCAATGCCCCACAACTTCGCTATCTCTAACTTCAATACCACCTTCACTTATATTACCGATGGTGGAAAATACAGAGTATTTTCCAATGCTACTGCGCTCGCAGGTAACCAATCAGTAATAGTCGATGGTGGCGCATTCATTATTCAACGCAATGATCACAAGACTCTGCTTAATGGGTACCTCATTGACAACTTTGGATTAGACGAAGATGACTCCACCTACGAGGACCGTTTGGAACTCTGGATCAACGAAATCGCTTACATGATGCGACCTATTTGCACCATCACCCCTGCTGTTCCCGTGAACGTCACAGAAGGTCAGATTCTCACCTTCGATGCGCGAATAGATAATCTTGGATTAACAACAGCAGTTAGCGGAGAAATCACCGTCACTGTTCCTGCAGGTCTCGGATCACTACTTGATCCTGCTATCCTGCCATTCACTATCCCTCCCGGTGGGTTCACCATTCTTACCTGGCACGTAAACGTTACCGGTGTTGGCAACTTTACCTTAACTTTCAGCACTATCTACCATGGACTACCTGGGACAACCTATTCTAGTATACCTGCGCAAGCCGATATTGAAGCCTTAGCTGCAATACCCCCACCACCTCCGCCACTCCCGCTTCCCTGGTGGTGGTGGATAGTCGTAGTGATAGTTGTGATTCTAATCGTTGTTGTCATTCTCATCTACCTGCTAATGAAACGACGCGCGCCAAGTAAATAGATCAATGTGTGGAGGATTCTTCCTCCACTTCTCTCTTTTTTATTATAGCTTAGGATGTGATGCTATTTGCCAAAAAGGGCTGCTTCTTGAATATAGGGTCTGCCTGTTACTAAGGCGAGTTCTGCTCGTGTCAATTCCCGGCCAATATAGGCTGCATGATCAAGTTGGGTCACTAGGTCTCGAGTAAGAATTGCATTGATGAGTTGTTGAGCTGTTGTTCCTTCCAGTTCAATAGTCGGAACTTTTCGGGTTTCTGATGAGTAATGTCGCGCTATTAGTAAGTATCGTTTTCGATCGACATGAAACGTGAAAAATCCCGCTCGATCTAATCGAAGGGAGGTTGTTTCTTGAGTGACATTGATTTTTGGATACTCCGCGTGAGTGACTGGTTCGAAGGGAAGCTCGGGGAAGTGTTTAGGTTTTAATAGTAAGAGATCAATTCCTAAATCTTTTGGATGGGCGCGTCGACGACGGGACAGGTGCATCATTTGAGCCGCACGATTGGTTTCCCAGACGGCCCCTTTGGTTTTCGGACTGACCTCTGTTGTAAGGAGTAAGGAGACGCCAAGTTCTGTCGCAATGCCCGCGAGCAGCGCGTTGACTCCGGGACTATCTGCGTCTAAAAGTTCAGTGATATTTCCCACACCCATAAGCATGGGGACATGTGGCTGTTGGTTACCAAATTCGGCATAAGCTTGCAAAGCTTTTGTTAGTCCCGGGTTAATTAGGGGATCGCAGAGAGGGTCAGCAATTAGTTTCTTGTATCCTAGGCTTCGAGCATTGGAAAGATTATCTATGAGAAGTTCTACACGGTCCTCGATAGTTTTTGGAATTTCTGCACCTTGTTGGAGAGCCGGAATAACGGTGAAGATGGCTCTGTTGCGATATTTTTTTCTAACATCCATCATGTTATCATGGTCCAGACTCAACACAAGATGCGCTCCCCCATCAAGCCCGGCTTCGATTTCTTTCGCGTTCAACGAATCAATACTCACAAAAGCTGAGATGTGTTTTCGCATAAGCTTGACAATGTCTTTTGCAGCTGAAGGATTCGGAGATTCTGCGACCATACCAATGTCTATAATATTTGCTCCACTTGCGATGAAATGCTGAGCAATCCGAAGTAGTTCCTCTTCAGATCGTAGGGGTGCATCTGTAATTTCAGCAATAACTCGCATGGGTAGGCGAGGACCAATAATTAGACTATCGCTTCCTCTACCGAGTTTCAAGTACCCTTTAGGCATTTGTCCTTTGAGCAATTTTTCTCCCTTGGCTAAATCACGGTGTGCCTTCTTGCTGAGCTGTTCAGCTAAGACCAGATCTGCAGCTTTTACTGTTGAAAGCTGATTCTTTACATCGATTAAAATGTCAAATAACAAGGGGAGATCCGCAGCGTGGCGGGGACCTTTGAATGTTGGAATTCCAGTACTGTCTGCAACAATCTTCGTGTCACCGGATACCAAACCGGGAAGCAGAATGAGATTATATTTCTTTAAAGGTCCACGAAGTTTGATTTGCGCTGCTACATACTTCGGATGTAAGAAAGCTGCCACTGCAAGTGGCAACTCAAGAATTTCAAATGAATGACTAGAAGGGTTCTCCTCAAGAATGTGTTCTAAAATGGGTTTTGCAAGTGTTCCGGTTACTAGTAATATCCTCATTGCACTTAAGTCTCCCAATTAGGTAGTACCTGTTAAATTAAATCCCATGTGAACTTGGTGATCTCGCAATTAGGTATCCCAGGGATATTAGTATAGATTCCGGTTAAATTATGGAGTGCACTTATACTCCATGTTGCCAGCCATGATAATAACTCCTTAGCAACCAATAGCTTTTGCCGTTTCACTGGACTAGCTATGACATCATGGGTTAGTTCTGGTTTTGAGTACCTGCCAATCATGTTTCCCAAATCCATGCCAATTAAGGCGATCTTCGCTGCACGAAGCCCTTCAGCCCAAAAAACGGAACGATCACCATCAGTAAATCCTCCTAGGTTGTGGACATCTGGTCGAGGGCGTATTTGAGTGGATCCAATTATAGCCCGCCCTTCTAGTAAACGAGGAATCCAGGAATTCAGTTTAGTAATATTATCACCATGGGCATGAACGACAACAATTGCTTTTTGTTTCTGTGCCGCAACGATATCTTCCATGCAGCCATCGAGATCGGTGAAAATGAAATCAGGAATAATATCAAATTCCATACAAGCTGTAGTCGCACCATCAGCAGCGAATACAAGAGAATCATCCACCAACCCTCTGTCTTTAATGACGCTAAGGTTGTCAAGAATGGATGGTCCAGCCCCGCATACCAACACGTTCTTTCCTTCAACTCGTTTTTGAGCAACAGACAAAGGCATTGCCACCTTCATTATGTATCCACTAAGCAAATCTGCTGCTTCCTGGTCGGTCTTCATATCAAAACCAAATTGGTCGACAAT
>CAYFXY010000106.1:4003-4478 GCA_964347205.1 uncultured archaeon
CACTATATCGTGGCCACCATTCTTTCAGATTTATGGGGCTCAAATCGAACACCAAGTCTTCATTAAGTAAGTTTCCAAAAAGGTTGTTCCTTAAGAGGTATTGCTGACCGTGTTTTGATTTATTTGACGCCTAGCTTCTCCCATTGTGAGGGTTTCTTGCGCAACGAGGTCATGCCGGTGAATGCATTCCTCATTACGTTGATGAAGAGATAATTCCATCTCGTCTGGGAGTTTAGGAAATGCATCAACTATGTTTTTTACCATTTGACGTATCGCGTCTTCTACAAATCTTGGATTTTCCAAAGCAGTCTGAATAACGCTAGCTTCATCTGGTCTCTTTAATAATTCATAAGAGCTTGCACTCATGGCTCGTTCAACAACACCAACAAGCTGTAATGCATCAATCTGGAACTTGGGGGGAATTTCTACCATTATTGAACCATAACTTCTTTGCATGTGACTACCAATAGGAAGC
>CAYFXY010000107.1:0-350 GCA_964347205.1 uncultured archaeon
TTCAGCATGCTAATCTGTGTTTCAGTAAGATTTGCGTTCCATGGCGGGATTCTGTGATGGTGATTGTTGGCATCGACAATGGCGACGGTCGAAAGGTGTTTGGCAAATTTTTGGCACTCTTGGTCTAGTTTGAGGAACTCCAAACATTGGTAGGCGGTCTTGCTTGGGTCATTGACTAAATTTTCATATTTTACGACGAGTAGGTCGTGTTTAGGGAGTTGTGTGCTTGTTTTAAGAATATTGTTTATGAGAATTTTCCAATGGACAGCAGCTAGCGCCAGAAAGGAATAATCATACTCTTCCAATTTTCTCTGCAATTGTTGATTTGGCAGGCCGCATCTCCATTTGTA
>CAYFXY010000107.1:360-1672 GCA_964347205.1 uncultured archaeon
CACGGCTCTCCCGTCTCTTACGATATGTATAAACTGGGCGTCCGGAAAGATTTTCTTGAAAAACCCTATGCGGGACCAACCAGAGTATTCGGTGATAAATCTTTCCTTATGGTGGAATTTCATTATTAGTCGAACAGCGTCTTGAAATTTGCGCTGGACATGAGGTGTAACATCGTCCGCTGTGAGATCGCGGAAGGGTCGGCGAAATCCGTAGAAGAGATTGTTCCATAAAGAAAAGGCTTCGGTGTGCTTTGGAACAAATTTCAGATATTTCAATTTCGTATTGAGCAATGGGAAGTCGACTATCCTGGAAAGGTATGAGAGCGGATAATACGTGGGAAAGCGATCATTATACTGTGATGGCCAGGCAAAAGATTTATGGTAGGCAATTAGACGCATTAAGGGAGTCAACCCGCAACGTCCAGTTCCTATAACGAAGACAGGTTTATTAATAGGTAAAGGAACCTTCTTCATAAATGAGCTTTAAATTAGTTCGGAGTTTTCGTTGAGATGGTAGATGATCGCGTGAAGAATAATTCTTATTGATTGAAGATGAGATGAATGGGAAACAATGATCTGGAGGTTTTTGTGTATGTGTTATTTGTCGGAATAGAAGATATCTTTGCCAGCGGTAATTTGAGCACGTAACATGTCTTGGACTAGCTGGTGCATAACCCAATGAGGTAGAGACCTATTTTGACGTAAGGCCTCTCTTACTTCGGAGCCACTAATCGGTATTGTTTCCGTAGAGTTCACCGGGCAATATTGGTTTTTCATCGGATTATAGCCGATGGGGTCATAGAATACAGGTTTGATACCAAGGTCATCGAGCTTGTCGAAGAGTTGACGAGTATCAGAGTCCCGATAGAAATCTCCAACGCCTGTGTGGTCACGGCCAACGATGAAATGGCTGCAACCCATATTCTTCCGACAAATAGCTGTGAAGATTGCTTCGCGAGGTCCTGCGTAGCGAGGATAGGTAGAGAAGCATCCTAATACCACTTTTTCACTAGGGTATAAGCCCTGGTTTATGAGAAGTTGATAACTCTTAATCACTGGTCCGGGTAAGAAGTCACCAGCTTTTTGAGGTCCTATTATGGGACTTATCAAAAGTCCATCTGCGTGAGTAGATTCAAGCGCGTTGATTTGAATAAATTCGTGTACACGATGAGGGACATTCCGGGTGTGAAAACCGACTACCTTATTCCAACCCTTTTTGTTAAAAATAAACCGACTTTTCGCCGGAGTAAGTCTGTACTCACTGTATGGACTGTTGATACTCTCAATCATGGTCACGTCACCACTCACGAAA
>CAYFXY010000107.1:1713-3576 GCA_964347205.1 uncultured archaeon
TACCGAACCATTTTTGCAGCATTTCTTCGAGATTGAAATGATAAATTTCATTAACCTGCAGTATAAAGGGAATCTTTCCTCTCGTACTTTTAAGAGATAGGAGCTGCCCCTCATAAATTCTGCTAATGGACTCCTTATTTACCTGAAGAACTATTGGCATAGTCCAGGGTAAACCATTTGGCAGACGATGACTGTTTAGAACACTCTCTAAAGTTTCACGATCCATAAATCCAGTTAGTGGAGAATAAGTTCCACAAGCTATCTGCTCGCAATCCATAAGATCCGTATCCTGGACAGTTATGGACTTCAGTTCCTTTCCCTTTTTAATTTCGGAAGCCTTAGCTTTTCGGTGAACAAGAGTTCCCCCATGAGGATCCACGATGAGCGATATCGGGACTCTTGGATAATACATGGCGTCTCTGTCAAAGCCATTTTCAAACTCACGAATTATTTTTATTACCATGCTGGTACACCCAACTGGATACTTACCAATGGCACTTTCCGCCGCCAGAACAAGCCCATCAGCTCCATCGACCAATGTATTATAAACGTCGTTGACTTCTGCCCGACTAGGAAATGGCATTGTTACCATGGATTCCATGAGATTCGTTGCTACGTAAACCTTCAGTCCAGCTTGCCTACCATAACCAATAATGACTTTTTGTAAAGCCGGAATTTGTTCAACGGGAACCTGGCGTGCCAAGTCGCCGCGGTCGATTAACAATGCATCAGACTTTGAACATATTTCAGCTAAGTTGTTTAAAGCATTACGGCATTCAATTTTGGAAATAACGATTGCGTTTGGTCCATAGGCATCACGAATCTCGTCGACATCTGCACCACGATTCGCGAATGAGAGCGCCAAATGGCGAATTCCCATTTTTTTTCCGATAGCTAGCGCCTTTCGGTCTTTTGCGGTTAAAGGGAGCATGAAAATATCCCGGTCCACTGTAACAGCTTTGTTTCGGCCTATTTCACCACCCCACACAACGCGCATGACCACCTTATCTTTTTCAGTGGCAATCATTTGTAGTAATACAGAGTTGTCAATGCTCAGCAAATCTCCAGGCTCTAATTTATCAATAATGTATTGTGGATATAGATTAAAGTTTGTCGAATCCCCGGGAACAGGAATACGATGTACATGAACAATACTGTTCTCTTTGAGATGGATCTTATGATCAACAAAGGTTCCCGTCCTTATTTGCGCTCCCTCGGTGTCGAGACACAGGGGAACAGATGTTCGACATTGAACGTATTCAATTGTCCTGGGTAGCTCGTCTAGGTTGGTGTGAGACAAATTAAGTCGGAACAAATGTACCCCTAGTTCCTGTAGCCTTGTAATCGCGAAGTCATTCAGGGAGGATGGCCCAAGGGTACAGAGAATTTGTTTTCTCATGGTTACCGCTCCCGTCGTGATGGTGAATAGGGGGCTGTCTGGTTTACATTCTATTTAAGAGTAGCAAGAACAGGATGGTGTAGTATAAGCGATCGTTAGCAGCACAGTGGTAGCATGGGGATGACAAGTTGCGTAAGGTTAATAGAAGGATACGAGGCCCTATCATCAGAAATGTCGCGAGATGTCGTGGTGGAGCTAATTCATGAGCGCTCACTTCTTTCCTGTCGCAAGTAAAGCGTTGACCATTCTGATTACTCCTGTTATCGCTTTGTAATAAAACTTTCTCAAGATGAAATCACTGTAAAGCCTAGTGATCGATGGATTACGATCGGTCTTGCAGCTTTTCAGTTGCCGAACCTCCGTTTCGAAATCTGGGCCGTAGAGTGCTATTTGTTGGGGAGGAAGCACCTCCTTGACATGATTGTATAAAGCAATATCCTCCTCAGAAGCCTTAATATGTGGTG
>CAYFXY010000107.1:3586-3902 GCA_964347205.1 uncultured archaeon
TCTTTGTACTCATTAATAATTAAATCGCGCGTATTTTTGTCTTTTGACACATCCTGAATCTGATAGGACCTGACAACAAAAGCGGGCCATAGTTGCTTTGTGAGTAGGACTAGAAATTGGTCAAAATCCTCGAAGATTCCTAGAGCGATATATTTTTCAGATAATATAGCCTTGGTTGCGGATAAATCCTCAGATCCTGCGATGAACTTACATTGGGTATTGGATTTGCTAGTCTTAAAGTACTGGTCAAAACTAATGTGTCCATGCTTCCGTCCGCGATACTGATATTCGGATACGTATCTAAGAATTGGATCTC
>CAYFXY010000107.1:3912-4453 GCA_964347205.1 uncultured archaeon
TGATGAATGGGTTCATCTTTAGAGTCTTGAGCAGACCCTGTGCGGAGAAGGCGCCGCGTGACGTTTTCGATAATGGCCGAACATCGCAACTTCTGAGAAGAAAATGATTTCGAAGAATGTGTATTAACGTTTTCCCCCCGGTCCTATTGATGTGGGCAAACGCTAAAATGGACTTCTTATACATGACGTGTGATGGTGTGACAACGGGATTTGGGAAGTTTCGACGATGTATTCATTTTTTTTGGCGCGAGAATGTGTTATTGAAAGAAGACATGGGACATATTTGATCAAAGAACTTGAGCTTTATTGACCTCGGGTTGGGTTGGTATCAGGTTATCTTGGTGACGAGGAAATGCAGAGAGAGAAAGGAATAACCGCTCGTAAATATCTACAATTTTTGCGATTGTTAGGTGTTTGTCAAAATACGATTTTATGTGATGGGGGCAAAAGGAGATTTGTCCGGTTAAGATATTCGTAGTCTTTTCGAGCAGGTCGTCGAAATCGCTAACGACGGCGCCGAGGCCGTTTTTTTTAATTAAAT
>CAYFXY010000108.1:0-1976 GCA_964347205.1 uncultured archaeon
TTCAGTATATGTGCTTCCAACAGAGAACTTATCCCTTCAATGAAACTCTAATTCGACAAGGGATAACAGCAGCGTTAAACCGAACAGCTCTAGTTGAAACGGTATTCATTGGCACAGCTCAACCTTTGTATAGCATGATTCCCGAGGGAATGGCTTACCATCGACCATCCTTTGAGATCCATGGAAGCGCAAACTACACTTTCACCCAAACCGCATTGAATACCTTTGGTTACAATGCATCCAACAAACTAGTAATCGAGCTCTATTACGAGAGTTCAGGACACTATCCACAAAGTGCAGAACAGGCAGCCTTTTTCAAGAGCAATTTAGAGGCTAGCGGCGTAATGACTGTTAACCTCAATGGTCTTGAATGGACGACCTATAGGACTGCAAGAAGTGCTGGCTCAATGCCAGTCTTTATCTATGGCTGGTATCCAGATTACATTGACCCCGACAACTATGCATTCTTACCCTTTGCCACTTGGCTCAACATGGGCTATAATAGCACATACCCAGCAGGTGGGGTTCAGCAATACAACCTCTGGGTTTGGGGTCGTAGTAATACCACTGATTCAGGAAGGCAAACATCATATTACGCTCTCCAAGATCTCCAAGCCCAAGAGTGCTCTGTGGTTCCACTATATCAGGGCGGTGCATATGCTGTAACCAAACTCACCATCCACGGTGTTATACTGGATATTACCATTAACTTCCGACACTGGCTCCTATATTGGGGAGAACCAGCAACCACAGGTCCATTCTTAGTACTTCAAGCCAATGAAATAAAAAGTGTCATCAGCCTCCGAAAAGGTCTATAGCATAGGTAACAACCGTAACCCTAAACTAAGACTTAATTGGAACTGATGACACCCACATTTTCTTTGGTTAAAAGGTGAGTGCAAAGTGTCTCTAAGATCATATATTGTCACCCGTATCCTTATGACGATCCCAATGATTTTGCTACTCCTCACACTTGTGTTCTTCGTCGTCCGTATCATGCCAGGCGATCCAGCGCTATTGCATTTTGAGCGACGAGTAGATCCTGCAACGTTGGCGGAATTTCGGAGGCGCCTAGGATTGGATCTACCCATTTTAGTCCAATACATTAACTATCTTGGCGGTCTCCTAGTTGGCAATTTCGGGCTATCAATGCAGGATTTTTCACCAATTAGCAGTCATCTGGCGATAAGGTTTCCTGCAACACTCGAATTAACCATTTTCTCCATGCTGTTTGCAGTTCTACTTGGAATTGCTCTCGGAGTAACATCATCAAAGAAATATGATTCTCCCACTGATCACTCAATCAGGCTTTTTGGAATTGTAACCTACGCCATCCCGGTATTCTTTTTGGGAATGGTACTACAGCTTATATTTGCAGTATGGCTGCATATTTTACCCTCAGGAACTAGATTCGATCCACGCTATTTCACACCGCCTAGAATAACAGGCCTCTACACAATTGATACTCTCTTAACTGGTAACTTATGGGGATTTATCGTTTCTATTCGATACCTGATCCTTCCTACGGTTACACTGGGACTCGTGCTTTGTGGTATCTTTATTCGTCTGACTCGAACCAATATGCTTGAAACTCTTCGAAAAGACTTTGTAGTTGCAGCGGAAGCCAGGGGCCTTTCCGACTCCAGAATCACTTTTCGTTATGCGCTCAGGAATGCATTTCTCCCAGTGTTAACGATGATTGGGCTGCAATTTGCAGCACTTCTTGCTGGAGCTATTCTGACTGAAACAACCTTCAGTTGGCCAGGTTTAGGAACCTATTTGGTTGATCGAATCGCGCATCGAGACTATACGGCAATTCAAGGCACAGTAGTGTTCTTTGGAATCCTTGTGGCTGCTGTAACCTTGATAGTCGATGTTCTGTATGCTATCCTGGATCCGCGAATAAGACTCTAAGAGCTGGAAATCATGGGAAAGTCCAAAACGATTAGTGGTGTCTTTATTTATTTGCACCTTAT
>CAYFXY010000108.1:1986-4335 GCA_964347205.1 uncultured archaeon
CTAACTATAGCAATGGTAGGTACCCTCGCTTTAGTTGCAAGCCTTATCATATTGGCGGCGAGGTCCAGCAGTGGATTAGGAGTCCCTGTTGTTGTTGGAACCATCATCTTTGCTGTGGCTATGCTCGTTACGAGTTCTTTCCGTACTCTTTTGATACGTCAAGGAACCTTATCGTCAAGAATGGGAACTTTGTTCCTATTTGGTGTTTTTTGCTTATTAGGAATCCTCGTTATTCCTGTGAGCATCTTTCTGCTTCCTGTAGCCTGGCTTGAACTTTGGAGGGTATTTGTGATGGGGGGAGTTATTCTCGGAGTTTTACTACTTTTTCTCTATTATGGATATACACTATTGAAAGAAAGGGGTTCACCTGGATATTTGGCCATGGCGGGATTCGTAATGGTGCTTGCAATCATCTATATGACCGTAATTGCATATTGGATTGTGCCCTATGATCCCTTCTGGATCAATGTTGGACCAATTCTCTTTCCTCCGAGTCCAAGATTTCCACTCGGAACCACTTCATTGGGACAGGACTTACTTAGCAGAACTATAGCTGGTGGGGCTATCATGCTACAGGTGGCTTTTATTTCGGTGGTGGTTTGTTTTTCTGTCGGAGTTCCATTGGGGCTCCTGGCATCGTTTCGCGGAGGGATTCTTGATCGTATCTTATCCCTTATTATGGACAGTATTTTTGCCTTCCCTGGCCTAGTTCTTGCTATTGCCATTGCAGCAATGCTCGGACCCGGAGTCGTAAACATGGCGTTAGCAATTGCTGTCGTTTATGTGCCCTCTTACTTCAGAGTGCTCCGGAGCCAAGTTCTTACCATCAAGGAACTTCCATATGTCGAAGCAGCAAAAGCCATTGGCGCTAGAGACAGAGACATTATGATCAGATATGTTCTCCCCAATGCCTTAGCCTCAGTCGTTGTTGTAATGTCAATTAACTTTGCAGATGCTGTTCTTACTGCGGCTGGGCTGACCTTTGTTGGCTTAGGGTTTCCGATTGATGTTGCAGATTGGGGATGGGACTTAACCTTTGGTTGGCATCAACTCATAACAGGAGCATGGTGGGTTATCACCTTCCCAGGTCTAATGATTGTATTACTTGCCCTTGGGTTCACATTGGTTGGTGAAGGATTAAATGAAATATTAACACCAATGCTGAAGGACTAGATTGAAATGCGCACTTTTCTTGAAATCCAAAACTTAACTGTTGAATATCAAACGCGTTTGGGCACGGCTCGAGCAGTGGACAATGTTTCCATAACTCTTGAAGAAAACCAAACCCTTGGGCTTGCAGGAGAATCAGGTTGTGGAAAATCAACTTTGGGAAGATCAATTATACGCCTTGTTCCATATCCAGGTCGCATACTTGAAGGTAAAATTCTTCTCAATCTTGATGAGGACGTACCATACGAGGATGGTGTAGTCGAGAAAGGCCAAATTGATCTAATGCAACTTGATAATGAGCAGATGAGAGCTCTACGGGGTAAGAAGCTTGCGTATATCTTTCAAGACCCTATGACCTCATTAAATCCGATGGCAAGAATTGGACATCACTTTGTGGAAATCCTTCAATCGCATGATCCAGATGTTCCTAAAGAAAAAGCAGAGAAAATTGCGGCGGATCTTCTTGAAGCATTGGACATCCTTCCTGAACGGGTTTTAGACTACCCGCACCAGTTCAGTGGAGGAATGCGGCAACGCGTTATGATTGGTTTAGGAATTGTCTTGAATCCCCAACTATTGATTGCAGATGAGCCGACTACCTCCCTCGACGTGATCGTGGAAGCACAGATTCTCAAGCTTATCTCAAATCTCAAGAAAAAGTTCAATCTTAGTATGATGTTAATTACACATAATCTAGGAGTGTTGGCTCAGACCGCCGATAGTATTGCAATCATGTACACAGGTAGAATTATGGAAAAGGCTCCGACAAATGCATTGTTTGAATCCCCTCAACATCCTTATACACAAGCCTTGCTGCAATCGGTTCCTGACGTAACAAAACCGGATAAAAAACTCGCATGGATTCCTGGGGCACCACCCAGCCTCATTGAACCTATACCCGGTTGTATGTTTCGACCGCGATGTCCGCATGCTATGAAAATGTGTGCCAAGGAACCACCTCCGTTGATAAAAAACAAGTCAGGTGGACTCGTCGCATGTTATCTCTATGAGGTATCGTAAATATGACCTTACTTGAAGTAAAAAATGTCAGAAAGTATTTTCCAGTGCAGAAGGGATTCCTTGATACACTGCTTACAAGGCAAAAAGAATTTGTTAAAGCGGTAGATGACGTTACCTTTGAAATAGAAAAAGGAGAAGTTTTCGGTCTTGCCGGAGAAA
>CAYFXY010000109.1:0-4321 GCA_964347205.1 uncultured archaeon
ACAAATACTATCTTAACGCGAAGAATCTATGATCCATAATTTCGTGTTGGATTTCCTCATAGACCATTTTGGCTGTAGTTTTCAATTGATCTTTAGTTACCTTTATTTTAATTTCATTTGGAGAGATACTTTTGACAATATCTTGTGGAACTAGTAAGTCGATGTTTGGTTGTATTCTAAGTGTCTCAAGAAGTTCTTCAAAGAACCCGCCACCAACAATGAACCAGATGGAACCGCTTTCGTCAAACCACACATCTTCAATCTTCCCGATCTTTTTTCCATCAACGTCCCTAATCTGAATATCTGACAGATCGGATAATCTCATCTCCTTCTTTCCAGGTTTAACTGGTTCACCCAATTTCTTGTATTCTATATTAAGAAAGAGTTTATCATCCTCAACACGATTAATCATGTCAATGGGGAAAACCGGATCAATGTCAGGTCGTACACTTAAAGATTCGAGAAATTCTTGTATTCTACTTCCTCCCAAAACGAAAGTTTTCAGTTGAACCTTACCTTCAGCAAAGCTAAACAGAAGATCAATTACTCTACCAATCTTCTGTCCCGTTATGTCAATCACACTCTTGTTTTTCAAATCACTGAATTTTGTTTCACGAAAATGTAGCATTCCAACCACCAATTCTACGCATAGTTGTCATAGAACCTATTTTAAGCATTTTTCTGAAGTCACAAAGATTCAAAATAGTTTCACCCATGGATATTCCTCCCTATAGTAAAATCTACATAAATTGAATCGCAAAAAGGATTACTATTATGTCTTCGAAATACTTGAGAATCGCACATAACTCCCTGAAAATCGCTTTACTCTACACCTAAAAAGCACATTAACAGTTATTACCATCAGAGTATTCATTATGGAGTGCATAACGTCATGATTCTGGCGCTTATCTCGGATCTAAGCGATTTTCTCGAAGAACTTCTTGAACTGACCCCGCTGGTTACGATTTCTCACGCAATCGTGAGCGTAATCTTTTCCTTAAACTCTGGAAACCGTTATTAGGACCCTTTTTGCTGGTTTTACACGCTAATTTAGACTTCTGATAAAGTATTATTTGTTATTAAGTCAGTAGATTGGGTTTCGACGTTATATAAGAAGAGATTTCTTTACACAAGTAAAAAGTTGAGTACGATGTGTACAATCAATACGATGTATAATCCACCGATGAGACTCACGTGGAGCATCCTGTTAGTATGCGGTTGAAGCTTTTTTCCACTTTTCAATTTAATGGGATTATATCTATACAAATATCCAGTGGCAACGAGGATAACTACGAGAATATAGAGCGCTACTCCCCCACCGAGATCAGGATAAAATTGTAGTGGGCGACTAAGTTGTCCACCAAGATGGATGGACACTAATAAGAACGCGGTAGTAAAACCGAATATATGGAGGTTTATCAGAATTTTATAGCGAATAGGGAAACGACGTTTCAGTATATAATATAATGGTGCGAAAACCAGGATATAAGAAGACCCTATTATCCCCATCCAGTGGGAAAAGCGATATGGGCCAAGGAAAAAGCCTGTCTCAACAAAATCGAGTAGAATTAATATGGTAATAATAATGATAGCGATGATATAGATTGTTTCTACTAAAAAGGACTTATTTCTTAGTAAATTTTGGTTTTTCTCAATTTTTTGAGATTGCGTCATAGGTCACAGTGATATTAAAACTAACTTAAGTATTGTCATAAAAACAGATGCGGTGACAAATTCCTCTTTTCACTACTAATTGTTTCTCTAGCTCTGACATTTTAACAGATATGTCTTCGACATCCTATACAGCAGCGAATAATGCCTTGAAAATAGATGCATCAACACTCAACTAATACAAAGTACATATCCTTTTTATAAAATTGGCTTGATAGCATCCAATTAGGGGAGTCTATAGGGAGTAGTCTATAGATCCTTAAGCACAAGTTGGAGGTAATAATTACATGCATTTCATGTTAACTAACCAGTTCCCCCCCCACATGGTTAAAGAGGTTGCCAAGATATTCTTAGGAGAATTACCAAAAAGACCCAAATTTGTCAAACATTCATTCCAATTCGTTTCCGCTGCAGATAATGTCAAAACATACACATTCTATGAAATCGATGATGCCAAGGTCAAAGAAGGCCTCGCCTACTTAAACCAGGTCATGGCAAAATTCATCCCGATCGAAGGCTACAAACTGCGCATTGAACCAGTATGGACCCCTGAAGAAGCCTTACCACTTTACGGATTCAAAACAACCTAACAAACCTGCTCCTCGAAGTGATGCCCACGTGGCATTACTTCATTTTTCTTTATATTCGACCTCAATTTAATAATCAATGGCGTGAAACAAAAACATCTTTCACATCGCTGACTTAGAAAAAGTTCTCCATTGACAAAACACTAGCAGATAGGTCTTCGAAACGCAGGTAACCAGCACATTATCTCTGGAGAAACTACTCGGTTAACGCTTAGAACCTTAGAAAAGCATGATTTATCCTATTTTTTGAAGAGTTCGTCCCCAGTTGTCTTTTCAGGTCCCATTCTTTCTTAAGAGAATTTAGATTACCAACCTTTTACCGCGTTAATTCATTGTTTTACTTGTACTGCTTTGCCAACCGTTTGACTTCAGTAATGTCAAGTCCTAATCCTTTTGCGACGCGAGTCCCATATTCAGGATGGACTCGGTAGAAGATAGCAGATTGACGAAGTTGAAGCGTCTTTTTGGCGTTCCCTAGATGGTCGACGATATTGCCTATGAGATGATCACGGTCAGTGTCAGTCATAACCTCCTCGTATAGAGCGCGAGGTTGGATGAAGTCATCGTTGGGGTGACTATAGGCGTGGCGACCAGCTTTTCCAGACACTTCGAATTGTGGTTCAGCTACAGTTGGATCGGGTTCAGGTCCCCCCATACTGTTAGGCCAATAGTTGGGATGACCACTGGATTCTTCACGCCGCATGAATCCATCCCGTTGGTAGGTGTGGGTTGAGCTTTTAGGTGCATTGACGGGGAGTTGCTCATAGTTAGTTCCGAGGCGGTATCGGTGCGCGTCATGGTAGGAGAATATGCGTCCTTGCAGCATCTTGTCAGGTGATGCAGCGATGCCAGGTACAAAGTTACCGGGGCAGAATGCTGATTGTTCGACGTCCGCGAAATAATTGGTGGGGTTGCGGTTAAGGACCATCCGTCCCAGGGGGTTAAGGGGGTAGTCGCCGTGGGGCCAAACTTTGGTAATATCAAAGATGTTGAAACGGTACTTTTCAGCGTCTTCAGGAGGCATTATTTGGACTCCGACATTCCAGGCGGGATAGTCTCCACGTTCAATGGCATCGTAGAGGTCGCGAGTAGCATGGTCGGGATCCTTCCCTTTCATGATTTCCGCTTCTTGTCGGGTAAAGTTTTGAATACCTTGGGCGGTCTTGAAATGATATTTAACCCACCAATACTCACCTTTGTCGTTGTACCATTTGTAGGTGTGTCCGCTATAGCCGTTCATATTCCGATACGTTTTTGGCGTGCCTCTATCTGAAAAGAGGATGGTTACTTGGTGGATCGATTCTGGGGTGAGGGAAAGGAAATCCCAGAACATATCGGGGTCTTTGGTGTTTGTAGAGGGATTGCGCTTCTGAGTATGAATGAAATCAGGAAATTTCATGGGGTCACGAATAAAGAAGACAGGAGTGTTGTTCATGACAAGGTCATAGTTGCCTTCTTCAGTGTAGATCTTTACAGCAAAACCGCGTGGATCTCTTTCAGCATCAGCAGATCCTTTCTCGCCCCCGACGGTTGAGAAGCGAACAAAGAGATCGGTCTTTTTGCCAACCTTGGACAGGAATTTCGCTTTTGTGAATTTGGTGAGGTCATGGGTGACTTCGAAATACCCGAAGGCTCCTGCGCCTTTTGCATGAACGATTCGCTCAGGGATTCGTTCGCGGTTGAAATGAGCAAGTTTTTGGATAAGGTGGACATCCTGTAGAAGAACTGGACCAGGTTCACCAGCAGTTACACTGTTTTGGTCATCATCCACTGGAGAGCCAAAACTGGTCGTTAGCTTTTTTTTCTTTGCCATTACATATCCCTTCAAGATTTGGTTAAGAGAGGTGAATGCTGTTCATCGATAAAATCTCTTTCCTCTTCTTAGTAACTAATGCTTTTGATGGCAGTTTAAAATGGCATCTCTATTCGAATGATGAGATAACGAGGTACCTGTTCATTATTTTCACAATAAGCATCACCATATTGTGCAGGGGGGACTCCACGATGACCTCGGGACCGAACGCCCTCGCACGTCCCAGAGCTGCACGGCCCCGTCGGCGGAT
>CAYFXY010000110.1:0-4318 GCA_964347205.1 uncultured archaeon
AAAGAGACTCCAAAAACGTTAGTGAGTGTAGGGTTACCGGTTATTCCGAACATATTCAGTGGAATTATGATCTTTCTCCATCCAAGCCAATCCAGCCTAATAAGCGTCTGAAAACTGTTGCTCCAATCTGGAGCTAGAATAGCGATTTTCAGTTGATTCGTGGAATTATCTCCATAAACCCAAGAAGACAAAAACTTCACGTTTCTCCAATCCCAAACTTCACCCGGGGAATATCTATATTCTATGTATTCTCCGCCTTGAACTGAGGGGTCAAATCTGTATCTTAATTCTAATGTACTCTGTTCTTCTCTTGTAACATTGTTAGAGATCTTCAAACTTCCATTAGTTTCCCTGCCGCCAAGATAGACAATCCAGTTTTCAACAGATTCTGATCCAATAACTCTTTCTGATGACATTCTTTCTTCAGCGCTGGCAGCCCATTCAATCAATTTTGTGAAAAAGAAAGATTCCATCTGATTCTTAGAAATTGCCGCACGATGGAAAATCCTTAACCCATCATAAATTACTTGTCCTTCCCCATATGTACCATTCACAACTGTTGGATATTCGTGACTACTAAGCAACACTGAAGCCCAAGGTTGGATATTTTCGTCAGACGAAATCCAGTATTCATTTGGCGCAGAAAAATATGTGAAATCAATCCACTCAGCAACCTTAGGTGACACGTATGAAAAATTCCAATTTTGGCTTAGGACTTTTCTAGTCTCGTTTACTGGACTAACATTAGTCAACACAAAAGCATCGATATAATTGGCTTCTATTATCAAGCCTCCACCTTCCTTTACATAGTTTTCTAGCAACATTCGAGCGCGGTCTGCTTCATGGTACGAATAGTCGGAAAGGATTACCACATTGAACTCCTTCAAATCTTCCAGAGAATGATCATCAATGTATGATGATCCTCGTATGGGTATCAATAGACGACTATCATATCCGGAAGAAGCTAGTGAGCGAAAAACTTCCTCATATGCAGCATCGTCTCCAATTACGAGTGCAGTGATTGCATTACTCTGCGACAATAAGGGGCTAGTTGCTTCATACTCAAATGAGTAAACTGGGCCACCCCAGTAACTCTCTTGAGGAACCTCAACAACAGATGTAGTCTTATAATATTCTGGCCTATTGAGGAATTTGTCAATTAGTCCATAACTTTTAAAAAATTCGCCGCCTCCTGATGAGTGCACTACTCTACTAATAATAAACCACTTAACTCCGTACCAATCAAGCAAGAAGTTTGTTTCTATCCAATTGTTAGAGGTTGTGAAAACTGCTTCTTGAAACCAATTATTCCATTCAGGATACAAAACAGCCATTGCTTGAACACCTTCTGTTTGAGGTAAATCATAGCGATAATTAAACCATCGCACTATGTGCACCCAATCACTTGAGAACCTAAAATTTTCTTCACTAGCATCGATGTCGATAAGTTGTTCAGCTATATACCCAGGATAATGCCAAGAAGGAGCTCCTGGATCAACTACATATTGCATTAACAGAGGATAATAGGATAGCGGGAGAGTTAGTCCTAAGAGCAACATAATTAACGGAAGCAGACGTTTTCTTGGCAAAATAATCTTAGAAAATGTCGAACTTTGCACCTTGTGCGAGGTTTTAAAGAAGGTGTGTTCCCTTGTCAATTGGTTGAAAATTGCTCCTAGAAGAATGCTACAATAGATAGAAAGGTATATTGACAAAAAGTAGGTGCTATCATAGGTTGCTATAAATCTAAAATTTTGGGGCAAATCAGTGAAACCGTAAAAAAAGAAGAACAGAATCAAGGCAAGAAGTACCTTTAAAAAGCGTCCGGTCAAAAAATCAAATCCGATTTTTACATATTTACGTAACAAGACTACTATTAAAAGAAAAAGCAATGGAACAAAAGCCCCTGCGCCTATGTAGATTAATGGCTGCGGAATCGAATAGTGGCCGCCTCCTGCGGTAAACGAGAAGAAATTGCCAAAATAAAAGAAGAAAAAGGGCAAATAAAAAAAAGCTGATAGTGCTATTACTGGAATAAAAATTTTCAAGATTGACGTAATTCTTTCTTTGTTCGATTTGGAGCATATCAACATAATAAGTACTGCAGTAACTACTGAAAATAATCCTATCAGCATGTTGGATGTTATCGTCGCTGACAGCAATATAACGGTGGCTACATAGAATCTTTTATCAAATGGGTTTTCCATATAAGAATACAAAGAAAATAGAGAAAACATCCAAAACATTGTTGCAAACGCTCGGGTATATATTCCTCCAGCGAGTAAAGGATTGATGAAGCCGCCAGAGGTTATCAGCAAGATGGGGCAAAGAAGGGCTGAATATCGATTCGATGTGATTTTGTATATCAGGGCATAGATGGCAATTGCAGTTAAACTATAGGAAAGCGCAGTGAAGAGGAAAAGTGTTGACGCTATAGAAAGACCAGTCACCCTGATAAAAAGACCCCAGAGAAAGTAAGCCAATGGATGATAGCTTAGAAATATCGGTACTCCCGAATACCAGTTAGGATACCAGTTAATGTGGGGCCAGTTCTCCGTAACGAAAAGTGTTAGAGCAGCATGTGTTTGGGCATCGTCCCCTTTGGGAAAGCTACTATAGTAGCCTATTGGACCCCAAAAGATGCCTAAGGGCCAGCAGAATAGAAGTATGTAAGTTACTATTATGCAAAGGTCTAGCAAAAAGATGCGAGGGATTTTCACTTATAGCAGCCCCTTTAGAAGACCAAGGCTAACTGCTTAATAGCTTCTTCTAAAAAGATGCTACTGAAATCAATCTGTCGTAAGTTTTCTCTTTGGAGAAAATTGCACATGCAGACGTCAAGGTGACAGCTCATCTGGCAGAATTTTGAAGTTCTCCTAAGTCAAAATTGAAATGAATCGATTGAGTGCTGTTTTTAGGATGTACGTTATGAAACCTTGAATTTCAGTGGCGGTTAACTTGGATTTTCCCTTCTTGCGATCAACAAAGGTTATCGGAACCTCCTTAACCCTGAACCCGTTCATCCTAGCCTTCCTAAGAGTCTCAATCTGAATCTCATAAGTTTGACTATGCAGATCCGGCAACACATCTTTAACATAACTTCTTGAATAACACCTGAAACCACTCGTACAATCATGCATCCTTCTACCAACAGTCACCGCCGCAACAAGATTAGCAGTTCGGCTGATAAATCTTCGTCTCAATCCAGACCCAACCACCTTTCCTCCTGGACAATAACGGCTTCCGACCACAAGATCACAGCCTCTCTTAGCAGCATCCACCAACCTTGGGATGTCCCGTGGATTATGAGAATAATCGGCATCCATAGTAACAATGAAATCAGGGACGTCTCTCAGGCTCAACATATGTCGAAAACCCGTGGTGATAGCCGTCCCTAAACCAAGCTTCTCAGATCTTGAAATCAAATGAATATTGCCATACTCTTCCTGAAGTTTCTTTGCCAAGTCTGCTGTTCCATCAGGACTAGAATCATCGATAACAACCATAGTTAAGTCGAGTTCTAATCCTTGAACCTCACGAATCAAGCTCTCGACATTTTCGGCTTCGCAGTATGTCGGAAGTATAACAGCAACCGACACTTATTTGGACGCCTCCTCTTTGAGTCTGAACAAATCTCTATGTATGACATAACACTGGTTAGTAAGCTTCACCAAATATCTACACACCCCTGTAATAATAGTCAGCACAAATTCTCAACGATTTAAGTTTTCATTGCCAAATACGTTTATAACATTTGCGCAAAGACCGACTCTGAAATTTTACCCGCGTGTGTAATAAGTAACCATAAATTCAATCCATTACCTTTTTATCCTTGGGTTTCAATGTCTTTGAAAGAGAAAATCAAATTGTCTTCAAAAAAGCAGCAGAAAAGGCTGGGCAAAGAGCATCTTCAACGCATTATCGACTTATGCAAGTCAATAGAAGAGAGGAGCATTGATCCATTTTTGGTTGACATAGATGATGTCATAAGCATTATTCGAGAGTATTTTCCAGAGTGGAAATCGTTGGATGAATTTAGTTTAGATGCAGAAGCCATCAATCGTTTGGCTTCAGTGATCAAACTTCAAGCTGATTGGGTTAAGCATAGGTCTACATCCTTGTATACCGATCCGTTTCTTTTAGAGGAAAAGATACGAAAGCTGGACAAAGAGGAACTTGTTGATTTCTTTCTAGGGGCTTGGCATCCCCTAGTTGAGTTGGAGCAGATTTCGCCCCACAGCCTAGCTAAAGCCATTGAATATTGGCAGGGTCTGCTTCCATTAGACGAGAGGTGGCAAAAGATTCAAGGAGTTAAAAC
>CAYFXY010000111.1:0-3734 GCA_964347205.1 uncultured archaeon
CATCCCTCACGCGGATTTTCATTTGGCTGAGATAAAGCTTGTGTGGGTTGAACAATTAGAAAAGGCATCAGAAATATCAGTTCAAGTAATAGAAAGAAAACGAAAAACCATAGTAAACGCTTTAGTGACGAGGTATTCACGAAGAAAACTCCAAAACTTATCCTCTTTTAGTTTTACTTTGCAGACTCAAAACCCTTTGGTTTTAGCAACTATCCAACAAAAAAATGTTCAATCCAAGACAACTTAAAATTATTCTCAAGTTCTTTCAAAAATTCAAATGAATGGAATAATAGTTTCAATTTGGAGTCTTTCCTTTAAACCTCCAAATATAGATAGTGATACTCTTTCCTATCTATTTATTCATCGAGTGTCATTCTTTTTGAGGAGAAAGTTGTAGGGTTTGGATTTGATAGGCTGAGATTGGTATCGTGAAATTGTAGGCGTCTATTTGTTTCACTTCTTGAGAGGTGAGTGGTTGTTCTGCAAGATTTAATTGAATAACGGGTTTGAGCGGGATTGCGGATTGAACAGAGGGGGTGGAAGGTTGTCCAAAGAGTTCGTAAAAACGTAGAATGGATGATTCGCTTTCTTCGGCTTTCTTCAGACAACTAAAGATGCAATTATTTGGTTCGATCAATAGGAAACTTTGGGACGAGTGTAGGTTTCCCGTGTTTGATTCCTGAATTTGAATTGCCTTAAGTGGGGTGATGAACGTTTGAATTTGGGTTTGTATTGTTGATTCACGCCATGTTTTTTGATGAGGGATAATTGCATAATGAAGAATATGAGTGCCCAAGCATTGTGCTCCGGGTGTTGCGAGTTTAGGTCCAGCATGTCCGCGTCGGGTGGTGAGGTCTTCTCTTGAAAGCCAGCCAATGGATCGGAGAAGGGTAAGAGCAATGGTGTGAGGTTTGTCCTCAAGGACTTCGTATTCAGGGAGTCCACGTGTAGCGATTAAGAGTCCTCTTTTGCTATCGTTAACATCAACGAATGTTTGCATGGCGTGTGTGGGGGTGGAATCTTCGAACCAGCCCATGGGTTTACCAGGGACATTGGGTTGATTGAGAATGGACGTTAGATAGAAGTCCATCATGATGGGGTAGAGTTGGATGTCCCATTCTTGTGGCGCAGGACTAATAGGGCGTTCGTTGACATAAAACGGTGTATCTCCCCATGCTGTAGTTGTGTTGATGCCAGTGGGAAAGAGGACACGTAGACGATGATCATTGGCTGTGTTGGTAATTGTAGTTTGAATATCAATGCGCGAAGAGGTAGATGTGATTGTTAGTAAATGTCGAATGGGTATGATTGTTTTTTGTGAGGAACGGCGTTTTCGAGTTGGGTGTGCGGCTTTGGGAACTTTGAGATGTAAGTGGACTTCGAAAGTGCTTATTATGGGTCCCTTTTCGATAACCTTGATTGCGACCTTTGGGTTATCCAAGCTTGTGATGCGTTGGTCGTGCTGTGGTGGGCAGTAGTTGTATTCATCGCCGATGTCTCCACTATCTTCAACAATTAGGCATTGATTGTAGTATTTCTTTGTTGGTTTATGGTAGAGATGTATGGTGCCATCTTTTGATGAGACATGAAAACGGAGAGTTGGGTTTTCAACGACAAACCCGTTGTTTTTTTCTTTTAATGTTAAGGTTGGAAGGGGTGTGACTTTCACTGAAGGTGAATCGGGGGCTAAGTAATAGGTTTGGTATCCCAGCGGAGGTGTTTCCTCAGCGATGAAGGCAAGATGGACTTGATTTATGGTATCATCGATGTGAGGTTCACCTTTGTAGATGTTGGGGAGAGAATGAATTTCGATAAGTGGTGTTAGAGAGGAATTATTATTGATGGTTTTGAGGATTTGAAAGGGGATTTTTTTCCCATCGGAGTTGTAAAGAGCAAAGTTATTTGTTTCTTTCCATGTTTTGGAGAGGTTAACAAGGAGGCGAACGATTCCTGAGCTTGGGCGACGACGTGGGTTGCATACGCGAAGTGTTGCTTGAGGGGGGTTGTGATTGTATTTGATTGTTGAGGTGATGGATGGCTTCACCGAGAATTTGGTTTCCTATTTGTTGGCTCCAAGCGAAACGCCGTTCCATGTCTGCATGGGTTGCATCGACGCTACATCCACAAATAGAATCGTGGGGATGGTTTTGTAGAAGTAATTGCCAGGCTCGGCGAAGACTTGTTGTGGGATATTCGGCTCCATGCCACCAAGCAATAGTGGCAAACGGTTCCACCCAACGTTCAAGAAGTTGTTGAGTGATGAAGTTTGCTTGTTTGAGATAGAGTCGAGCGGAGAACACTCCGGGTAGAATTGGAATATATTTGCTCGCATGTTGTTCGCCTTTGATGATCGGAAGTGTTGCTTCATTGACTTCATCTCGGACAATTTTCAGGTAATCGTTGAGGGTTCCATGTTGAACGATTGTACCATGAAGTTCTTTGATAAATTCTGCAAATAGTTCATCGATGAAGGGACTGAGTTCGGAAACACCCGTAATTTCTAGAGAAATGGGGCTTTTCCCTAACTCTTTGATTAACTGCGAAACAGTACGGCCTTGGAGAAGATCTTTAGATTTTAGTCGTTGATTCAACTTTTTGATTAAATCAGGAAGGAATGGTTGGGGAGGGAGATGATCGCTTCCATTCATGAGAAGAATCGCAGAGCTTGTTGCCCTTAGGGATAAAACATTCATAGGCATCAATAACTGGGCTAAGGTCGCATCAATAGAGTTTGGAAGGTTGGCTGCTGTAGCATAACTTGTGCGTAAATGTACTAATAACACTTCAGAGCCATCAGGGCTTTGCCAGCATAACTCTGTTGGGAGTGTCTTTCCTTGGTCTTCTAATCCACGCCACCAAATACTTGAAGAAATGTTGAAGCCTTTAAGAAGTTGGGGAAGTTGGGCGATGTGTCCAAAAGCGTCCGGGACATAACCAATAGGCATGATTTTTCCGAATCGGTGTTTGGCTTGATGCCCATACAAAAGATTTCGGACGAGTGCCTCTCCGCTAACTAGAAACTCATCTGCTAGGACATACCATGGACCAATTTGCAGGCGACCTGCAGTGACTAACCTCTTAAGCCGATCTGTATTTTCTGGACGGATTTCAAGATAATCGTCGAGAAGGATGGTTTGGCCATCGAGGGTAAATCGAGTATAATTCGGGTTGGATTCCATTAAATCGATAAGCTGATCTAAGGTCTTAACTAACTGCCAACGAAATTCTTCGAAGGGTAAATACCATTCTCGATCCCAATGAGTATGACTCACTAAAATGATTTTCCGAAGCGATGGCACACTTTAACCCTCGAATCGTTAGCAATTAACTGAAAATTAAGAACTTATAGTACCTTATAGTATTGTGTTGTTTGCGAAAAAGTCGAAAATTGTGAATGTATCTTTTCACTTATCTTTAACCCTCTCTTCCTTTTAGTAGATTTGTGTGAAAGCAGATTAGTGTGGAGGTCAACTTAACATGACCCAATTCATGCAATCTCAAGCGGATTCTGATCGCATTCTTTGGGAAGTTCTTCGTGAACTTCAACCACATCGTAACCCAACCCAACATGCTGCCATTCTTCGAGCCGAGCAGGTACAACGACTACGACCTTTGCTGGATTATGCTTGTCGACTTCATTGGCGTGCGGGGCGGACTCATGAAGGGGAAGCTGCTTTAAAGCGCTTTGTTTACAGATTCCTTAGCGGGGATATTCCCTATTATGATTAACCCCG
>CAYFXY010000111.1:3749-4155 GCA_964347205.1 uncultured archaeon
AATGACCCTTTTTCTCCGAAAAAGTAGGTCCTAGGAGAGGGCATCGGATTGATGATGCCTCTCCTAGTTTTTATTTGAATTAAGTATTTATTTTCGTTTACTGTACCAATTCCAGAAGCAGCCTGCAAATATAATGATAATAGTTATTGCAGCGCCGATCCAAATCCATTCTTGAGGTATTGGAGTAGTTGGTGGAGGTGAAGATGGTGTTCCAAGATATTGACCCACTTCCCAATCCCATTGAAAGACCTGGGCAAAATAGTTGGCTACACCTGAATGTGTGATAATTACGCCACCTTCTCGGTTTTCACTGACAGACTCATTGCTCCAATTGATGCTTGAGATTAGTACTGACTGACCATCTGCGATCACACCTTTGTTGTGAGTCCATCCAAAATAGGTCTGA
>CAYFXY010000112.1:0-730 GCA_964347205.1 uncultured archaeon
TCAATGGCCCCTACATAATAGAGGTTTTCTCTAAGTTTTTGAACAGCCATTTTTCTACCTCCAAATTTGGGTGTTTTTTGATGGTTAAGCTGCTATTTATCTTGCATGTTCTGGGGGATTCAGTTCTTTGAATATAGTGAGTTACCTATTTTCCTGGTAGTTATAGGTTATTCTACTTGGTTTCGAAGACATTCGTGCAATTTTTCAATATCGTGTGAAAGATGATGGTTTGTTTCATATCATAAAAAATAGTTAGACCATTTTTTGGGCCACCTCATTAGTAAGTGAGATCTCCTGGGTCACGCCATGGGAAGAGACAATTAATCGTTAACTGGTCCTCCTGTCGGAGTATCTCGTAGTATTCTGACCGGTCGTATCTCCGCAATTCCCATGCGAGGAACGGTTCTAGATACGGCACGAATGCCTTTAGTGGAGAATCGATTCTGTTGCTTAGGGAGGAAGAAGGCACTCTTTCAAAGACAATGTCAAAATATCCATACCTTGGATGGACTCGGAGGTTATAACCCATAAATGAAGGGAAACAGGCTTGGACACTTTTCCCAATCTTGTTTTTCGGCACCGGTCCTCTCGCTCTTCGGTCTGGATTCAGGAGTATCTCTTCCACCACACGAACCAAGTGAAGTTTAGATCCCAGAATCACCACATTCGTTGTGACATCGATTAAGGTAGTTGTGGTCTCCTGGTCGGATTGGTTCATAAATTGGAGGAT
>CAYFXY010000112.1:740-4101 GCA_964347205.1 uncultured archaeon
TAAGTCACTTTGAAGTGCGTTCAGTGTTTCGCCAATTTTTGAAACATCTATGTCGGTGTGAGCCTTTTCTAACTTCACAAGACGATTTCGAATTTTTTTGATATACGCCTTTGCTTCTTTGATTATCCGGTCGCGAATTCTAACCATTTCTTTCGGCTTAATGCCCCACCTTACTTGCCCCCACACCGCGTTACCTCGTTCATCTCGATCCCTGATTATTTTCCTCGACATGGTTGGTGCACCTTGGGTTTAGTAACATATCTGATTTGAAGTGATAAATAACATCTCATTATATTCATAGATTAGAACCGCTGTGACAAGCCGTTTTTCTTGCCGTTATTTGCTGTTCTATATGATTTCGAAGACGTACTTGCGATTTCTTTCAGATGACTGAAAAGAAGATTTGGTTCACATTTAGAATGAGGGATTATCATCCACTTTTTATGTCTGCTAGTACTTCATAGTGTTTCGCGTGAGCATCATAACGCGAAAGCAAAACCCTCGCCTTCGGTGGAACCACGGCGGCTTCAAAGTCGTTTCCTGCAAAGGCTTGTACGGCTTTGATTGTATCAAACCATTTGATTGTCACGAACTCAACCTCATCGTCAAGGGTTCGGCGGAAGAGATGGATGCCTTGATAGTCTTCAATGTGGCGATTTTGGATATTCGTAAAGATTTCGCCTTTGAGTAGAGCCTAATAAGCGTCAGCATTGCGAGTGGTCCATCCATGCCACAGATTCGGCAAATCATAATCACAGTCTCCATTCTTGATGAGAGTCTATCTTGTTGTTTTAATCATGTAATCTCACTTTAGTTCAAAGTAGTATTGTTTTCTACTTTGGTAAAAAGCTCTGCTACCTGTTTCTTAATTGATTATCTTTTGATTTACAGCGCTAATTAATATCCATGAATCCTTCTTATGCCCCGCTCATATTATCTTCGCGCCCTAGATTCATCCTCGAACAAAAACAGATGTTCTTTACCATAGTAATTATGAACCCTACTAAATTGATACTAAAATTCTCAACCGACACACATTAGTGTGGGGTGTTGTTCCTTTAATGAGGATGCGTGATAATCAGTCATGTTGGTTTTGCATAAAAGAGAAATCTTAGATCAAATACAAAAAGAGCTCGAACGCAAAGATAAGAATTTGAGAGAGATTATACTTTATGGCTCTGTATCCCGGTCAGAACACACACCCACCAGTGATATCGATCTTCTTCTAATCACCACTAAAATTTCGGAAACAAAAAGGAGTTTTCGAGGAATTCGTGACACAATCTTTCTTACCTTTGGTGTCCCCGTTACCGCATTATATTTGACTCCCAAGATTTTTAAAATCAGCAAAGACCCACTGATTACTACGGTAAAGAAAGAGGGGATTTCATTATGGAAAAAGAACAAAACTTGAAAGAAATTGTACAACAGCTTCTCATCCGCGGTCAAGAAAAACTTGAAAGTGCTCAGATACTGTTAGAAAATGATAAAATCGATGATTCAATAAGCCGCTCCTATTATGGGGCGTATTTGGCAGCCAGAGCAGCGCTGTTATTAGTGGGTGAAGAGCCAAAAACTCATAGTGGGACTCTTACCCTATTTGGTCTACGCCTTATCAAGCCAGGATTGATTTCACAAGATCTTGGACGTGCATTTACAGAATTATTTGAAGCTAGGCAAACGAGCGATTATTCAGTAATTACATACTACACCTCAAAGGATGGCAAACAGATGCTCCAATTTGCAAAGACTATTCTTGATGCCGTCCAACAACTAGTAGATAAAAAAATCGCCTAGATTCCACAGTTTTTAATCAGAAGCCACTCTTCAGAACGCTTAGTGCCTTTAGATATGTGTAGCAGGGCATTTTCCGTGCTTTATGTGCTATACTACGAAATTTCGAAGACATAGATGCTGTTTCTTGCCAATGATGTGAAAGCTGATTTGTTGCACAGCATATCGCCGAATCGATTTTAGCTAAGAATATTCCCTTTTCTCTAGCAATGGACGAACTAAAACACCCTATGATTTAATGATGAGATATGCCAGTAAGATGATTCCGCTTAGAATACCAAATCCATATGCGAGGTCGAAGAAGAAAATTAACATAGCAACATTGACAAAAAAGAAATTGATGAAACTAAGGGCAAGGACTGTTCCACTTACAATCAGGAGAAGTATTTGTTCGCCCTTCATGAACGGCTTTTTCTCGACTGAAAATACACGGAACCAAAGAACTATTGTGATTCCCATTAGGGGTGGAAAGAGGAGCAGAATAACGGCAAAAGGAAGTAACAACAATCCACTGAGCTGTTGTCGGATATTCTCTAGTTCTTCCCCCAACCGTTCATATTCTACAGCATAGACTTTTCCATAGTTTTTCTTGATTTTCTTTTGGTAACCTTTCCAGAGAGAGTAGTTCAACTCTTGAAATCCTTCTTTGATGTGATCGATAATTCCCTCTTCTTTCTTCATTGGTTGATATTCGCTGCGGATAACAGGAAGGAAATAAACCCAGAAAATTGCTACCCAAAAACCATAGAGGTTGAATAATATTCCTAGGGGGGTGACTGGAGTGGTTAGGAGAAGTGCTGAACCAATTCGGTATATGGCATATCCACCAATCCCTACTGTTAAGATGAGAAGAACGACCTTAACCAATCTTATCCTTCTTTTCTTCCCTTTAATGAAGTTTGTAAGAATTTTAAAACTTAGTCTACTAATCAGAATCAAGGTTAATAATAGGCCAACTCCACCAAGAAACCGTTGTATTGAGCCAGAAAATATCGTTAGGACCAGCAGGATTGTCGGGTTAATAAAAGCGTCAATATCCCACCCAACAACAATCATCATGAAAATAAACAGAGTAGTAGAGGCTAGAGTAGCGATGAGGTAACTGTGAAATAGCTTTTCAGCTATCTTCTGGCTGATTTTTTTTAATATTTCAATCATATTATCACAAAAATATTTGACTTTTCTTATTTAATTTTAAAGGCTCTCGTCAGGCGTCATGCGCTTCTGGGTAACAAAGAAACTACAAAAAAAGATTCACCTGAAGTTGTCCCTTCTAAAGGAAAAATCGACCTCTACACTGGAAAAGCATTTTTCATTTTTTCAAGTAACGAAAGGTTACAGATCTGTTAAATATAGTGATAAAACCGCTCATTCACGTATTTTGAGTAACTGGAATATTGATGGTAGAGTAAGCTGTTTTTCTAGGCGTTATGTGCTATTCTCTTTGTATTCGAAGACTTATTTTTCTTGAGAAACTTAAAGGAATTGAAGTAGAGCATGTAACCCAGTGAATTACTAGAGGATTAACCACTGTGATAATGAACACTTAAATTGCGTTAAGGGCATC
>CAYFXY010000113.1:0-260 GCA_964347205.1 uncultured archaeon
TACTTCAAAAGTGACGGCACAATACGCGGACAAGTACGACTGGGGATACGTGCCCTCCTTGGAACTTTACAAGCATAAGCTAGCTGTTTTGAAAAGCCACTGTGAAGATGTAGGGCGAGACTTTAACGAAATAGAGAAGTCGTGCTGGCCTGCAGGACAGATATTCATTGCCCAGAATCCCAAAGAACTAGACGAAAAAGTTTTGCAGTGTAAGCCGAAGAGGGTTTCTTTGAAAGATTTTAAGAAACTCAGTCTCATAG
>CAYFXY010000113.1:270-705 GCA_964347205.1 uncultured archaeon
GACAGAAAATAAGGCAATACGAAAGCTTGGGTGTAACTCACTTCATGCTGTTTTTTGGAGACTTGCCGAACTTGAGCGGCGCGAAACTGTTCGCCAACACCATTGTCAAAACGATAAAGTCAACCACTTGAGTCCACGGGCGCGATTAATAGCTGAAACCCAAACAGAAACATCTGCCGTTGCGCTCTCTCTTCCACAGAGATAGTATTGAAGAACTTCGTTCGCAGTCTGTTAACCGAATTTGATGAGAAACTCTTCTGCTGCCTTTTTCAAGGTTTTTCTTGGGCTGTTGACGTGCTTTGTAACGAAAGAAACTACTTTTTCTTTTTGTTCAATTTGGCTGAAAAACAAGGCAAAAGACTTGATAGCTTTCTCGGTGATGACTCTCTTACACTCCTCCGTCAAGTGGGGTGTTGTTGAGGTGTTTTCGACTTT
>CAYFXY010000113.1:715-1284 GCA_964347205.1 uncultured archaeon
AATGCGGTTTTGCCCGTGCAATTTTCGCTGAGTTACCAACAACATTGGCTACAGTAACCATGTAGTCATCATTAAGAAAACTGTAGTATTTATCGAATATTGACTCGAATTTCTTGTCCTCATCCACTTTTGCCAAGTTTGCTATTATAGCCATGGCGTTCCAAGTGAGAATGCGATACTTGCTGTCTAGAAGGTTTATGAAAGAATCAATATGTGGATAGAGTTTCTCCGGATGCTCTTCACTTAAATCCATTAACACTTTGGCACATCCATATCTGATTGCGGCTTTTGATGAGGAGGTCCCTCTGAGGACTTCAGGTAGCAAGTTGAAGTTTTGTTTAACCTTTAGAAGAAGTTCTTTTTTTGTCATTGATTTGTCTGCAAGTTTATGCAGAAGTTCAGATTCCATTACATATCATCTCTGGAGGGAGATAATCATTCCTTTTCTTCACGTTAGCAGATTTAGCCATATAAGGACTTCCAAAAACACTGGAGCGCTCTGGTTTAGTATAGTCGCTGGAATTTGAACCCAGACCCAAGTGGAGATGTCTCCCGCTACAACTTTCCCT
>CAYFXY010000113.1:1367-3877 GCA_964347205.1 uncultured archaeon
CGACAATTGCTGGTTTCTCAAGCAAAAACTCCCCATATGCAACGCGAAGCGAATCATAGTATCTCCTAGCAGTAGCGTGATTTGGAGCTGAAAGCATCATTAGGCAGTCGTATTCTCCATTTACAAAGAGTACATTTATCAGTCTGATTTTCTGTTTTTCTGGTTCATGCGTTTTTTTTCTTCTAGTCATTAAATCTGCTAGTTCTTTGCTCATGGGTTTTAACTTGAGCAAAACCAAGTATACGACGTAATTGTAATTGTTTTCGTTAACTACTGCGGTGTATCCCCAAACGATGTTTTCATTCTCAAGTCTTTTTCTTTCGCGCCATATTTTCTGTCTATAACTGCCCACGTGTGAAGCTATCTCTCTGTCGCTTCTTGTGGGGTCTTTAACTAGACTTTCAAGAATAATTCTCTCATTATCACTTAACTTTTTGTAACTAGTTGACAATTTTTTTCACATCTCATCATTATATGTTACATCTATGCTTAACATACATATTAATTGGTCTCAAAACAATAAAACATTGTGGTTTAAAGGTCTCTTAGAAGCCTGCATCGCTAAAATTCAAGAGTTGACGAGGCGGGTGTTGGTGAAATCATGAGCAAGGATATAACCTGGAAGAAAAGACGGCTGAGTTTTTTAAAAGCAGCCTTGTATTTCAAGCAAAAAAAGTTAAAGTCGTTGCAGAATGTTGCAAAATGCGAGCAAAAACGTTCAACTTCAAAAGTGATAGCTCGCAATGAAGGAAGCGAGCTTCAACAAAAACATCTTCAGGAAATAAAAAGCATCAAATGTGAAATCGAGAAGCTAAAATTCGAACTTGAGGATCTAGAAACCGAACTTGAAGCAACTGCTGTTTGGTAATTGGGACGGGTTGTGGCGATCAATTTTCCATGGAGAAATCAATTAACATGCACCAATTTGCCTTATTGCAAACCTAAAATCTCTGGAATTTTCTTATCTCATGGGCATTTCGATCACATTGCACACATATGCTTTGTTGACCATCAATCTCCTGTGTATCTTGGGGTTGGCTCGAAAATCTTCATGGAGTCAATGGAAAGCCACACTGGAATACCACAAAACAAGAGATATTCTCCACGTAAAAGAGATCCTTGGTCACAAATCCCTCAATAATACCATGCTTTATACGCAGCTCATAAACTTCAATGATGAAGACTTTACAGCCAGAGTTGCTCATTCAGAAGAAGAAGCCTGCAAATTTGTGGAAGCAGGATTCGATTACGTCTGTTACTTCAATGGAAACAAAATTTTCAGAAAGCGCAAATGACAGCTTTCATAGAGTACTGGGAATCAGAAAAATCCATGTATCAGTGGACCGGGGGGATTTGAACCCCAGCCACAGTGGAGATATCTCCCTCACAACTCCACCTTTTTTAACTAGGCACTGAGTCTAAACAACTAGAAATAAAAATAGGAATTCAAAGCTTTTAAAGAAATTCGACATAGACTTGTGACAGTTGAAAAATGAAACACCGTGGTCCCCTATTCATATTGTTGCTAGTTTGCGGTATTAGCTTGCCTTCGCTATCAGGTATGCTAATCTTGCCCTTTTCAGTAGTGGGCGCTGAACGCACACTTGTATATGCGATTATACTTTCAGCCATGTTCTTGTTGATTGCTTTTTTGCACGTAACAGAAAATCTTTAAGGCGTTACTGGCAGATTCTATTCGCTTTTTTCATTGCATCTTTAGCAATACTTTTTGACCTTTTTGTTAATCTGTCATCGGAGACAGAGAACGGCTTAGTTTTGGATATGCTGGTAAGTACTTCTATAATTGTGAGTGTAATAGTCATCTTGACTCGGGTTTCGGGCAATTCCTTGGGTTCGATTTTTTTAAGAAAAGGAAATCTCAAGTTAGGGCTCATATTCGGGATTATCGGTTTTCTTTTTTTTGCGTTAACTGCAGTTCCAGCAGCCCAGTATCTGTTTCAGGGTCAGAAGCTTGGTCTTGACAGAGTAATTGCTTGGTTGCCTTGGATATTGCCGATTGTTCTGCTAAACGGTATTAGAGAAGAATTGCTTTATAGGGGGCTTTTTCTGAATAAGTTTGAGCCAGAGCTTGGGTTAAGAGCGTCTAATCTTTTGCAGGCGACAATCTTCTCTCTGAGTCATTCAGTTGCTGGAATAGGGTTGAATGGTTACACCCCATATGTATGGGCTCTAGTAATATTCACGTTCTTTCTTGGACTTGTTTGGGGGTATATCATGCAACGCACTGATAGCATAATAGGCTCTGCATTGTTTCATGCTGGAACCGACATTCCTGTTTTCCTCGGAATTTTTTCGAATACCTTCTAGCTACGTGAGTGGTTGGAGTTACAAACTTCCTGAAGATTGCATCTTGCAAAGCGTGCGGGGCGAATCCCCTTACTAATGGACTCACTGTGGGAATTGCATCCCCTGTCTGCGGAGATATCTCAAGTAAAGGCTTGAGACATCACCCGCAAAACCCCCTTTTCTTGTATAAACTAGCCTTCGAC
>CAYFXY010000114.1:0-1726 GCA_964347205.1 uncultured archaeon
CATAGTGTCGCCTATGCTCGCGCCCTGCTTCTTCTCAACCTTCACGTTATCAAGATCTGCTGTACTCTTTCCATCCACAATATCAGTAACCTGTTTGATGGCCTTAACAGCCATGTCAGCCAGGAACTGTCGAGATTCAGAGACCACCTTTGACTGCATTGATGTCATAGCGACCTTCTTCAACATTGTATCACTAGCATCCTCCAGAGCGATTGAATCCAATACCTTCAGAGCATTGTCAGTTGCCTTCCGATAGCCCTCCACAATTACGGTTGGGTGAATCTTCTGGTCAATTAATACCTCTGCCTTTTTCAGAAGTTCACCTGCAAGAACGACAGCCGACGTGGTTCCATCGCCCACTTCATCATCTTGGGTTTTGGCAACTTCGACAATCATCTTTGCTGCAGGATGTTCGACATCAATTTCCTTTAGAATTGTAGCTCCATCGTTTGTAATCGTTACATCGCCAAAGCTGTCGACTAACATCTTATCCTGGCCCTTGGGACCTAGAGCTGTTCGGATAGCTTCAGCGATTGCGACAGCCGCCATTATATTATTGTGTTGTGCATCGCGACCGCGCTCACGTTTTGTACCTTCTTTTAGCAAGAGAACTGGTGTACCACCAAGTGACATGTTTATTCCTCCGAACTGCATTAAAACTGTCAGCGGATTGGCGTCCGATTCCTTGCACTTCCATATAAAAATTTCGCTAGTCTTTATCCATTAATCTCTCGATAAACCACATACAAGTTCAGAGTCGAAGTTGACCTTGAAGCAGTCCGAGATTTCCAATGTGGGGACGTTTACCTAGGACCTTCTTAACAATATCAAAGCAACGTTGAACTTGGTCCAACGGGGTGACCGGTAAATCGGTCATCAGATGGTCTGGATGAAAGATTAATAGACTATATTCAATCGAAGGGCGATCAAGGTCTTTAAGAAAATGCGCAATTTGGCCCACTTCGAATTCATCAACATAATGTGGCACCAGGAGTGTAGTTGCCATGAGGGGCGGATATAACTGGTTCTCAAATGGGAGCGTTTCGGCCAGCAGAGCGAAATTTTGTAAAATGGATTTATTTGTAACACCACAGAGTGCCCGATGGACAGGCTCTGAAAAAGCTTTCAAGTCGAATTTTACGATTCCACCGGTCTTTGCTACTAATCTTCCCATCTTTTTTACTAGCTTTGGAGTGCCCTGACCATTCATTTCAAAGCATTGACGGAGTATGCGGTTCTTAAAATGGTTTTGACAAAGTTCGATAATACGATTTGCGAAGGGTAGCTGTGGCTCAGGTGAGCCTCCAAAATAACAAATACAGGAAATCCGTTGGTTTTCTCTGATAATTTGAAGAAAAGTATCAGCAGTGATAAGCTTTCCCTGCTTGATTTTCTTGTGTGAAACATTCTGGCAAAAAAGACAATCCAAGCCACACCCGTAGAAAAAAACAGCGGAAGTAAATGAAAAAGTAAACAAAATATCAATTAACGTGTCAAAAATACTATGCTTATATGTATTAACGCGTCAATCATGGTGGAACTGTTTAAGGATCAAAGTCTCTAATTCGGCCACATGCATACCTAGTTTCCATGCACTAGCAGGTATGAAATATGCCTATAAGGCAACCCATCGTCTGTGTGCTGGGTCACATCGATACCGGAAAGACGCTTCTGTTAGACCAGATTAGGAAAAGTAGCGTCCAAGCTCGTGAGGCTGGAGGAATAA
>CAYFXY010000114.1:1736-2496 GCA_964347205.1 uncultured archaeon
AATACGGCCATTCCAACAGGATCCCCTTTTTCATGGGGATCAAAATAGTAATGCATTAAACCTTTGGTGGGACGAACCAGGGCTTCTAATTGTCCGTTGTTGTTTTTACGCAGTCCACAATATCCTTGCTCATTTAATGGAATTGAACATTGATTAGCACAAATTGTACATTTGGTACCATCGGGTTCCTGAGGAATTGAAGGTGGAAGTCCAAAGAGTTCTTTTCGCCAACCATGAGCTTTTCTAATATATGGCTCAATATCGCCTGGTTGTGCACGAAGGCAACTAACACAGACAGGGAGTATCTTGGACACAGGTAAATCTTGCTGGCATATTAGACAATGCTTCATTGGTCTTAACAGCATCAACTGAATTAATTGAAGATTTGGGTTTTATAGGGAATAAGAATTCCCCTCGATTTCCATTCAATTGAGGCATCTTTTTTTCTGATGAAGCTCTTTGGAATGTGGCGATTCAGCTTGAAGTATCACGATGTAAGCCAATATTACCATCAGCTTGAAAGTACTCCAAAACGACTTGAAATGATTGAGATCCTTGCCGACTTGTTCTCAAGCTTGGCAGCATCACTAGATGCAACTGCTATTGAACAGGTGGTGTATCTTACACAAGGAAAACTGTATCCCGATTGGACTGGAAAACCAGAGATTGGTATTGCTGAAAAAATGGCTGTTAATGCTCTCTCAACCGCACTTGGTTTGAGTAATGCCCAGATTGTTTCTGTTGTGAACAAAACTGGAGA
>CAYFXY010000114.1:2506-3732 GCA_964347205.1 uncultured archaeon
TTGCCGCGGAGCAGTTACTTACTGAAAAACGTCAACAGTCCTTACTACAGGCTCCTTTATTGATTTCTCAGGTTTATGAGTCATTAACAAAAATTGCAGCTGCACAAGGCCCAGGTAGTGCGGACTTGAAGATACGAAGCCTTGCAGGTCTGCTTTCCAATGCAACGCCATTAGAAGCGCGATATCTATTGCGAACAGTTACTGGGGCTTTACGACTGGGAATTGCTGAAATGACAGTTCTTGATGCCCTCTCTGTTGCATTTACGGGGGCGAAGGAACATCGAGCAACCATTGAACGGGCTTATAATCTAACCAGCGATTTAGGCTATATCGCCCGTGTACTAGCAACGAAGGGCCTTGAAGGAATCGAAGCAATCACTGTGACCCTCGGAAAACCGATACGGATGATGGCAGCCCAAAAGCTGTCTACACCTCAAGAAGTTGTGGACAAATTAGAAGGGCATTTATCCGCTGAATGGAAGCTTGATGGCGAACGCATGCAGATTCACAAAGATGACCAAGAGATTACCATATTTTCCCGACGTCTAGAACAAATTACTCCGATGTATCCCGATGTTACTAGTCTAGCAAAACAACATCTTACAGCGAAAAGTTGTATCGTTGAAGGAGAAGCCGTAGCCATCGACCCAGATGACCCTGCAAAGTTGCTCCCCTTTCAAGTGTTAATGCGCCGTAGACGCAAATATCTCATCGAAGAAATGGTGAAGGAAATTCCTATAGCGCTGTTTCTCTTTGACTGTCTCTACGTGGATGGAGAAGATCTGACAATGAAGTCCTACTCCTTCCGTCGTAGTGAATTGAAAGGGATAGTCGAACCCAGCGATCGCTTTCTACTTGTACGTGCTAAGGAGGTCTCAACTGCTCAAGGCGTTGAACAAATGTTCCGGGAGGCTCTGGATGAGGGAAGCGAGGGGCTAATAGTCAAGTCAACAGCACCTGAGTCTATTTACAGAGCGGGTGCACGTAGTTGGCTCTGGGTAAAGCTAAAGGAATCCTACCAAGAACAGGCTATTGGTCCAGTGGATCTCGTAGCTGTAGGGGCATTCTGGGGGAGAGGTCGACGAGCAAAAACCTATGGTGCCTTACTGGCGGCGGTGCGTGATGAAGAAAGTGGTCAATTCAAAACGATTTGCAAGGTGGGAACTGGGTTCAGCGATGAACAGTTAGAGCAATTACCAACGCGTTTTGACCCATTTATCCTCCAA
>CAYFXY010000115.1:0-3683 GCA_964347205.1 uncultured archaeon
AATTTTAATTCACTTCTTTTTAATGGTATAAAAAGGAAGGTTCTGCTTGACTGGAAGCACCACCTATAGGTAGGGTAATTTCACTCATTTTTCTCACCAATTTAGTTTCAAGGATTCAAAACTGAAAGAAGGGTTGCTTCTGGTGTGGGAAAGAAAACCCAAATCATTTCTGATTCCTTAATCACTTGAGAAGATATTAAGCACTGGATTGGATTATATGTATTCGATATTGATAAACATCACCAGAAATTGGTATACTATGTTGAATATCTCGCACCAGGTTGGTTTATCCCTCGAGGTTAACAGAATTACTTCGTCCCTTTAATGCTAATAAGCGGTTTTTCACTTATTTGGTTTTGTCCATCCGTGAAGATGTGGGAAATCGGGATCGAGCTCGAGGACGCGTTGAAAGCATTCATATGCTTCTTGCTGTCGATTTAGCTCAATAAGAATACGACCGCGAAGGTACAATCCGCGAGTGCTTTTTGGGGAGAAGACTAGTAACTGATCTACAGCATCCAATGCTTGGATATGTTTTCCCAGGTTTTTACCAAATGTATTTGCTAGATTGAACCAGGTGTTTTCATCTTCGGGATTCAATAAAGCCGCCTTTGAATATGCTTCAACGGCTTCTTGATGCTGTTCCAACAATCCTAAAGCTACTCCCCGATTATACCAAGCTCTTGCATTGTTTGGGTCTAAAGCAGTGACTTTTTTGAAAATTGTCAGGGCTTCAGTTATTCGGTTTAATTTACCTAAAAGTTCACCTTTATTCATCCAAGCATCGGTATTTTCCGGAGCTAGCTTGGTGGCTTTCGAAAAACAATCAAGCGCATCTTCAGATTGATTGAGTTGTTCGTGCAGGACACCCCGGTAGTACCAAGCTTTTGCGTCTCCTGGATTAATCATAACAGCTTCAATAAAACAATTGAGAGCTTCTTTAGGGCGTTCCAATTCTGCGAGAATTATACCCCGATTATACCAGGCATCAGAATAATTAATTCGATTATGGGTTTGGGTTCTCGTGGCTCTTACAAAACTTTGTAAGGCCTCTTCTAATCGTCCTAGCTCTTGATATGCCGCTCCTAGGTTGTTCCAGGCTTCTGTGTAATTGGAATCTAGTTCTGTCGCTCGCAGAAAACAATCTAAAGCTTCATTAATTCGTCCGAGTTGATCGAGTACGAGTCCTTTGTTAAACCATACCGCTGCATCTTGAGGACGTAATTCAGTGGTGATGGAAAATGCCTCTAGGGCTTCTTGCAGTTTTCCATCTTCACCGAGTGTAATTCCAAGATTAAACCAATCCTCTGGGGTTAGTTTGGTTTCACCCGGTTTTTTTCTTGGCAATATCTCACCAACTAGTGTTAACTCGATCTAAGGACTCGCATCATGAGTTGATTTAAAGGAACGGATTCATGACCTGCCCCAATGATAATGAGATCCCAGCGTTTCATTAGATCACGGAAGGAGGCTTGTCCGGTAAATAAACTCATCAAAATCTTCGATGATGCTTTGTAAATTACTTCTGGAGATGGATAAGAACCATATCGGAGTTCCATTATGCCTTTTCGGTGTAAGAGAATATGAAAGGTCTCGGTTTCTGTTTCAACTTGCAGGACTTTGCCTTGGTAGGGACCAACCCATTCGCGAATAAAAGCTCGGTGTTCAGGCACCTTATTTACTTGAGAAATAAATCCTTCAAATAATTCCGCTATCTGATGTGTCATCTAATTCACCTGATGAATCACTGACCCTTCATCCATGCTTGGACCGCATCAGTGACCGCTTCATTCACGTGCTGGGCGCTAATGTTACCTTTTCGTTCCTGGACCTTTTCCAAGAAGTCCTGGTACATCTTTTGATCTAATAGAATAACAATTCGACCTTTCCGGTTGTTCACCATCGCTTCTGCAATGTACCGGTTTTGACGAATTGTTAGGGTTTTAATGTCGTTGAGTTGTAAATTGGGATATCCCGGCCATTGCCCATCTGAAGCTTTCTTGTATCGTGGCATTGTTACTCCTCCTTTTCATGTTCCCCTTTTCCAATATCGATGGATTGGTTGCCTGGAATTTTTACTAATCCCGGGGAAAAGGGCCAATCGATTACATATCGCATACCCTTTTTGCCAGCCTTATCACCTCGCCGCCAGGTGCCTACATAAATTCCACTTCCAAAGACGTGAATGTATTCACTAAGAATAAGCTGTGCTGCCGATTCGGGGCTTATGTTTGCCTCTTTAGCTTTCTTTTCTAATCCTTTCCATATGTTTTCAGGTAGGCGCAATTCCATTTTTAAATCACCACGGCTTTTTTCAATTCTTTTTCGTGGGTTTAGCTTTGTGTTTTTTTTGGGTTCGAAACGCGATGCGTTGGTAAGGCACTCCCCAGCGTTCAGTGTAAAAGCTGCTCTCAAGAGGCCATCGCGATGGTCCTAGCATTCGAGGCTTCTCCGGAATACCGATACAGAATGCCGCAATGGGGGTCCATGTTCGTGGAATCCCGAGTTTATCGCAGATGAATTCTTCGTGCCGTTTATCTGCAAATGGCACAGCTTGATAAGCACATGCATAACCCATTGAGTGGGCTACTAACCACATATTCAGTACACCCATAGCGACCACAACGCTCCCACATAGTTCATTCGGATACATCGAAGTGCTGTCATGCCAGCTTTCTGAGGCACAACAGATTATCACCGCGTCAGCTTTCTCAGGATACCGGAACAATGATCCATCTCGCATCTCCTCATAGGTTGCTGGGCGACTAGCATCAGGCAGATACCATAAGCGACCTTGTGTAGCTTCATAAGGGAAATTTCCAAAAACATATCTTGCAGCCTCTTGACTAATATCCGCAATTAGGCGTTTCATTTCAAAATCATCGCGGATGATAACATATCGCCACATTTGCATGTTTTCTGGTGAAGGAGCATATCTTGCTGCATCCAAAATCAGTTCTAAATCATCATCGGGGAGCCTTTCTCCTGTCATGTGACGAATACTTCGTCGCATCCTAATCAATTCAACCAACTGCGCCGTGGTTTGGGTCTGAAAACGAGATTCGGCTTTTTTTGAAGCCACAGAAGAGCCTTTGGTTTCAGTCAACGTTGAATCACCTTGCAGAATACTATCGGTTAGTGTGGAACTGATATTAAATGGTAGCTCCACTCATTGAATAACTAGTATCCATGAACAGAAATTACCTTACTGGCTTCTATACTTTTGTATTATATTCTCAATATTATGAAACTGCGAGACGAATGAATTATGAAGAGCGGATGTGCAAAACGAGTTCCTCAAATTTGGCAATAACAGTTGCTAGTGTATCAGGTGGTAAGTCTGAGGGACTTGATTTCAGAAGTGCGATTAATTCTTTAAATACACTGGCGGCCTTTGCCCGGCTGCTTAGGTTATTCATCGCAGTATCGCGTGCTTGCTCGATTAATGGTTTCAAATAGTCTCGTTGTACTTTCTGTCGACTTTTAAGATCCGCAGTGATGGTTTCGATCGCTTCAATCACCGTCGCGATTTTAGCATCGGGAACAGCAGAGGGGCGACGTGGTTCAGGACTGGGCGCAGGTGCAGGTACGGCGGTTGGAGCTGGCGTTGGAGTAGGAGCAGGTGTTGGAACTGGAGTAGGGGTAGGTGTGGGAGCTGGTGTGGGAGCTGGTGTGGGAGTAGG
>CAYFXY010000116.1:0-3648 GCA_964347205.1 uncultured archaeon
CTGTCGTTGGCCAATAATCAGGTTCAGTATTTCTGATGTTCATGGTGGAGGCTGATGAAATAAAAGGGGGGACAAGGAGAAATGAGAGAAGTGTAAAAACAAGGAAGACCCGTATTTTCATAATGTCACCCCGTTTAACCAACCTTCTGAGTTCTAGAGTATAAGATTTGAGATACCAACAGGTGTGAATTTCGTTCCAAAAATGGTTGAAACGCACCTGTTCTCGAACTTTGTATTTCGGAATTGCGACATCGATTTCTCTGTTCGTTTTTCTTCAGGTCACAATGAATTGGGATGAAATAAGGTTGAGAAATGTTCGAGGAAGAAAATTGAGGAGAAAGGGATTTCAACAATGCTTAAGTTGGAGACCTTACAGGTACACTATGGGTGCTCGTTTTTTACCCCATAACAGGGAATATCGGCTATTGCATTGAATGGGTCCACGAGTCAGATCAGCTTCCATCCGTGCTAGTCCTTCTCGAAACACCTTATCTGGGATGAGATGAAGACAGGAGAAGGCTTTATCCCGGTAGGCTCGGGCGTCGGTGAGTTCGTATGGCAAATCTACTTGATTATGTTGAATTTCCCGAAACCCTACATCTTCCATTTGTTTTCGGAGAATGAAGATGGAGGGATATCGATTGATGTCCACTTCAATTGTGTCAGGAAAATAGAAAGCTAGGGGGCGTCGATTTCTGATGATATCCTCCGAGTCGGTGACTGTGCAAATTTTCCCCCCCGGATGTAAGACTCGGAAGACTTCAGAAAAGTATGAAACAACATTGTCTAAATGATGGATAACATCGACGGAAAATGCAAAGTCGAACATGTTGTCCTTAAACTCAAGCGCATTAGCAAAGCCTTCCTTGAAGATGATTTCTTTGGATTGTTTTCGTGCTAGCTCAAGCATTTGGGTGGATGGATCAATCCCCCAAGATGATGCACCAGTTTCTTGGTGGAGTGCAGAAATATAATTTCCTGTTCCACAGCCAATTTCAAGAACGCAGGAATTAGATTTCACATCGCTTTGTGTAATTAGCGATTTGAGGACTTCAGGATGAACGCGACGGTGATGTACATACTCTTGGGCGAGCTTATCATAATTAATCATATACTCTGTCAACACCTAGAACTCATGAAAAGCTTTTGAGGTTTTGGGCTTTAGTACCAATTGAGAATATGTGAAAGAATAAAGTCTTAATTGGTTTATTTAAGATGACAAACTGAGGTTTTTTCAGATGGAAAAAGAAAAGCAGGCGGACCAAAAAGAGCCGCTTGAAGAGAGATATGAGTCTTCGAGAAGATCAAAGGTCATTGGTTGTTGTGCGATTATTATCATCATGGTATTTTTTGTTGCGATGATTATTGGTTATCCTTCCTGGTTCCGCCCTTATGTTCCTTAAGAGGATTTTTTTCAAAATAAAGATCGAAGCCAAAAAGGGGAGTAAAAATTAAAAAAACAAGTACCAATTGGAAACCAAAAAGAATCTGGAAATTGTTATTATGACACTTTTTAGGTATTGGAACCCAAAAAGCGCTCATCTTAACTTGCTGGCCTAGCGGATCCCAAGCCCGGCTGAAATGCACTGGGAAGCCCTTGTTTAGCCTCACACTAACCAGGCACGGTCAGACTCCGCCACGATTTCCACGGGACCTTTTCAAGGACCTAGTTCACCCGTCATGCAAGGAACTGGGTCACGTCCCCCTCAAGCTAAATAGATTCATAGACCACCCGCCCCTCAAATATGGGGATGGGATTCACATATTTAAACTCAAAACAGAGAATCCCGATTACGTGTCTTTTCATGTTCTTCCTGATGGGTGGACTAATATGACCCGAATTGGAATCACTGACCTCTATAATGGCTCATGGACTACACCCTTATCGGGGAGTAGTAAAACCATTACTGTAACTGCATATTATGACAACGATGAGGTCTCTGACTCGGTGAACATACAAGTTGTCTCAACATTTCAATGGGAATTATCCCTCGAAATTGATTATATTATTGGATTCTATCCAAACAAAACCGCTCTCGATTACATGGTAACTTATTACAAAACACGGGCTATTGATATATCCTATGAAATTTTTGATAATTTAACGAGGAATGATCATATAGATGTCCTCAAGTATGAGACTGGAAATTACACCGGACCACATCAAACGGACCCTAGCTGGTATTGCAACACATCAAAATATCTAATTTGGGCAAACAGAAGCTCCAAAGTAGGACCCCGAGGAGAGGAGCCTCTAGGGATAGCCGAGTGCGAAACACATAGGGGCTATGATAATACACTAGGTGGAAACTATATGGGCGTTTTTGCTGGTCATATTCAAGATGTGTTCGATGAGGACCTTCAACTTGGTGCCATGATTGTTGTGCTCTTGCATGAAATGGGTCATAGCATAGGAATACTTGAGCCCAACAACTGGTATCAAGATGACGGGGAATGGAAATTCAAAGAAGAGTATGACCCAGATTTGTACAGCGTAATGGGTCATGCAACACATGAGAACATGGGCTTTTCAAATCACTGGTTCTACAGCAAAGAGTACTGGTCGCTTCGTGATATGAGTTACTAGGAACTCTAATCTCACTTGTCAAAGGATAGTAGTTGCGTACTATCCTCTCATACTTTTTTATATTCCTTCAAAGAAATCATAGATCTCACGATTGGCAAAATTGCAGAAATCAATGTGTATAAATCAAAGGATCTCAAATAAAATGGCGCAGAGGGTCAAATTGTGAAGCGTAGATGGGACACGCTGGTAAAAACATGCTATGGGTGCTTACTTGTGATGCTCCTTCTTCCACCAAATATTTTGATACCCCGACTTCAACCCAGTCCTACCCCACTGTTCTCTTCTCTTCCCGCGTCACCTAAGAATTCACTTCCAGCTGTCGACCAACCAACGAAAGCTAAGCATAAGAGGATACCTCATGACCCCATTGAAATTCTCAGCGATGCCGACTTCGCTGCCCAAGGTTGGCCAGGCTTCGGTACTCCAATGAGCCCATATCGGATTATGAACCTGCAAATACAGGTCCCCCGCTATGGAGTGGGAATTCGTATTGCTCATACTTCGAGTCAGTTCATTATCATAAATTGTCACCTCAATGGATCCGGAACCGGATATGGCATTTCACTCTATGATGTTGAGAACGGTAACATCCACCAATCAACTTTTTCCAACCTAGGGTATGGGGTCCGTATCGGCGAATCTAAGCACCTTGGCGTGTCTTACTGTGTCTTCACCCAGAATCATGATGGGCTAACAATCGAACGCGAATCCCAAGATAATATGGTGAGTAACAACCTGTTTGTCGCCAACACATACCAACTGGGTATTGCGTCTTGGAGTAAGCAGAATACGCTAACCCGAAATACTGTGATACATCAACCCTGGACCGACATTCGGATTAGTACTTCTTCTGAGCAAAATGAGATTACTTGGAACACATTAATTAATAACAGCGGAATTAACGCGAGGGATCTTGAAGGGGGTAACTCTTGGGATTTTAATGGTTATTCGGATTACAACGGGATTGATGCCAATTGGGATGGTATTGGTGACTCTCCCTTCGTCATTGATTCCGCCCCGGGTTGGGAGGAACCCGCTATTGATGAACACCCCCGCATGTT
>CAYFXY010000117.1:0-3641 GCA_964347205.1 uncultured archaeon
ATACCTCGATGATGTTACAACCAGCAATTGTTCATGTTGTAGGGTTCAGTGAAGCTGATCATGTAGCAACCGCTGATGACGTGATTACGAGCTGTAAGATTGTCCGGCAAGTGATCAAAGAATGTAGAAGCGGCACGCCAAATCCCTGGCTGGATCCACAGATAATTGCACGAAAAGAACAACTCGTCAGCGAAGCGAGTCTTCTTCTAAGGGTTTTAAACGAGCTTCCAGAAGATAAAACTCCCAATCCGCTGTTAAACCCCACAACCTACGAAATAGCCGTGAAACAAGGAATTCTAGATGCCCCGGGTTTGAAAGGTAACCCCAATGCACGTGGGCGACTACAAACTCGGATGATCGGGGGAGCCTGCTATGCAGTTGATGAAAATGGTGAAATTCTCTCCGAGTATGACCGGCTTAAGGAACTCGTTCCCAAAAAACTAGCGGTTACAGAAGAACGAGAAAAACAACATGAAAAGTTAGTGCACAAAATTGTATAAGGAATTGGACTCAGAAACTGAACAATCCTGTCAATGTGACTTTCCACTATCGAATACAGATGCTATTTGTGTCGCGTGTTTGCCTCCGTAATTCTGTATGACTTTCGGCTGGCAAACCAATTGGTATCAACCTTATCTTGAAACCTCAAACGAATAGCATTTAATCCAATTCTATGACTTGAACCAAATCAGACATTCAAATCATCAGTACAAAACAGCATGTACGTCTTCGAACCAAAAAAAGAAATGCTGATAACTATCAGCGAAGTCATTTACTCGAACCCTAAAACGACTTCTTTGTCCTAATTTGAATGCACCTGTTTTTAGATAACAAAAATTGGTTCCTAGTTCATGGACGCTTGCACGAAGAGCCAGGGTCTTTACCCTTTTTTCAACACCTTATTTGAGAATCTTGCGAAGAACCCAAATCAAGAATAATGGAGGTATAACATTAAAGGCAGGAGAACCGTTTTGTTGCTTATACTCTACTTAGACGCCGGGGATCATCAATGGAAGCACGCTTCAAGCTTTGGTTTAATGTGCTAATCAAATGGCTCGTGCAGTTCAAGCTTGAGCTTCTAATAACAACCGTGCTTTGCTTTCTTACCTTGTTTAGCCGTTTATCTACTACCCTGTTATACCCAATTGAAGTTGGGTTAGATGGCGCTTATTATACGATTAATGTCTTCACTCTTCTCAATGGTGGGTTCTTATACTATGACGCTCCAATTGTATCCTTTGCCATCGCTGCAGCATTTTCCTTAATAACTCATGATATTATAATTGGAGTCAAAATTGCTTCAGCATTATTTGAAGCTATCCTGGTTGTTGGTGTCTTTTTCGCGGCCTGGAGTTTCACAAGGGGTGATTGGCGAGCCGGATTTATTGCAGGAGTTCTCTGTTGGATAGATGTGAGCCAATTCCAGTTGGTAACAAGTCTCGTGAAGAACCAAGCAGCACTGGCGTTTCTCCCCTTTGCACTGGTTTTCTTTTATCGCTTCAAGGAAAAAGGCCGTCACTTGTATGATTTTGTGGGATTCCTCATCTTCGGTTGCTTAACCACCCTAAGCCATCTCATGACGGCTGCCATTCTGTTTGCGACCTTAATCGTTTTTACAGGCTCTGAGTTTATTAAACAACTTTGGGCTCGTGAATGGCGAGTTGCCTTACAAGATATTGCGTTTCCTTTACTTATGGGGGGACTGGTGTTTGTTGGCGTATATGTTGCATCAGATTTACTGATTCCGGCTGCAGACACCTGGTATACATCAAGTTCACTCATTAAAGCCTCAGGATACACAACCAGTCTCTTATGGGGAGAAAATATTGTTAGTTTGGTAAACTTTCTTTTCATGGGAGTCAACCCCCTGTTAGGTCCAATTTCATGGGATCTATGGTTGCACCTAGGCATAGCGATTCTGATTGTAACCAGCATCCTGATACTTCTAGTACGAAACCAAGCAGGTGATCGTGCAGCCCTTGCCCTATTATTTAGTACCACACTTTTGGGGTTAGGTCTGGCTAGTTGGGCATTCCGTTTTAACGGCATGCTCTTTGTCCCCTTGCATCTTATCCTAGCAATGGGATTAGTGGTCATAGTGGATAAACTCGTAGAGTTTATCAGAATTCGTTCAGTCAAGCTACAGACAGTACGTTATGGAAAACAGATTCTGGCTTTGGTTTTCATCTTCATTGTCCTCGGTGGAATTCTCTGGATTGCTATTCCCCGTTATATACTGACAGCCACGCATATTCGTCCTCGTGCAAGCCCTCAAGATCTTGCTTCAATTGAGGCCATGCAAGGTATGTTTCCCAATGATGTGAAACTCTATGCTGCTCATGGCCTAGAATATTTCATTACCAGCCGTACTTGGTATGAAGCCGAACCAGAAAGTGGGACAGCAAATTTTCCTGTTTATGCCGCGCAACGAATGTACTACAACCTTAATAATAACAGTCGATTCAGTTACTATATCGTCGAACCGGGTTCACAATTCCTTGGAAGCCTTCAACCTATACAGAATGATCTCCTTCGTGTGTTGTCCTTTGGCTATTTTGACCTCTTCAAAGATACTATGGAAATCATCATTCAAACAACATCACCGATTTCAGATATCCGATGCATTCTCACCAGCATGTCAGACCCATCAGCATCAATGGATCTCTGGCTCACTGAGTCACCGGGAAATATATGGCAAGGTAATCTCTCATTGATCTTCCTTCCTGATGGGATGCATCGGTGTCGCATTGTTCCATTCATCAATCCATCACCAGCACCACCGGATTTTGCAAATATCATCGGTGACCAAGATTTATTACTTCTCTACCACTTTGAAGACATACCTACACCACATGTGCAAGTCCCTGAACTCCTAGTACTTGAAGGTAAACCTGGATGGTATCAAATCTATGGTGTAAATACAACCATGGCAGAAGCTATCGATCTCCCTAATCTTGATGTCATGATGCCTGATTTTCCAGGACCCCCACGACCCCCAGATCCATACATGCTCATTCTTACGCCACTCTACTACTTACCTTTTTACGGCGAGCTTTCTAACTTCGTAATCATTTTGATCTTATCTCCGCTTCTCGGTCTGTATTGGCTTTTTGGAGGATTACTCCTAGGGCGATTGGTTCGAGGTATCTATCTTCGGTATGGTAACTCAATACGGAAGCTTATGCGACAGGACTAGATTAGTAGATAGATCCTTTCGAATATTCCTAATACAACAGAAACTTGACGTGAAACAAATCTATCTTTCCCGTCAATTGTAAGAAACGGCAGCCACGTCTTTGAATGTCATTGGAAGAGCATATAACGGCAGAGAAAATGGCTTGTTCAAACTCTAAAAAGAAAAAAGATTCGACCTATTAGTGTAGAATGTACCAGTTTAAATTCAAGTAAAAGCTTTTTTCCAATCATTAGGTATTTTTGAAGGATAAATGACCTTACTTGCAGCAAGAAATGTAGCCAAATCATCAATCGCCTTTGCCACACGTTGACCAATTGCTTGACCTTTAGGCGCGTTTGCTTCAGCATAAATTGCTTTAATAATCAGTGTGTTTGTTTTTCGATTCATCATTGGATTAATGCGACCTATGAACTGGTCGCCATGCAGAATTGGTAGAACATAGCAT
>CAYFXY010000118.1:0-218 GCA_964347205.1 uncultured archaeon
TTAGATATTGATGTTCTTCAAAGGGGGGAAATAAGTGAAGTTTATCATAGTAACCGAGGGTCCGCCCATCTTTTCCAATCAAATGACAGGTATTGTAGATTTTTTCGTTTCGTCGTTCTAGGATACTACCGGCAACTAGAAAAACGCGAAACCGTCCTGCCACATCTCCTAAAAGTTCTAGTGAATGCCCATTTGGTGATTCGGCTAGCAAATGTGCC
>CAYFXY010000118.1:241-1409 GCA_964347205.1 uncultured archaeon
AGAGTTCTGGGAGGACTAGGACGTCGGCTTTTCGCCGCGCAGCTTCATGTACCATATTCACAGCGGCTTCAAGGTTCGATTCTTTATCGCCTAAGGCAATGTCCATTTGTCCGCACGCAATTCGTAACTCCATTGCAGAAAAACACCTAGTCGTGCTCCCTCAAAAAGTCTCGGTGCAATATTCCACCAAGCAAATAATTTTTCTTTTAATATCTTTTTAGAACCCATTGGTTGATTATTGTGCCTGAAGATAAACTAGAGCCTGCTGTTCTTATGAAGTTAAAGAACTTGCAAAATCTAATCCGACTTGTTAACTTCTGGAGTATGAGGGAGCGTACTGCCACAATTTTGCATTTTAAGCGAAAAAACAAACACATTATGGGAACATTTACTGCTCTTCCGGGGTATTACAAACTTGAAGGGCTTCCCCTCTTTCTCTATGTTGAGCTAGATGAAGGCCCCAAGGAACCTTTCATCAAGTATCGCGCTGATCCCGAGGAAGAATGGGGTTATGCGCGCGGAACCTTTGATCGAAAATGGATGTACATTCCTCTGATAGAACTCTCCCACATTCCTGCCTTTCTTAGAAATGTGTAGGTTATCTATTGGAGACCGGAGACTAGAATTTGTCCTCAGCCTCTTCTCCTGCATCCGCTTCGAGACTATCTAGTTCCTCTTTTACATCGATTTCACTCATAATCTCTAATCGATCAGAAGCGGTGAAGAAACTAAGAGCAAAGGCAATGATAAACAACAGGCTCGATCCAATAACAAGCATGACCCTAAGGGGGTCATAAGGAGGCACGATAGTAGTTACTACCTCTATTATGAGGAAAGAGGCAGCCAGTAAAACGCCCAGAATCGACAATCTGAATCCTTTACCGATGCCAGCGCAGAATTTGACTATGTAAACCATGAATACCAATGCCAAGGCGATATAGTTGATGTAGGTAATGAATCCAAATCGACCCGCAATGCCAAGAGGATCGTATTGCCAGAAGGTAATCCCAAGGGGTTGAAACCACGGATTAAAAAACACAAATAACACAGCAAAAAGTACGAATTCCAGGAAGCGGATGGACCAGACGGTTCGACTCTCTGATTGAACCGACTCACATAAAGAAAGCGGACTGCATACTAATAACCCATGAACACCGTGACCACTGTA
>CAYFXY010000118.1:1419-2731 GCA_964347205.1 uncultured archaeon
GACTCTTTTCTGCATTTAATAACCCTTCAACATCTAAGGTTCCATAGGAAAGATGAAGTAGAGCCCCAACAGAAAGGGCGTTAACAATACATAACGAAGCGAAATAAATCGGATCAAAAAGGAGGACCCAAGTGAGTAAAATGTTAGCCGCTATGGAACCTAGGTAATATTGGAACCAAATGATAAGAAGATACGTAGGGAGAATGGCTAAGATAATGAAGAGGAACAAGGTGTAAAGGCCTCGCACTCGAGAACCTCGATTCCAAATGGATTCGTTACTCACAATAATACGCCAGGCCAATACCAATGAGGCAAAAATCGCTAATGGAGGTGAAATGAAGGGAAAGAGAAAGAAGGTTAGAATTATGACTGTATTGAAACCATAGAGCATCCGCCATCGAAGCGGAATGATGCTGGTTTTAGATTTCATCGAGTTCCAAGCGTTAACGATTCGTTCACGGAAAATGAAGGCAAACAAGATCCAGGGAAAAGCAAAGACTACGGGCATAATGAAGTTCCGCAATGCAACGGGGATTGCCCCCGGTGGAATTGCTAAATTAAAAAGAACGGCGAAATAGGCGATCATACCGATTGAAAGTGGATCCGGTCATGGCTTCTCGTTAACGTATGGAGAAAAACACTGTTTTTAACTTTGTCAGCTAGAACTCTACTTTCCTTCAGTGATAGATTAATCGCATTAATCCTATTTGAGGATCAGAGTCGACCACATCCATCTAGACGATGGGTGATTGTGGGGGTTATAGACGCTGATATCTTGTACAGATTATGCCCGACTGGAGCCGTATTGCACCAGTCATTAGGTGGCAGGGCGGCATCTACATGCAAGATGGCCCCAACGGTGCAGCAAGAAATTCCCCTGCCGAAGGGGCAGGTGGAGGGCAGAGCAGCGTTAGAACCTGGTAAGTTTCGGGCCAAGCGCACCTCGGCAACGAGTGTAGCCCTAAGAAAAAGACCGAAGCCCCCTCCTTCAGGATGGAGAGGATGTCACTTTGCTGGACTTTGGCCGATAAAAAGGGGATGAGGGAGAAATCCTTAAATGGTTTGCACTAGTTAGTCGCACAATATACTTTACCATCATAAACTATCTCGTTAGGTTGACGACCATGAAGTCAATAAAGGTGGCCATTGCAGGGCTTGGCAATTGCGCCTCAAGCCTCATACAAGGCGTCTATTATTACAAGAATATCACTGGAAAGGAGCGCCGTGTAACCGGACTAATGCACCCTTCGTTTGGAGGCTACCTTCCGCGTGACATCACCTTCGTTGCTGCTTTTGACATCAATAGAAATAA
>CAYFXY010000118.1:2741-3094 GCA_964347205.1 uncultured archaeon
TTCCTGGTCCAATTTTGGATGGTGTCGCAGACCACATGAAAGAAGTATTTCACGTTTATGATCCCGCGGAGATCAAACCAACCGATGTTGCAGAGGAACTACGAGGCGCGGGTGCAGAGATGCTTATTAATTTCCTTCCTGTGGGCAGTGCAAAGGGTTCACGATATTATGCGCAGGCAGCTTTAGACGCAGGTTGTGGCTTCATCAATTGCATTCCAGAGTTCATCGTTTCTGACCCTGACTGGCAAGAGAAATATCGAAAAGCTGGACTTCCAATGGCAGGAGACGATATCAAAAGCCAAGTCGGTGCAACTATTCTTCACCGCGTAATAGCCCAGCTCCTCATCGATCGA
>CAYFXY010000118.1:3104-3583 GCA_964347205.1 uncultured archaeon
TGAAACTTATCAACTGAACATAGGCGGAAACACTGATTTTTCAAATATGTTGGCAGAACATCGATTGAAGAGTAAGCGTATTAGTAAAACTGAAGCAGTGACTAGCATTTTAGATTACCCGGTACCTACGCGTATTGGCCCTAGTGATTATGTTCCCTTCCTTGATGATACAAAAGTTTGCTACATTCATGCCCAGGGAAAGAAATGGGGAGGGATGCCAATTCACATTGCGTTGAAGCTCTCTGTGGAAGATTCACCGAATAGTGCTGGGGTTGTTGCTGATGTTATTCGTGCAATGAAGATCGCGTTAGACAGAGGAACCAGTGGACCTCTAATGAGTATTTCTAGTTATTCTTTCAAGCATCCTCCAGAGCAAATTGAGGATTCGATTGCTAAACAGCGTGTTGAAGAATTTATCCAAGGGGAACGCGAACGTTAGGCAAAAAACTGGGAATGGCTATTCTGGGGGCGTCCGGGGC
>CAYFXY010000119.1:0-3516 GCA_964347205.1 uncultured archaeon
CGATACGCTTTTACTCACAGAATCACGCAACGCTCACATTATATGGCTAAGGGGAGAATTATCACTAATACCTCAACTCACAAAATCTAGCCTTACTGAAATTTTTTTTCTCGTCAATGATTTAGCTATTTTCATTAAGACCCAACAAAATTAAAAATCTCAAAAAAAAGAAAGGCGGCGAACCCTGTAGTATGATTCGCCTTGTGTTTTGCCACACCGTTCTTCACAGATAAGTTGACGTCTTAAGGGATGTCGAAGGTGAGATCAACTGGCGCTAAGTCTAGATTAAGAACCGGGTCAGTGAATCCAGGAGGTGTAACGACTACCGTAATAGTGATGCTTAAGTGAAATTCTCCTAGTTCTGATATACCCGATTCAGGACCCAATATAACTTGTATGTGTTTTTCACCAACACCCTGACCAGAAATCGGATTCAAAGTAAATACAAAGCTTTGGCCACTGGGAGTGGTGAGATCGAAAGTCATGGTGATCTCAACAATGGCTCCTGCAGGATCGAAGTCTCCAGATAGGCTAGTTACTCCTGTTATTCTCGTAGCAAGATATTGGTAACCATTTAGAGCCGTTATGTCAACCATGGAATAATCAAGGGCAACGCCATATATGGGTGGCTGAACTAAATAGTTATCATTAGACTTCGAAGATAGGGGACTAGTTGTAATTGAGATTCCAAGATTAACTGAAGCAACGGTAACCATGGGGCCGTAGATAAGTAACGGTGTCAGAGCAACTAATGCAATGAGAACCAGTACACATGCAATGCTTTTCTTTCTATTCATTTTATGTTTAACCACCAACGAGGAAGCTGTTAGTATTTAGTCAAATCATTCTTAATAAGATTTAGTTCTAATTTAATAGAACGGTGCCTCGAAAAAATTCGAAGTCATTTTTTATAACTTTGAATTAAGGTAATTATCCTAGTTATAAGTAATCCAAGGGAAAATTTATGGTTCCACAAGAAGAAATCTCTGATGAGATCTATAAGGCCTTAAGCAATCCCATCAGAAGGAAAATACTTCGTTTGATCAAAGATCACGGAACAATTTCTTTTTCCGATCTAATCAATAAAGTCCAGCTAGAAGTGGGCACATTTTATTATCACTTGGACGCCTTAACGCAACTTGTAAATCAAACTAGTGAACGCTTGTATCAGCTTTCTTCCCTTGGCCATGATGTTCACGAAATCATGCATCAAATGGAACGACACGCTATTCGAAAACATCAACCACACCAACGGTCATTCGCCATCATACGTCATTTGCTATATCAGATAATTGTCCCATCAAGTCTTTTTCAATACGTGGCAAAAAGACCACGCCGCTTTCTCCTCGAAGCATTCATTGTAATTTTTATCAATGCATGGATCATTGCAGCAACAGGTCTTCAACCCTTTTTATTCTATGTAACTAGCACCCCATTTCCAAATTTCCCGCTAACTTTGGCATCCTTCTTCATTGGCTGGATCATAATGTTTCTCTTCATTGAAGGACTGATGCGCTTTCTGTTCCATATCAAACATGGCACCACCACGTTGTTTGTACTCACTGCTTTTATTCGCCTTCCATTTATCTTATATGCAGTTCTCTGGTATTTTCGAGATCTCCTCTTTTGGATTCCCCCCCTCGGTTGGCTCTTCATCCAGTTGGTAATAGAATTTTGGATCATTTGGTTTGCCATCTTGGTAACCAGTAATGCTAAACTTGCCAGACCAGAGCAAGCCGCTATTGTCGTGTTGGCACTCCGGTTCTTAATTATCATTATAAATGGACTTGTCGTATTCCTAGTAGCTTAGAGAGCCAATAGAAATCAAATCCTTATCTTATCCAATCAGTTTGCCTGAACAAACACACCAAGCCCTCCCTGCCCTTCTTTCCAAAACCAACGATGTCAGATGAGTTGAGGCCGCTGTTTGAATTTCCTCAAACTACGAAGGCGTCTAGGGTCGGTGTCGTCAGGGTCGTACTATAAAAATGGTGTTGTCGTAAACTTTTTACTCACAGAATCCCGGGACGCTCACATTATATAGGCAAGGTAACACACCACCAAATAGAGAAAGATGTGAAACACAAGAATACCTGTGTCACAATGGCTCTTGTCAAAAATATGAGGTAACGAAAAATACTAGGGGACTATCAACGTCGTTGAGAGGGTCGAAAAGTGGTTTTGATGTCGTGGATGCGGCGGCAGGGTCTTTTCAGCGGCCATCACCGTTAAGACTTCTGACGAGTAGTAGAATTCTTTTGATTAGCACTAAAGCAGGGCATCTCCCACGACGCAGCGATCGTCAGGTCATTTCTGTTGCTTCCATTTCCGATACCAATCTTGGAACCCGGGACTGGATTCCTCGAGGCGGGCGGCTAGGGTAGTCCCGGTTGTATCGAACCCTGACTCCGATTTATAGAGGGTTGTGACCTGCGGGATGAAGCGTTCCCCAAAGTGTTCATACAGCTCAAATATACCCACATTGAACCAAGCATGGTACCAACAATAGTTTGGTCCTCCCATATCCATATAAAACTCCTCAAAGTCCTCCAAACTCTTATGGTGGGCTAGTGAACGCCCTCCCTGATAGAGGAGCGGGAAGTAGACCTCCGTCACTTTCAGTTCCGTGGGATACCGGGGCGCGTATCTCCGCAAGTATGCGTAATTGATGTAGTCGCCAAACAGTTCATCGAACCAGTGTAACCTGATCTGGACGCCGTCCGCTTTCGAATAGACATGAAAAAGCTCATGAACTATGTACGTATCAAACCAGATCACGCCCGCGGTGAGGAAGGGAGCCTCGCTGTCTGGCAGTAGCTCTGCCAAAGTCTGTTGCAGGGGTTCGGGGCTGTTCTCATAATATGGCATCATAGCTTGGTAGATGGGGGTTCTCCTCCGTGGATATCGGGTACCAGACAAAGTTATCTCGCCCTAATATGAAGCCATAGGGAACCTTATTTCGCTGAGTCCAATCCTCCCCGTTGAGAACGAGTAGACTCGTTTGGATCTCAACTGGGAAAAACTCGCGGACGAAGTTCACCCCGTGCGCTGCGATCATGGAAAGCCGTTCCGCTCGCTTCTTCGCCCCCCGGGAGTAATATGTGGGAAACTCCGAGCCTTCAAGGTGTACTAACCCGTCTAGAACCTTTTTGCGCTTCATGCTATCTCACCAAACCAACTGTATGACCGAAACCACTGTATCCCATCCTACCAAAGCAGCAGAGATACCCCAACTATAAGCATAGCGACTTTTCTACTCTTCGATGAATAATACAACATCTAAATAGTCCTCCCACTCGGGATGGGTACGGTTCCCTTCCTGTCACTCCCCACTTCTTTTTAGTTGGTTAGAACAGGAAGAACAAATTTCAGCATTTCAGACCCCACTTCCGCTCTTAATCTGGGAAAAAAAGCTTGACGATTATTGGACATCCGATATGCTTTTACTCACATAATGTGAGCATATTTGCATGCCTGTTCCCACACATCCTTTCCAAGAAGAGCTCATTGACGCTG
>CAYFXY010000120.1:0-2473 GCA_964347205.1 uncultured archaeon
CCAGGTTCAGTTGTTGAAATCCCAAAGAAGTATTCACCTGTGCAGACTTTTGGTAGAATTTCTTGCTTGGCTTCTTCAGTTCCATAACGTGAGAATATCCAAGCCCAGCTGGCTTCAACAAGATAGAAGACAGGAATCGCAATACTGAGGTCAGCTTTTGCAAGCTCCTCTGCCGCGATACAGGCAAGCATGAAATTTCCTCCTGGTCCACCGTACTTCTCAGGCACTGTGATACCTAATAAACCAAGAGCTGCCATTTTCTTTACAAGGCCCTTCGGCATTTCGCCCTTCTCATCCATCTCTCGAGCATAAGGACGGATTTCCTTTTGAGCAAAGTCCCGAACGGTAGCTCGGAAGAGGTCTTCTTCTTTCGAAAACTCAAAATTCAATTTCATTCCTCCGCATAAGGTTCAGGTTTGACTGGCGGCACTCACGGTGCGACTCCTATTAAGCCTTTGTGGTTTTTGAGATTCAAGATACCATTATAAGATGAGAAACAGTTTTGATGTAAGAAGTTGTGAGCCTATTTGGTGAAAAAGCTTGACACCCAAACATGGTTTAGAAGGGTTCATTCATCGGATCTGGACGGTACGTGTTTTTGTAACAAATCAAGAAGATACTATAACGTTCTTTCGCGATATTTTGGAAATCCCTGTAATTTTGTACGCTCCGCGGTTTGGATGGGTGGAGCTGGGTCCTTCGGATGAACGAGCTAAACTTGCATTTGTTGAACCGAATCCAGATTCAGACCCGATTATGTACGAATGGCAACTTGGACAAATCGGACGCAATACTGGAATTACGTTTGAAACTCGAGATATTGAGCAGTTTTATCGGAAAATGAAAGAACGGGGTGTCCGCTTTTTTATGCCACCTGAGGAGATGCCTTGGGGTGGTACGATGGCTGGCTTCGAGGATCCGGATGGGAACCGCTACAATATTGTGGAAGACCCCGAGCATTACATGAGAGATTATACTTAATCAAAGTCGAAAATGGATCGACCTTTACTGAAATACATGATAAAGCGGCAGGTTTCACAGATCATGAGGGTGACTTTGTGTGAGGTAAACCCCCATTTACTATCGAGCCTGCCTTCTTCTCTCCGAAATCGATCATTGGAACAAAGTGGACATATCAATTGATGTTTAGACATAGATTAGAGCCTCCAGCAAACAAGTTTGCCTCAATCAAACAACCAGAAGAGCCTTAATTAAACCTTACTGCGTACGCGTTCTAAATCATTTAACCATAATGTTTTTCACAGTGTTCGCCTTCGAGCATTTTAGTGGAGATTGCAATGGAAAAAACACCAATGGGTATACCAGTTTTAGATGACGCACTAGGAGGAGGAATTCCACGGGGTTATGTTATCCTCCTTGAGGTTGATACCGGAACCCGGCTGGATGCAATTATTACCAACTATCTAGCTACCGGGCTCAAAAAGGGTGAACTAGCATACATTCTCTGTACCGAATACCCACTCCAGTTTCCTTATCAACAACTTCGTCAGAAAAATATTAATGTGGACAAAGCTTTGGAAGAAAAGCAATTGGTGGGCATTGACGCATTTACAGATGCCTTTGGATGGGGGGAATTTGAACCACAAAGTGAATACTCCATCCACGACTTGACTAATTCTCGGCATGTTCATGATATTTTACGGAAAGCTGTACTCGCTTTAAAACCAAAAGACAATCTTCGCGGTGTCGTTGATTCACTGACAGCGATCTTGCATGCGGCCCGTGAGGAAGACGAAGCTATCAATTATGTACATCATCAAATGAGTGCACAAAAAAATCATGGCAACATCCTTATCTATACCATCGCCCGCGAAGCACATTCAGAGGAAGTTATCCGCCGCCTTGAACATATTGTAGACGGGGTCATAACCCTCTACAAAATTTACACTGATGAAGGTTGGAACATAGCCATTCAGATTGAAAAAATGCGCGGAATTGATTTTAAACCTCAACTACTACATTATCAGGTAAAAGATGGAGAAATCATTCTAACTCCATTTGATGAGATAGAAAATGAAAAGGATGAAGAATCAGAAGAAGAACTTGCAAAGGAATTTGAGCAACCAAGATTACTTGAGGAACCCTCTGAACCCGAAATGACTCCTCCCGAAATACTCCCTGTTCCCCAAACAGAAGAGCCCCCTGAACCTGAATTAGAATCACAAACCGAGGATGAACAACCTCTCAAAGAACCCATTATTTTTGATGAACCCAAAAACACAGAAGAAAGGGAAGAAAAACTTCCTACAGATACTGAAGATGATGAAAAAGACACATTCTTCTTCTAACCAATTTCGAATCCTGAGGAAGAATTATAATCCAAATAGGTTCCTTACCCTTCTGCTACACATTCGCCAAAGTCTATCATTTCGCCGATGAATTGAAAACAGCAATTCACTCATAGTTTGTCATGAAAAACTTCTGAAGGTTAAGAAGCAGCCTATAGAGATAA
>CAYFXY010000120.1:2483-3514 GCA_964347205.1 uncultured archaeon
TTACAGATTTCTTGTCTTTGGAGCTATTTTAGGTATTTGAAGAATTGGCTCTCGTTTATGATCAAGCAATCAATTGGGAACAGCGCTTGGCTCAAGAACTCCCATTTTTGCTTTCGCTTCTCAAAAGGAAAAAGAATGCTCGGGTACTTGATCTAGCCTGTGGAACTGGGCGCCACGCTGTCGCTTTTGCCTCCGCTGGTTTTGAAGTCGTGGGATTAGACTTAAGCTCACAAATGATAGATGCGGCAAAAGCTCATATGAAAGAAAACGGTGTCACAGTCCAGTTTCATGTCGCTGATATGGTGCATGCAAGTGACACAGTACAGGGTCCATTTGATCTTATACTCTGCCTTGGTAATTCGCTGGCTCTTCTCCCCTCAGCGCCTGCTCTCCAACAGACGATTACCAGCTCCTTTTCGCTCCTAAAGAAAGAAGGACAGCTCGTTACACAAACCCTTAATTTTGAAGAAATCCGGAACTCAAATTTTCGTTTCTTTCCTCTTAAATCTGGTAAAATTTCATCCGATACCGAAGTGATTTTCGTGAGATTCTTCGAACCCGTCAAGAATACAACCACTGCACAATTAGTATTTACAGGATTTTTTAAAACCAAAAGAAGCTGGGAAACGAAGATATACACGCAAAAAGTACTCCAACTTTCAAAACCTCTGTTACAGAGAGAATTACAGGCTGTAGGATTCAAATGGCTAAAGTTCTATGCTGATTATGCCCAAGAACCCTTTTTACAGATGAAAAGTCGAAATCTCATAATCCTCGCACGAAAATGAAATCCACATCAATAACGTCGGTGGATTAACTGTTTTTATTATCATCACTGATTTCGTGTTGCCATCTCACTAAAACCTGTCTGATTTTAATATAGTTCAGTAGAATAATCATGCACAATTATTCAATTTGGGAGGTGAAATATGGTGGAACGAAACACATTTTCTAAGCTTCTCATAATTTTAGGAGCGATGCTCCAATTAGTCTATGTTTTCAGCAATGGGTTTTTTGGTTTCATAACCTTC
>CAYFXY010000121.1:0-1703 GCA_964347205.1 uncultured archaeon
CTTGGATTTGATCATGCGATTTCAGTTTCTGTGATAGATCTATTAGATCAGAATCAATTCAGTGTGAATTATCATCTTAGTTCAATCGAACAATCCAAGTTGAAAGGAATAATACTCACAATACGGGTTATCGTTGACCGGAATGCAGCAAAAATTCCATCCCTAATTCAAGTGTATCCGAGTGTTGAGTGGCATGAACGAGAAGGCTGGGAAATGTTCGGTATAGAATTTTTTGGCCACCCAAAATTAGAACGCCTACTACTACCCGAATCTTGGGATGAAGGCTATCCATTACGAAAAGATTTTCGAAAAACTAGTGCAAATGTCTGAGATCTTTTTCAGTGCAGGACCCCAACACCCTGGAACTGGACACTTTCGGATGAAAGTGAGATTATCAGGAGATATTGTGCTCGAGATAATTCCAGATCCCGGTTATGTTCATAGAGGCACTGAAAAGTTATGTGAAAGTAAGGATTATGTTCAGAATATTCCCCTCGTGGAAAGAGTCTGTTTACCAGATGTCAGTCCAGCGGCTTTAGGTTTTGTACTGGCAATTGAGAAGTTACTAAAGATAGACCCACCTCAGACTGCACAATATATTCGTGTCATATATGCTGAAATGAACCGGATAATGAGTCATTTATACTGGCTAGCAATCTATGGTATCTTCCTGGGTCATTCAACCATGTTCATGTGGCCCTTTGGTGACCGGGAACTATTCATTGAATTAGCGGAGGAAATAAGCGGAGCCCGAATGACTTATTCTGATATCCTACCAGGTGGAGTCCGTAACACTCTGCCCGAGAAATTTGTTGCTCGATTAAATAAGGCCATTAACCGTTTTCTTCATCGCCTTCCTGACTATGAAAGGATTTTTTTTAAGAATCCAATTTTCAAGCAGCGCAGTAAAGAAACAGGAATTCTATCAAGAAATGATGCAATACGGTTGGGTGCAACAGGACCGGTACTAAGAGCTTCAGGTGTTAACTATGATATTCGAAAGATCAATCCTTATGCGGCTTATGCGGATTTGGATTTTGAACCCGCTGTCTTTGACGAAGGTGATTGCTATTCCCGAGCAATGGTACGCTTAGAAGAAATGCGAACTAGTTGTTCAATACTAAAACAAGCTGTTGACCATATCCCCTCTCGTGAAGTTCAAATAAAAGTTCCAACGCGTGTTCCGTCAGGATATAGCTATGCACGCGTCGAAGCAGCACGGGGCGAGCTGGGTTATTATGTACAAAGCGATGGCAGTAACAAACCAAACCGTGTAAAGATTAGCACGCCTTCCTTTCGTAATCTCTCCATTCTTGGTTTTCTCATACGGAATTGTGTACTTGCTGATGTTCCCACAATCTATTGGAGTCTCGATTATTGGGCACCTGATTCTGATCGGTAGTGATTAATCTTGAACCCTTTTGAATATATCAATAACCTGTTTTGGACTCTCATGGCATTTCTCACTTCTGAGCCTTTTCTAAAGATTGTTATCTTTCCCGGAATGATCACAATGCTGCTAGCCTCAGCTGTTATCATCTGGTTTGAACGAAAATTCATGGCGAAGGTACAACTGCGTGTGGGTCCTCAATATGCAGGAAGAGTTGGTGGAATCCTGCAACCTGTTGCAGACTTTATGAAACTCTTGTTTAAAGAATCAATTATTCCTGACCGCGCAGACAAACTCCTTTTCCAAATCGCTC
>CAYFXY010000121.1:1713-3458 GCA_964347205.1 uncultured archaeon
AATAATTGCCTTAACCCTTGCAGCAACCACCGTCACAATTATTCCTGTGGGTCCGGGTCTAGTGATATCGAACATGGAATTTGGCCTTCTCTTTGTATTTGCTATTATGGCAATTTATCCCACCATGGCTGTAATCATTGCGTGGGCAAGCCATAGCACTTACCCCTTTTTGGGAGGATTACGAGCCCTCTTTCAACAAATCGCTTACGAGGTTCCACTTTGGCTTTCTACAGTTGGCCTCGTAATGTTAGCAAACACATTGAATCTTACTGAAATAGTCAACTTTCAATCCGGTCTTTGGCTTATAGTATTACAACCCTTGGGTGCAATTGCATTTTTCGTTGCTTTACTTGCTGAGATTGAACGCGTGCCATTTGACTTACCCGAGGCAGAACCTGAAATCGTAACTGGTTGGATGAGTGAATATTCAGGAATGTACTTTGGTGTTCTAATGGTATCCATGTATGTTAAGCTCTACGTTGGAGCAATGTTATTTACAACCCTATTTCTGGGAGGTTGGATTGCCCCAGCTGTTGTCCAAGGCATCCTGCCTCCATTTTTCTGGTTCTTTCTCAAAACTTCAATCGTACTGTTTCTGCTCATTTTCCCCAGAGCCGTTTTACCACGTGTTCGACTTAATGATATGTTACGTATCGGATGGAGCCGATTGTTGTATCTAGCTATTTTGAACTTATTCATTGCCGTCTTCCTCAAAATGACTATCTTTGGAGGCATTCCCTAATGAGTTTTCGAGCAGCGTATTCAGGAATCAAAAATTTCTTCAAAAAACGAGTTACTGTGAAATATCCAGACCAAGAACTTCTTCTTTCAAATCGATATCGCGGTCGCCATCTTCTTCATATCGATCTTTGCATCAGCTGCGGGCTCTGTGCTAAGAACTGTCCAGCCGATGCAATCGAAATGATAGAGCAAACAACAGTAGACAACGAGAAGAAAAAATATCCACAGATTGACTATGGTCTTTGCATTTTCTGTGGATTTTGTGTAGATAAATGCCCCAAGAATGCGCTTGAACATACGGATTTTTTCCACCTCTCAACTAGGCAAATTGAGACCCTAGTCTACTCAGCCAAAGCGCTTGGAATGCCCCCTAATCTCCAAAACAGAAGCATCGTCAAATCGGATAATATAGGTAGGGAATAAGTCAATGCTTGAATTTTCTCTAATCGACCTAACTCTCGTCATTATCACCATTCTAACTGTTGCAGCTGCAATCACATCACTAGAAGCAAAAGAGATTGTGTATGGCGCAGTGTCGTTGGGAGCTATGTTCCTCGGAATTGCAGGGATTTTCATTCTTTTAGAGGCTACATATGTGGCGATGTGGCAAATTTCAGTATACATTGGAGCTATTGTTGTTCTGATTCTGTTTACAATAATGGTTGTCCCATTAGAACAATGGAGACGCCAAATCAAACGCCCAACTTATGAATGGGCAGTTCCATTAGTTATTATTTCAGCACTCCTTACTCTTGTAAGTCTAATTTTCTTTACCTCTGGCTTATTTGATGTTTCATCCCAACCTTGGAGTTGGTCCATTGAAGAACTGTCATTCTTAATCTTTCAAGATTATGGAGTGGCTTTACTAATTTTAGGTTTGATCCTTACATCTGCGCTTATGGGTGCTTTAACTCTCATCAAAACGGAGGAATCCAATTAATGGCAACTCTCGGCATATATCTAACAATCGCAATTGTACTTTTTTCAATCGGATTGTACGGTGT
>CAYFXY010000122.1:0-1306 GCA_964347205.1 uncultured archaeon
AGGCAAAGCCTGCCCACCAATACCCAGCGAGCCAAGGTAGAGCGAAGTTGATGAACGAAATTATTATTGGAATAAAAGGAGAAACCAAGAAAAACAAATTATAGAAGCCAAATCCATACAAAAGAATAATTCCAAAAGCAAGCAACACGATAGGAGCAATTGACCTCCGATATTCTGATGTATCTTTTAATGTCATGAGTCAGCTTATGTTCGGGTGAAGAGTTTAAGCCTTTTCCTTACCAATATTTTTTCATTTTATGCTATTTAATCTAAAACCTTTGATTTTAATCAGCATTTACACTCCGCTCAGCAGATTTTTACATAAGATTTACAATTGTAATGATGTGAAACTATCTTTGGTGTTGAAGCGTTGAATGAACAGGAGACTATTGCCGCATTGACTAAAATCCTGCAGACTCACCCAAGTGCAGATGAACGAGCCCGTGCAGTTTCTGAACTGGGAGCAATGCGAAATGGTCGGGCATATGAAGCTATTGGGATAGCGATGCATGACAACTCTCCTGTTGTGCGAAGAGCTGTGGTTCGAGCTTTTGAAGAAGTTGGTGCTGATTGGGTTCTAGCTCCTGTTCTGATACGGTTACGAGGGAACGATCCTGGAGCTCGCATGGTAGCGTGTCGAGAATTAGGACGGCTTGGAGATACCGAAGCAGTTCTTCCACTTATTGATCGTTTAAATGATCCAAATCTACAAGTCCGAATTGCCGCTGCCTTTGCTTTGGGAGAATTAGGTGATCAACGAGCCATTGAACCGCTTCAACAATTACGCCGAAAAGATTGGAATCCTACCCTTCGTCAAGCGATTGATCGAGCCCTAATACAATTACGAACCAAAAAACTCTAAACACCAAATTCATCATCATATTAACTTCTAAATATGAATAATCCGTTAATCGGTTTGATGTAAAACAAACAATTAAATGCAAATAGAAGCGAGCATCACAGATTCAATATTTTACAAGCCTGCTAGTCGAATAAGAAAGGGTCCATAATTTACCTGATTAACCTAGCAGTCTTAATTACATACTTTCTCTATTCAGAACTCATAAGTTCGGTATTGAGTCTTTAATTGACTAAAAGTAGACCAAAACAGTTCCTATCAGTTGCTGAGAGTTTTTGTGGAAATTGCCTGTTCGCCCATTTCGACTGTAATTTGTCGAAGTTTCGGAATGAGTTTTTCTTCATATTTGCCAATTAGATCCAAAATGTTCACCAATCATTTTCTTTATCCAATAACATTCGAAGAAATTCAAATAACATCATATATATTTGTTCATGAGGTGGCTTA
>CAYFXY010000122.1:1316-2313 GCA_964347205.1 uncultured archaeon
GAAGGTGACCCATAGAATCATTTATTCGGATCGACCCGTGGGGAACAAGCATAGGATGCATCCAACACATATCGTGTAAAAATACAATAATACAGGACGCTTAGTACGTGTCCATTCAAATTGCCATCTAAGAAGTAATCGAGGATTTACGATAACCCTACTTTTTCAATGCAGGTCAATGAAAATTAAATTTAATGAAAAGAACTAATAATTCTCTTTGAACGACCAACCCCTTTCTACTCAAAAAACCAAGCCTTACTGAACTTTATTCTTGACCTCTCAATCGCTTGTTTAGAAAAGAAATTTTCTAATTTCAAGATTAAGACTCAGGATCTTAAGATCTCAAAGAATAGATTCAATGCCAGATTGATGAAATCGTCGTCATTACCGAAATAACCAGGAAAGATTATCTGAAAGGTTATGAGAAGTCCGACGATTCGTTGAATCCTGTCCTGCTTATCTCCGGCTTCGTCGAGACGGTCAATTTCAACCTGCCCTGTTTTCATCATGACCTCAGATAGTATAGTCATTGCTTGTTGTAGCCCCTTGGTACTCTGATACTTCTTTACAAGTTCCATGTATTCATCAGGATTTGCAAATAACTCACTTTGGATGGCTGCTAGAAACCTTCGGTCAGGTCTTCGAAGTTCTATGACTTTTTTGAAAATCCACCGGAGTGTGTCCTGAATGCTCATATCCTTCTCGAGGATATTTTCAACACCTACTTGCTGATGGAAGTCTTCAACAAACTCCTCAGTCTTTTGTGACATAATCTCTGCTAGAATATCGACCTTCCCATTGGGGAAGTGATAGTAAAGTGTACCTACGCTCACCTTAGCAAGATAGGCTACTTCGTTCATATTTAGGTTAGAGTAACCCTTCTGTTCGATCAGTTTCTGTGCCGTTTTCACAATTGATAGTTTAGCCTTGGATTTTCTCATCTTAGGTGTCTAATATGGCAACTTCAGATATAAAGAGTTCGAATTCGAGTCATATT
>CAYFXY010000122.1:2409-2897 GCA_964347205.1 uncultured archaeon
GGATCGATTTACACCATCATGTTCTTCCAGGGGTGTTTGTCAAATCCCTTAGGGAAATTGGTGTCACTAAATTAAGTGGAGTCCCTATTCCTAAATGGAGCCTGAAAAAAAGCCTGTCAGAAATGGATAATCTAGGAATCGACAAAGCAGTTCTCTCAACCCCCCGAGTCTACTTCAAGGATGATAAATTCTCTCGACGGTTGGCTAGAAACACCAACATCACCATTGCTGAAATTATAAAAAAACATCCAACTCGTTATGGCGGACTTGCATCACTTCCCCTCCCAGATATCACGGGAGCGTTTGAAGAACTTGAGTACGCATTAGACGAGCTCCATCTTGACGGTGTCACACTTCTGTCCAACTCAAAGGGAATGTATTTAGGAAATCCAATGCTTGAAGAGATATTTGCTGAACTAAATAGGCGCAAGGCAGTGGTCTTTATCCATCCTGATGATCCACCATTTGCACACATGAAAAAACCTGAT
>CAYFXY010000122.1:2907-3397 GCA_964347205.1 uncultured archaeon
GTCCCAGTGATGTTTCTTGAGTGGCCTTTCGACACAACCCGAGCAGTAACGAATATGGTGTATGGCGGAGTGCTTGACAGGTATCCACAAATCAGATATATCCTCGCGCATGGAGGGGGAACAGTACCCTATCTTGCATGGAGAATAAGCGTACTGGAATATCGGCAACGTAACAAAACTAAGATCTTGCGTTCACTCTATGACTTAATAATCCGTAAGAAAGGGCCTTTAACAGGAATGAAACTCTTGAAAAGAATGTACTATGATACTACTGCTGTGACCGCTCAAAGCTCTTTAAGCGCTCTCAAAGAGCTGGTGGAACCATCTCATATCGTAATTGGAACTGACCTAGGAGCTGCTCCAAAACTGATGGCCTCTCTTATTTTGAAGGACCTAAAAACCTTCGATGGTTTTAATGAAGAAGATTTGAGGACTATCGCAAGAAAAGGTGCATTAGAGTTATTTCCAAGACTAGCATGTGCCTGAGGTT
>CAYFXY010000123.1:0-3382 GCA_964347205.1 uncultured archaeon
GACAATGTACAAACGCCTTTTTAAGCTTTCGATTAAACATTTCAAGAACTCACAAAAAAACCCCGAAACCCCCTAAATATGCCAAAAATAGGAAAATGGCGCATATTCCAGGATTTAAATCCCCATACTAGGAGATCCGCAGTTCATTGACCAATGGTCGACTCGAAACGCTATTTCAACTCCGTTGAATGCCATTCCGCGGATTGGTTGGGGGAATATATTTGACCAACAGGACAGGATTTCTTTATAGTTTGAGTTTGTGAGAGGTTTGAGCAGTGTCAAGAAAGATCAGCATGGAATCAGAAAAAGAATCATTTTTTGTTAGAGCCGTAGGTGTGATGCTTGATGATAAGAACAGAGTCCTGTTATCTCGATTAGAGGATGATAATCTCTGGGTTCTTCCAGGTGGTAGAATCTTCCTGCATGAAACCCTGCAAGAAGCGGTTAAGAGAGAACTCGTTGAAGAAACCAGCTTCGAGGTCGAGGTTCGACGCCTTCTTTGGGTACTCGAGAATTACTTTATTTTCAATGATAAGCGGTTTCATGTCATTGAATTCTATTTCCTTGTAACACCAAAAGAAGCAACAGGAGTTTGGGAACAAGACGAATTTTTCGGACAGGAAGAACAACATTCACTAGATAGAAGCTGGGTGCTAGTCTTCAAATGGTTTGAAATACCAAAGCTCAACGAAACCATTTTCAAACCTACAATCCTCAAAGCACTCCTCAAGGACATTCCAACACACCCCAAGCATGTAGTTTGGGATACCTATAAAAGACACAATCATCGCTAACCAAACTTTCTTCCAACACAGATAACATCTCAAGAAAAGGGAAGTGGCGCCCGTTCCGGGATTCGAACCCGAGTCCTAGGAGATCTGTCGATCAATGAACCATCATCGACCGTTGACAGTCCCAGATGATAGACCTGGCTACACTAAACGGGCGCAGTGTTGTGTGGATTATGTGGGGTGATTTAAAGGTTACTCTGGTGGGATTGGTCCCGGCGCCCGGATTTGAACCAGGAACCATCTGGTGTCTGCGTTGGTTGACACCAAGTCATTGCCATTGTGGCTCGGGGTGCGGTGTATACCTACAGCCAGACGCTCTACCAGGTTAAGCTACGCCGGGCCTAAAAATTGGTGTGAATGAGTGGCTTATAAGAGTTTTCAAAGGGTTTGTGTGAAAAGTTGTGAAAGGGTAGTGATGATTTCAGTTGCAGCTTGTTGGACTGGTTCTGAAAGCGGATGGGTGAATTCATCAGTAGCAGGTTGAATACCAAGGATGAGAATTGTTGTAGTGATGTTATTTTCGAGGTATTCGATGAAGAAGGTGAGTGGGAGTTGGTGTGAGGAGAAAACGATTCCGCCGATAGCGTCTTTATCTATGAGTTTGATCGTGCCTGGTTTGGCTTGCATGAGAGCAGCGTCGATGAGCAAAATGAGTTGAGGGTTGGATTCGATGAGATGACTAATGAAATTTTCTGGGACTGTGCTTGCATTGATGAGTTCGATGTGGAGGGGATTACGGTTTTGAAGTTGTTCGATTATGTAGGGTCCCACACCATCATCGGCTTTGAGATCATTTCCGATACCGAGGACTGCAATTTTGGATGCGTTGGTGAAAGCTACTGTAAGACGTGTTTGCCAGGATTTCATCGGGTCAAGAAAATGGGAAGAATGTTATATAGCTTCGCATCTTGTCGCTCAGATAATGGTGAATGATTGTGACAGAAGAGAAACACCAAGTACCATCTTCAGAGGAACGCGCTCAACTTCCAGAGGAGCCCATTCCGGCTAAGTTAGTACGGAATAAGGTCGTTGTAGAAGGCGAGTATGCCTCCGTGTTGTATGAGGCAGGCTATTATGGTACCTTGAAAAGCAAACGAAAGCTAACGCTTGAGCCCGAAGAGGCCCTACTATTAGCGCGACGACAACGGATTCAGGTGAGTAAGGCAAAGGAGGGGTTACTCGAGTTTTCCACGTTACTTGAGCATTTATCTGAAAGTCGCCCTGGGCTTTGGACTCGCTTTCTAGTATATAGTGATTTACGAAGCCGAGGATATGTAGTACGGACAGGTTATGGGAAAGGATTACTGTTCCGCGTATACCCGCGTGGTGCAAAACTCAATGAAGCCACTGCAAAGTATTTTGTCTGTGCAATCTCAGAAGGTTCACCACTCAAGGTTGGAGAACTTGACGCGTTTAGTAAACAGGCGAAACGAAACCGAAAGAAGCTAATGTTGGCAGTATTAGATCGGCAAGGAGAAACCACCTATTATCTCGTCTCCCCAGCTGATATCGTTGCGCAAAAATAGAGCCACTAGAAAATGAATGGCGGGCCCGCCGGGATTTTCGGCGTTTTATTCATAGAAACGCATTCGAACCCGGGATTTCCAGCTTAGGAGGCTGGCGCCTTCTCCGGGGAAGAGTCTCCTATCCGTCTTGGCCACGGGCCCAGAAATTCCTAGTGTGCAGAGTTGCTGGTGCTTTAAGCATGTTTCGATTTACCGTTGCAACAATTGCGCACCCTTCTCTTGACCCACATAAACAATATCAGCTTGGGTTGGAAACAAACCGTTTTCAAGAACACCGGGAATCGCATTCAGTTGTGACTCTAATTTGCCTGGATTAGAAATTTTTGGAAAGGTAACATCTAAAATGAAATTCCCATTATCTGTAATTAATGGGCCAGCCTTACGTTCAGCCCGTCGGAGCATGGGTGAACCACCTAAGCGCTGAATTCGCTCCATTGAAAACGCCAAAGCTTCGGGAAGGACTTCAACAGGCACGGGCACTCGCGTTCCGAGCGCCTCCACAAGTTTGGCACTATCAATAATAATGACAACCTGCTGAGCAACTTCAGCCAAGATTTTTTCTCGAAGCAGCGCCGCTCCCCCACCTTTGATGAGTGCAAGTGCGGGATCCACCTCATCCGCCCCATCCACAGCACAAGCCAAACTCGTAACCGCCCCCAAGGGCACAACCGAAATCCCAACATCATTCAACCGTAACGCCGTTGCATACGAACTGGGAACAGCAGTAATGGCGATGTTTTCGGCAGCAATTTTCTCAACCAGTAAATCAATAAAAATTTCCACAGTAGACCCGGTACCAACACCCAGACACATCCCATCAGAAACATGGTTAATGGCCGCTTCAGCAGCAAACCGCTTTTCCATATCAATCGCCATTGCCTGCATCACCTGACATCATAATTGGGGGCATAGCCAATCAACCCTTCGACCCTTAAAAAATTCATTATTCCCTTCAGCAACAAAAGGGTATCTAGTTATCGATGAAGAAAGTGGAGCCTCGGGCGGGATTTGAACCCGCGACCCTCGCCTTACCAAGGCGATGCGCTACCATGCTATGCCACCGAG
>CAYFXY010000124.1:0-861 GCA_964347205.1 uncultured archaeon
AACCGGAACTTTCTCCCCAACTATCTCGCCAACTGTAGTGCGTTGTCTCGGCTGGAAAACATGTTCAATAATATCATGGATACTTATCATCCCAACGATCTTTCCGTCACTAATAACTGGTGCATGGGAAATGCCCTGCTCCCTAAAGAGGCTTAACACGGCTCCTACAGACTCGTCCTCTTCGACTAGAAACGGTTTCTTAGTCATAATTTCTTCAATTTTGGTGTTGCCCCATTTTCCCATTACAGCTTCATGAATAACATCTTCATCAGTGACGGTCCCAACGAGTTTCTCTCCGCTGTAAACTGGAAGCTGTCTAATGTTACTCTCTATCATCAACCTTGCTACCTTGCTGAGAGAATCATGTAAAGTAATTGTGGGAGCTGAGCGTGTTAAAGTCTCGACTTTGGTTGTAGATGGGTGGAGCCTTGACCTGATAATCCATCTGCGAGAAATCACGCCCACATATTTTCCTTCAGCATCCAAGACAATCAAGACTGGTGGCATCTTCTCCTTGAATAATGAAAGACAACTAGAAAGAGTATCGTCAGAACGGACGCTGACAAAACCCTTCGAAAAAACATCCATCACAATTTTTGAATTCATAATTCCTAAACCCCGCTTGCAAGTTTACTGCACTGATTTGATAACTTTGCCTCCAACCTCGAGGATTTTTTCTTTTGCAGATTCTGAGATGGAATCAACTTCCACTATTAGCGGATGGGTTACTCGTCCTCTTCCAAGCAATTTATCGTAACCTAACTGAGTTAGATTAATCCTTATTCCCTTCTCTATTTTTTTAGCCTGTTTGGTTTCCAGAAGATTAGGAACATTTTCATCCAGTTTTCCGATGTTTATGAC
>CAYFXY010000124.1:871-1734 GCA_964347205.1 uncultured archaeon
GGTCCATTTGTGTTTGTCATATCCTGCCTTTCCATGCCCTCCGCGTCCTCCTCCCCCTCTATGTTGACCTACTTGGCCGTAGCCGTGAGTCCTTGAACCGCGCTTTTTCCTAACCTTTCTCTTTTTATGAGGAATTTTCATCACTCTTTATCGTTAGTAATATACTTGTTCTCTGGAAAACATCAATCTTCAGACGAATTCTTGTTGTTTCTTATTTTCACGAACTTCTTTTTCTTTCGTCGAAAATTGCTGGTGTACTTTTTATAGACCTTAACCAATCCTTTGTTCTTCAGGTTGGGGATTGCTCCACTCATCCTTCTATTGGGTAAGTTTCTGGTTTGAATCTCCCCCACCTCTTTTATGAAATCGTAGGTTTCCCTTTCTATTCTACTCAAGTTTTCCAAATTCATATCTCATACTTCCAGAAAAGGTCAGTAAATGACCTAAGAAAGGGACTAGTCTCCTTTTTGGGCAATCAAGCGAATAGCATATCCTGCCACTCTGTTTCTAATTTTTGTTGACGAAACATTGGTGAGAGCATCCACCAACTTTTTATTTTTCTCAAAGTCTGTTGTGAATTTGCTTGGAAACCTCTCCACTAGCTCTCGTGCTAGCCTCTTCACATGGTCAGGTCTCACTTTGCCCAAATCTTCACTATCCTCTTTATCGAGTTTTTCACCATTATGCCCCTCTCTCAAGTCATCACCCAAAAATGATTCAATGCGCGCGCAGTTTTTGGCCGCCCTCAAATGTTTACTGAAAAGGTGTTAGGATCCTACCTCTTCTTAACATAATATTTGTCGTCGTTTGTCTTCTTTAGCTTACCAAGAAAAACTCCGGCAAAATAGCCTAGCCATAATTGT
>CAYFXY010000124.1:1744-3294 GCA_964347205.1 uncultured archaeon
CAGGGAGAAAACGGCCCGGATGTGGGCTGTAGCCGACTGTGACGGCCGTATTTCTTGAAGTGGCCCCAGCTTTCTCAAACTTGTCAAATATCTTGTAACGCATCTTAAACTGAATACCCGAAAGAGACAGGCTATAAATCACCCCTTTAAACCATCATTTGGATGGGTTCAACCTCAAGGCCATACTCTTCTTTTAGGAAGCTTTCAAAGTCTTTGCAGATTTTGCTATCCGTCTTGTTTAGTTTCTTGACTGTTTTTTGTTCTTGAATCTTGCTGAGGTCATAGATTGCATTTCTTTGGAGTAGTTTAGGATTCATTGCCACAATTTTCTTAACTCTATCTGATAGCGGTGATGAACATACCCATGTGTTGTAGGATATCTCTATTTGTCTGTACGACGGAAAATCCTGAATAGCGACTTTCTCACTTGTGCCGATTCTTTTGAATGTGGAAGGATGAATCTCTCGGCTCCATAAAATGTTATGGAACTCTTTATTCTTTTCAATCACGTCTTCACGCCCAATCACCTTGCAATCTTTTAATCGGCATCGGCGTTCAAAACGCTTAACAAGTTCAATGAGTTTTGCAATAGGATTCATTGTGTTTGAACACATCTATCAATTATCTTTGGTTTTGATGAAACTACATCATGCATTCATTCGCACCGCGAGCGCGGCCGAATAAAATGGATATGTCAAGCCGGGTCTAAGCCTTGAACTCTTGTCCGGCCCGTTAAAACAACGTCTTTGTTGCTTTTCGATCTTTCGCCGTTTTGATCGAGTCACTCGTTGCTTCATCGCAACTTGTTCTAAGCGTGCTCCCCGGTTAACATTATTTATATTCTCAGGATATATTATAAAGGTTGTCTTACGACATTTCATTCCAATTTTATTGCGCACGCATGGAAAAGTGGATAGGGTTCAGCGTTCAAACAATTTTCTAAGATCTTTCAAATTCAAAGTGTTAATGACGTCACTTTTCTCAAGCCAAGCTCTTCTAGCCATAGCAACACCTAATCTCATGTACCTTAAGTGCTCTCTGTTATGTGCATCAGTATTTATCGCTAACTTGCAGCCAGCTTCAGAAGCCAACTTGGCATTCAAATCATCCAAGTCCAACCGGTTAGGAAGAGAATTAATCTCCAAGAAGGTTCCAGTCTGTTTTGAAGTCTCAAATACTGTTTCCATATCAATCTGGCTAGGTTTTTTCTGGTTTATTTTTCTTCCCGTGGGATGACCAATTATATCGATATGCTCGTTTTCCATAGCCTTCACTAATCTTCGTGTCATTTTCTTTTTTGATTGGTTAAAATTAGAATGCACACTTGCGACAACGATATCCAAGTCTTTCAAAATTTTCATATCGACATCTAATGAGCCGTCAGCTGCTATGTCTATTTCTGCGCCTTTCAATATTTCAATCTCCCTCAGATTATCGTTGACTTGATCAATCTCTTTCCACTGCTTGCTAAGTCGCTGTTCGCTTAATGCTCCAGCAATCATCATCTTGCCATAGTGGTCACTAATACAAATGTACTCATATCCCAGCTC
>CAYFXY010000125.1:0-302 GCA_964347205.1 uncultured archaeon
CTCAAAGTACGGTCAAGAACTCATTCGAAATGCCATTAAAAAGAAAGGGGTAAATCGAGTGGTCGTAGCAGCATGTTCTCCAGCTATGCACGAGAAAACATTTATGAAAGCGCTTGAAGACGCCAAGTTAAATCCTTGGTTATTGGAAATCGCGAATATCCGCGAACAAGTCTCCTGGGTGACGAAAGAGTCGGACAAAGCAACGGAGAAGGCCGAACACATCATTCGTGCGGCTGTTGAAAAGTCAGCTAGGTTACGACCCTTTGAAGCAAAAGAGATTGAGATAGAACAAGCGGTGCTTG
>CAYFXY010000125.1:362-1597 GCA_964347205.1 uncultured archaeon
TTCAAGCTGCTTTAGATGTAGCGGAAGCTGACCATAAAGTCTACTTGGTGGAAAGAAAACCTTCTATTGGTGGAAAAATGGCCCAGTTGGACAAGACGTTCCCCACCTTGGATTGTAGTTCGTGCATATTGACCCCATTGATGGGAGAAGCGGCAGATCACAAGAATATTGAGCTTTTCACCTTGTCGGAAGTCAAAAATGTGGAGGGAAGTATTGGTAAGTTCGAAGTCACGATTGCAAGAACTCCTCGCTATGTGGATGAGGAAGAATGCACTGCATGCGGTAGGTGCGCCCGGGAGTGTAACGTGGAAGTCCTAGACGAATTTAACGCAGGACTTAGTACGCGAAAAGCGGTTTATCTTCCGTTCGCACAAGCAGTTCCTCGTGTCTATGTCATTGACAAGAAGCACTGTGAAGATTGCGGGAAGTGTGCTGAAAAGTGCCCAAGAGGAGCTATTCACTATGATATGCAACCGGAAGAAATCACCGTCACCGTTGGAACCATTATTCTTGCGACGGGCTATGAGCTCTATGATCCCGCCAAGATTGTGAGCTATAGGCATGGAATCTACCCTAATATTCGAACAAACCTTGAACTTGAGCGAATCCTGTACGGGATGGGACCTACTGGCGGAAAAGTGGTTTTAGAGAACGGGGAGACGCCGAACTCGATTACCATCGTTAATTGTGTAGGAAGTCGTGATCAGAATCACAAAGAATATTGTAGTAGATATTGTTGCATGAGCGCGCTAAAGAATGTTGCGCTCCTAAAGGAGAAATTAGGAGAGGATCTAGAAATCACAGTGTGCTTCCGGGATTTAAGAGCGTTCGGAAAGGGCTTTGAAGAATTCTATCGTACTATAAGAGGTATGAATGTCCATTTTATTCGTGGAACACCTTCAGATATTCGTCAAACGCCCGATGGACAATTATACTTTGACGTCTTTGATGCTACCCTCAATAAAATGCTTCGGATCGAACCAGATATGATCGTCCTACAAATGGCCTTGGAATCGATCCCAGAAACTGAAGAGTTATCGAAAATTTTTGGGACGCCTGTAGGCGCCGATGGTTTTTTCTCAGAGCGGCATGCTAAACTGGGACCAGTTGAGTCAGTCTCCAGTGGCATTTTTATCGCAGGTTGCTGCAGAGGGCCCGTGGATATTGCCGACTCGGTCTCGCAGGCGAGTGCCGCCGCCAGCAAGGCAATACAGCTCCTAAATAAGAAAATTGTT
>CAYFXY010000125.1:1627-2160 GCA_964347205.1 uncultured archaeon
AGGCGGAGTTGATTACCGCAAAGTGCAAGGGTTGCGGAATCTGCACTGCCGAGTGCCCGACCGGCGCGCTCCAATTGCATCACTATGAGGACGACGAACTGGTTGCACAGCTTAGAGGATTGCTTCAGGAGGCTGCTTTATAGTGCCTTCAGAATTCGAACCACGCGTAGTAGTCTTTTGTTGTAAATGGTGTAGCTATGCGGCGGCAGATGGTGCCGGCTTAGCGCGAATGGAGTATCCATCTAATGCGGAGATTCTCAAAGTCCCTTGCTCCGGCAAAGTTGACGCACTCTACATCTTAAAAGCTTTTGAGTATGGAGCAGACGGAGTTTTGGTGACGGGATGTCTCCTAGGCTCTTGTCACTATCTCGATGGAAACTTTAAAGCTGAAAATCGCGTAAAATTTATTCAAAACCTCTTAGAAGAGATAGGATTCGGATCAGAACGACTTCGTTTACGTTTTCTGAGCGCCGCAATGAGCAACACCTTTGTTGAAGAAGTGAGGGAGATGGTGAACCATATTCGCGCTTTAG
>CAYFXY010000125.1:2202-2619 GCA_964347205.1 uncultured archaeon
TGCTAGCAAAAGTGAAAGGGATTGTGGGTGACCATGATCCCCAGTCCTGTTACGATTGTATGAAATGTACGTCGGGCTGCCCGGTCTCGAAGATCTACCCCGAGTTCGCCCCACACAAAATCGTAATTCTGACCCGAATGGGCTTTGCGGATGAACTCATCAAGGGTCAGGAAATATGGCAATGCGCGCAATGCCTGACATGCAAGGAGCGCTGTCCCCAAAGTGTTGCTCCCTCAGACTTAATTACTGCTCTACGAAATATCGCATATATTGAGAGAGTTGACGTGCCAAAAGGGTTTAAACTCATCACCAAGAAAATTTATGGGCGGGGATTGATTGGAGACTCTGCTGAAATCATGTCTCGGGAGATGGAATTCTTTGACCGTGAGGCACTCGGACTTCCTACTATAAAACTCA
>CAYFXY010000125.1:2629-3287 GCA_964347205.1 uncultured archaeon
AGAGCCTGTTGAAGTTATGGCCCGAAAAATGGGTTTCTTTAACCGAGAAGCGCTCGGTCTACCAATCATAGTACTTGAGTACCCAGAAAAATTTCAAAAAGAAATGAAAAATGCGAAGCTTATTGAAGAGAAGAGGGACTAAGATGCCTGAGACAAAGTATGGGCTCTATCTGGGGTGTGTGATCCAGATAGAACAATATGCTTATGAGTTATCAACTACCAGAATTCTCGATGAACTTGGCATATCTTGGGAGTATTTCCCAGTTCAGACCTGCTGTGGACATCCAATCAGGAACATTAATTCATTTGCTTGGCTGACTTTAGCTGGACGTATTCTCGCAAAGGGAGCCGAACTAGAAATCGAGCTTTGTGTGCCCTGTACCGGGTGTTCCCTATCGCTCGAAGAAGCGAATCACATCCTAAGCGAGAATGCGGATCTGCGGGAAAGAGTGAATCAGGTATTGATGGCTGAAAACTTGGAATGGCAACCTACCAGAGTGAAGCATCTTTTACAAGTGTTACATGATGATATTGGAATTGAAACTCTACAGAACCACCAAGTGGCCATGATAGAAGGGGTACGATTTGCCACTCACTACGGCTGTCACGCTATTAGACCAAGTTCGTTACCAAAAGCTGATCATGCTGAGAATCCTTG
>CAYFXY010000126.1:0-291 GCA_964347205.1 uncultured archaeon
GGTGAGCTGGCCCGCCGCCGTGCTGAGCTCGCGAACCGCGCTACCCCAATCCTGTTCCAAACATCACATCCAATTTTTTGAATTTTCAGCATTGGACGAAATAGTAAAACAAAACGACACCGACGAATCCATCAAACACGGCGTCGAAACTAAGACCATTCCAGCCACAACCGAATACCTGACATCACCTTACCTAAATATTACTAGACTTCAATCAGAAAAGAGAAGCAGCCTCAATGATGATAACAAAACCGCCAAATACCCCAATACTTGAACGGTGAAAAAAAATCG
>CAYFXY010000126.1:301-2756 GCA_964347205.1 uncultured archaeon
CTTGGATTGAACATTAAGTTCGACGTGACGAACGAAGATGCCAAAAAAGAGAAGGGGGAGGCATTGCCTCCCAAGATTATTCGGTGATTTCTGTAGATTTTACACTAGTTCAAAGTAATAAGTGTCAATCAAATCACTGTCGAAATAGACACCGCCATCATCTAACATCTGGAAGCGAATCGTGTATGTTCCTAGTCCGCCGAGGAGATCGGCGAGTTCACCTTCTTTATAGGTGATTCCATAACGCCACTCCCACCAGACCCATTTATCACCGGTGATATGATCAGTGAATAGGCAATGGCGCATGGGCGTCTTCTCAACCTCAACTTCTACGCCATCGATCCAGATACGATATCCGTGATTGTTGTAATACTCTCTTGCTGATTTATGGTCAAACCCCCACCAAGCGGTAACGTAAAATCCAACAGGTCCAATTACTAATGCTTCACTTGCATCCAAATAATTAATATGGTTTTCAGGGGGGTCTTCCAGCATTCCGAGTAAAAATATCGAACAAATGCGTCCGGGCGGGTCAGCGACAGCAGCAAAGTATTCATTCCACAGTTTTGCTGGTCCCAAACCCCAAGGAGAGGGGCGAATAAAACGTCTTGCATCACCATAACTTGCCGAAGCAACGGGCATCATTGCAACAGTGAGCACACACAAAAGTGCCAATGAAATCACTATAGTTTTACCAACTACTTTAGGTGCAGCCATTCTCAGTAGATCCCTCCAATTTTCATCGCTAATTCTTTAGCGATTACGCAGAGTAGGTCGTTCTAATATTTAATCATATGGGTCCTCAGCCAGGCATTAAGGAGGTGTAATCCATTCGAAAGGTTCTGAAAGGTTGATCTGCCACTTCCAACCTGCCCCAAAAAACCATGCTCTAACCATAATCATTCTAGGCGCGACTCTAGCCAGTTCCCTAGCTTAAATCTCTTCCCAAGATTGCATGGATAGAAACTGCGATTGATTCTAACTCTTCTGGTCTAATCGTTTCTGGGCAGTGCCACTCACAGTGATGGTATGATAGCTGTGCTGCAGAACACATGCTTTACGTTCGTAATTGGAGGTTCATCGGTTTTGAGATTTAGGTGGTTAACCCTCCGATCTGGCGTAGGAAGTTTGCTACATCGATAAGCTGCCAAAACTCGGCAAGTTTCCCGGCTTCGAATCGATACAAGTTGAAGCTACTGAACGTAACCTTCTTTCCGGTCGGGGCGATGCCCTGGAACACGCCTTGATGTGTTCCCGTGATGGTCAACCGCATGGCGCCACGCTCTTCGGTGGCAAAGATATCTTCAATTGTTGCTTGGATGTCAGGCAATGCTTTCAATACGACCTGCAGAAAATCATCCACTTGTTCACGACCCTTTACATTCATGAACGCACTCGCCAAATCATGCCGAACAAACCCTGAAGTAACCAGCGTGGGAACAACCGTCAAATCCCGATCATTGAAGGCTTGAATAATTTTCTTTAAAATCGCCATATTCTTTTCAGCCGTCACAAACCAACCTCCATCCACCCAGAATACTGTGCAAGCATATCAGACTACCGATTGTGCATCCTAAACAGAAAATCCCACCCAGAAAGGTATGAAAGCAGGAGGGCAAGCCTCCCTATGACTGCCCGTTTAGAAACCGCGGGGGATCACTCCAGTACCTGACTTTAGAGATTCTTTCTTTAGTGAAACGGGGTTGATTCATAAGGTAGAAGGGACAAGTAATAGGGAGTGAGGTTGGATTTATGTCTGAACAGGCGATGAAAACACCGGTTGGCACGGTCACCCATTATTACTCCAAAATCAACGTGGCCGTCATTGAATTATCCGCCCCCTTGAAGAAGGGAGACAAAATTGCCATCATGGGCGCTACCACAGAGATCACACAAACTGTGAAATCCATGCAAATTGAACACAAAACCATTGACTCTGCACAAGCTGGACAAGCGATCGGGTTAAAAGTCAAGGACCGGGTACGGGCAGGCGATACCGTCTACCGTATTTAATGCAATTAACGTGTTAGAGGAATTTTTTATGGAGACTCTTGAAGCCATCTTCACCCGAACCTCCATCCGTCGGTTCACCACCGACCCGGTCACCGATGAGCAAGTCGAAACCCTCTTAAAAGCCATGATCGCCGCACCCAGCGCTGGCAATAGACAGCCCTGGCGTATCTTCGTGATTCGCAACTCCCAAATCAAACGCCAACTCGCGCGAGGCGCGGGCGACCAAGAATTCATCACCGAAGCACCTATCGTCTTCGTTGTTTGCCGCGTACCCGACGAATCTGCTCAACGCTATGGTCCTCGTGGCCGTAACCTCTACTCCATCCAAGACACCGCCGCCATGACCCAAAACCTCCTCCTCGCCGCCCACGCCATGGGCCTAGGTGGCTGCTGGGTCGGCGCTTTTAATGAAGCCGCCATCGCCACCGCCATCAACACCCCA
>CAYFXY010000126.1:2766-3250 GCA_964347205.1 uncultured archaeon
GATCGCTGACCGTCTGCCCGTCGCGGGGGAACGCCGAAATGCCCGCGCTGCAGGTGAGCAGCCCCGGTTCTTCGTTGTTGAACCGGTGCCTCGCCACCGCCCTCAACACCCCACTCAGCGTCATCCCCGTTGCCATCATTCCCATCGGCACACCCGCCATCTCCAGGGACCCCCGAGCTCGTAGACCACTAGACCAAGTCGCCCATTTCCTCGACTAACTTAAGACCACGCCACTACCTTCCTTCAGGTAATCTTTTATTATAACCCAAATGCTTCTTTAAGGACCAGTCAGAATACATACCTGATGGGCCACCAATTTGATATCAAAATTGTTGACATCACAAGGACACCCCAGTTCAACCCACTTCTCTATCGATGTCTTGCCCCAATACCCTCGAAGAAATATCGACAACGTGTCGACTATCTTCAAAAGGCCATCCCCCAGGGGTTTCGAAAAAAGATCCTAATCTTCAATGGGGTGACG
>CAYFXY010000127.1:0-3234 GCA_964347205.1 uncultured archaeon
AATAGGCCATCAATGAGGAGCCTACCGAGGTGGCGGGTAGGGTGCTTAGCTAGATGCTGTCAAGCTGTTCAAGGTGACTTGAATGGTTGAACAGAAGATGGGCTACTCTCATTACTGGACCACACCTCTTCACAGATATGGTGGAGGACAGTGGACACCCCCCAAGTTCTCATATTACGCCTGCCAGGTTGCGATCCAAAGAAATGTAGTGCACTCAAGCTTAATCGACATGGATTAGTCCGGTTGCTGCAAAGTCCTCGACAAATTCGCGGGCGTCCAATATTTTTGCATCCTTTTACTTCGAAAGCCTTTTCGCCAGCTGATCGCTCTCAAGCTCTGACATCAGGGATTCTAGTTTTGGATTGTTCATGGAAAGAAGCGCTCGAAAAATTTCAGCATCGAATTCGTGGCGAACCTCGCTGCCTTCCCTATTTAGTCGCTGCAAATCCAGTAAATTATGGGCAAGTAGGTAAATTAAGTTCAGTTGAAGCCATTGCCAGTGCGCTATTTATATTGGGATTTCCTGATCAAGCAGTACAATTTCTAAATCTCTTCAAATGGGGACCGCATTTTTTAGAACTAAATGCTGAACCATTAGCCGATTATCAACACGCGGCGAACAGTAGTGAAGTTGTGCAAAAACAATTGGAATATATGCCCTCGAGTACTAATGATTAACAACCTAGCTTTATTTATTCGCTGATTGGAATCCGGAAATTATAGGCAATGGGACTAGCCATTGGATTCGCGAGGATTTGGGGAATGTAGTCATCCAAATCGAAGGCAATAACGCCTTGCCCTTTATCCTGAAATGCTGAAAGCCCAGCAGCCCCGTTTACAAAGGCACCGGCGCAAGCACTAAGGAATGAATTAACACCTTGGGCACGGAATCCTGCAACTAATCCGGCTAACACATCTCCCGTACCGCCAACACTCATAACCGGATGTCCGGTCCAGTTCAGACGTGTCTCTGTTGGAGTGGAAGCGATATCCACAGGACCTTTCAACAAAACGATGCATTTGAGGGTTTTTGCCAAATCCCGAACTTGTTGGGCACGTTGAAGTAAGGGTTTAGCTACCTGAATCCCTCTGATACGTTTGAATTCACCTGCATGAGGTGTGATGATCGTATTGGTGCCAATTCGCATGATTCGTGACACGACTTTGAGGGCATCAGCATCAATAATCAAGGGTTTTTTCATACGATTGGCACTTGACAAAATTTTACCCGCAGTATCTAGGGTTTCGTGATGACTTCCCAGTCCTGGACCAACAAGCACGGCTTGAACTTTATCTAACACCTCCTCGATAAGAGGAAGATCAGCATTAACCAATTTTTCTTGGGAAAGGGTTACAGGAATGAAATCAGGAGACTGACTCGTGGCGGCAGTGATAACATGTGCAGGCGCAGCTAAGTATACAAGATCAACACCGCTACGAAGGGCACCCATTGAAGCGAGAATTGGCGCACCAATGAATTGAGAGCTGCCGCCAATTACTAACAAACGTCCAAAATCACCTTTTTTGGTAAAGAGTGGACGAGGTTGAGTGGCACGAATCACATCCCCGGGCCCCACATAGAGTTCAGCTTCTGGGGGAATTCCAACATCAGCAACCACTAATTTTCCAACATTTTCTTTATTTCTAGCCAATCCAACCTTTGCATGATGAAAGGTGACGGTTAAATCTGGTCGAAACGCTTCTTTAATGGTTGGTTTGCCGGTGTTGGGATGTATGCCCGTGGGAATATCAATAGCCACCTTGAATCCTTCCATCTGATTCATAAGTTGAAGCGTTTTGATGAATGGTGGGCGCGGTTTTCCTTTTACTCCAGTACCCAAAAGCGCATCCACAACGACTGTAGCATGGAGCTTTGGTAACTCGGATGTATCCAAAACAACATGGAGATCAATCGAATGCCGCATTTTTCGAATGATATCCCAATTCTTTGCAGCAGGTTTATTCTGAATGTTTGTTGGATTTCCTATGACAACAAGATGAACCGCACGGCAGCGCTGGGCAAGATACCGGGCAGCCACAAAGCCATCTCCACCGTTTCCACCAAGTCCGGCAAAAATCGCAACACGAGGTTGCTGTTTATACCGACGAAGGATTTCAAAAGCAACTGCCCGCCCTGCATTCTCCATCAAAATAAACCGATCGACTCCTAAAAATTCCGCATTCCATTCAACAGCAGCCATTTCTTCAGCTAACATTGCACGTGCTGGTGGCATTAGACATCCTTCCTATCCATTTCTAAATGAAGATTCAAGGACAATAAGGCTTTTGACTGGTTGAGGATAATAGCAATAATCGTTAAGTTTAGGTGAACGTCATGCCAAAAGCGTATGTGCTCATTGTTGCGAAAAAGGGAATAGAAAAAGACGCCCTTCTTAAGCCTTTAATGGGCATCGATGAAGTGAAAGAAGCCTATCAAGTTCTTTGGAACTTCGATATTGTTGCCAAAATTATTGTCAAGGATATCCGCCAATTGAAACATACGATTATCTCCAAGATTCGTCAACTCCCTCAAGTTGAAAAGACGGTAACCCTCATCGCCGCAGAAGGCTAATAGTTCGAAAACATTACCGCTTGTCACTACCAAGAAGATATTTCAATTCATCGGTTTCCAGATTTCTAGGCGGTAGGACCACATCCGCTCGAAAGGAATAATGGTACACTTTCTTTCCATATTGATCAATCCATTCGAATAACTGCGAATACATTTCCATAGCCTGATCAATTGAGCCCCAGCGGGCTTCTTCAAAAATGTGATCCCACCTATCAGTGAGTTCTTGTAGAATCTCCACTTGGTTTGGATTATCTATGAGTAGATAGCCTTCGTTTGTTATCCGAATAACAAGCAACTACACAGCGACTTCCTTTGGATCATTTCAATATTCTTACGTTACCTCGTTACTCAAAAGCTTTATAGCAAGGGGGTTTGACTGAAAAGCCAAACATCTGTAAAATTATTCGGGCTCGTAGCTTAGCCAGTCACGTGGGCGATGCCTGTGTGGGCAAAGTCAGAGCATCGGGCTTTTAAAGAAGAAGCCAATGACCATTGGAACAGATTCGTTCCAAAAGACGCCCTTTCTTCTAAAGAAACCCGAGGGTCGCGGGTTCAAGTCCCGCCGAGCCCGCCACTTCTTCAGACAAAAATTGATAGTTGGACCAAATGGTGCGGGGGCTGGGATTTGAACCCAGGAACGCCTACACGACAGGGTTCTGAGC
>CAYFXY010000128.1:0-3201 GCA_964347205.1 uncultured archaeon
CGCTGGGACAGTTTTTAAGGCTTTCTTTGACCAAGTATGGCGGGAACTTAACTATCTTTGTTGCATAATCCACTTTAGCCCCAACCTCATCTAACAATTTCAACGTTTCTTCACGAGCTACTTTTACACCAACACGCTCCAAAACGTGTAATGATGCCAAATGAATCTGATATATTTCATCACGAGATAATGGTTCAACAAGAATCGAGCAACCCATCTAATTCAACTTCCCTTCTATTAAATGCAAACGTTAAAGATTACGAGGCGATAGTATTTTCTTCACGACCCGAACAGCTTCCATCGCATCTCTGCCATGACCATCGGCGCCTATCTTTTCTGCCCATTGCCTCGATGTTGGTGCTCCACCAACCACTACCTTGACTTTTTGCCTTAAGCCCTCCTTTTCAAGAGCCTTTATGACCTTCCTCATCTTCACCATAGTAGTCGTAAGCAGAGAAGACATTCCAATAGCATCGGCTCTGACTTCTCTCGCTTTCTCGATGAACTTATCTACGGAGACGTCGACACCCAAGTCGACTACGTCAAAACCTGCTACAGTCAACATAATGGCAACGATGTTCTTCCCAATATCGTGAATGTCTCCTTCCACAGTGCCAATCAAAACTTTGCCCAATTTTTCGGGGCCCTTTGCGCCTTTAGGTATAGCAGCTTCCAGGATAGCCATTGCCTCTTTCATAGTATCAGCGGCCAACAAAAGTTCTGTCAAAAATATCTCTTCAGCTCCAAACCGATCGCCCACGATCCTTATACCCTTGGCAAGTCCTTCCTCGATAGCTTCAACAGGGTCCACCCCAGTTTTGAGCGCTTTCTCAGCCGTTTTAACAGCTATTTCCGTATCGTAGTTCACAACTGACTCCATCAATTTGTTTATTATTTCTCTTTTCATAGAATCACCTTCCACATGCGTACAAACTTTATACTCGACTTTCAGGTGTGACATTTCTTTTTAAGATAGTCAACTATGACACATCTATTTACTTTAAAAACCTATTCCGAGATCCTTAAGTTCGCCCTTGACTCCTCGATAAATCCGAAGCCACTCAGATGAAGGAGTGAGTGTTTTAAGGTCATAACACTCTGGAAAAGTCTTGCCGAGTGGAGGGTCTTTTAGCTTGGACTCATATTTGCTTAACAAAACATTTACTATTTCATCGGCATTACTACGGCTCATTTTCATAGCGGCCACCGCACACTCTGCCATAAACCTTGTTTCAAGTCCGGTGCTTCTGTCCATATACTTTGTGCTAGCCGCACCCACACCTGGACCAATATGCCAACCTGAAGGAACATTTCCAATTACCGTTGCGGCTGTCTCGTACAACACCATATCTGTACATGGTCCAGCGGCGGTAATGACGTTATTTGTTATCAGCATTCTTGTATTTCGACTGATGGCTTGACCAACGACATTTTCAACCCAAAGGCATTCTCGGTTAGTGCTGGCTGAAGGATATCGCATATTGACCGGCCCGAATAGGTGGTATTTGACACCGTATACTAGCGAACTTAAAAGAATTTCAGCTACTCCTATAATAGCAGATGCTTCAGGTCCTCCAATATAACCCACCACGGGTTCAACAAGGGATATTGATATCCCCCCATAACTTGACAGATGAGTTGCCACAGCAAGTCTCACATAATCGGTTTTTAACTCTGGAAGAACGCCAATCAGGAAACCGTCACTCTTTCGAAAGCCCCCCTCAGTTGAGCAAGCAGCAATAGAACCCAATGCTGTTACTCCACCGCCGCCCATAATTACATGAATGCCCTGTCTTCCAACTATATTCAAGGCCTCTTTTGCCAGCTCTATCTCTCTTTTTACAAGAAGAACTTCAAGCGGGCTTCCAGCCATCATCGGCCTCCCATAAACTTCGGTTAGTGTGAGACTCCCTCCAAAAGTATCAACTAGAGGTTCCTTTACGAATGAAGCAAGAATTTTCGTATAAAGGGACTCTGATACAGGCATTCCAGCGCCGCCACCCGCAACCACAGGCTTCACATTGCTTTCAATTCCTCGAAACCGCATTTCAACTCTGTCTTTCCCGTCACCTATATTTAGCATGCTTGGGGATTCACCAACACTTTTCTTAAGCTCTTTCTCGTCAAACTTGATAATTCGCTCCGTGTCCCTACACAAGACGCCCGTAGCTAGGGCTAATCGAAAACCTGCTTCAAAGATGTCATCCGCTAAATCGTCGTCTATAAGGACAGGATGTTGCGGATCATAGCGGATTTTATGCTCCTTAATTAATGATGAAACAGTTCTATATACGATTCTAAGGTCGAAATCTTTATCCCTGCAAGGTACGCCTGTCTCGGCTCTATGAACAACATCTAAGGCTGTAACCAAACCTAAACACCGACTTATTTTGTTTTTCGGAGTTGGTGAGCGATTTTATTTGTGCTTCATATGCTAAAAAGTTTTATCGAATCGTTTCAACACTTAAAGTCTTCATCCTATGAAAAATATCCCGTGCGCATACCGCTTCCAGGATTCCTTCCTACACCTATACTTGAAGGACGTGGGTGCGCATTGACGAGGTCATATGTGACGGAGTCTCTGGGCCTCCTCAAGCGCGCTTTTCTTAGGAGCGAAAAGTATATTTTGTACGAACAAACTGAAAGCTATCAAATTGTGGTATATATTTGACCCGCAAAATCTTAACAATAGACCCTGAGAAGTGTACAGGTTGCCGTATATGTGAGGTTGTATGTTCTTTCTACCATGAAAAGGAGTTTAACCCAAGGCGGGCTCGTTTGGCAATTTTGAAAAATGAGATGGAAGGGCTGAACATACCGATGGTCTGCCAACAATGCGAGATTCCACTTTGTGAGGAAGCTTGTCCAACCGGTGCTACTTACCGAGATGAGAAAACTGGAGCCTTGCTAATCGATGAAACAAAGTGTATCGGTTGCAGAATGTGCATCTATGTGTGTCCATTTGGTGCACCCTCAATTGACCCTCTAACGATGATGACCATCAAATGCGATCTATGCAACGGCAATCCGCAGTGCGCCAAATATTGTCCAAGGAAAGCCATAGATTATGTGCCGGCCGACAAGGTTGGAATAATGAAAAAGCGATCGGGAGCAGATAAAATCTCCAAATCGTTAACGTTGGTTTTCGGTGGTTGACAGAGGACTGCAAATGTTTAAGTATAAGGGTTACGCTGGTAACTA
>CAYFXY010000129.1:0-3163 GCA_964347205.1 uncultured archaeon
GAGAAAACTATACTACCCAAGATGTCACTAATTTCATCCGATCCAAATTTGTCGAACTCGCCATGGATGAGCTTTCTGGTTATTCGCTTCAGGATGCCATGACCCGTCTTGATGAAACCAGCATGAAAACTAAAACGCGCTTGTTTGATAAATTCGAAGAATATGGCTTGAAATTACTCGACATGGCATTTGCAGGAATGGACACATCCCCCGAATACCGCGAACGCCTTTTCTTTGCGGTACAAGGCGTCAGTGGTCGAGAAGTGCTCACGGCTGAAACTATGCGCCGAAGCGCAGAAGCTCTTGGCAAAGGAGGAGGATCAGCTGGGGCAGGTGCAGGTATTGTCCTTATCCCACAACTCGCTGATATGATGCGGCAATCGCAGAAACCCCAAGAACAAGGTGTTACACATGTGGCATGCCCACATTGTGGAGCCGCAATGCCGCTCAAGGGTGGAAAAGCACCGAAGTTTTGCTCTGAGTGCGGAAAAGTAATTCGGAAGCAGGTCGATGAGCGTGCTAAAGCGAAGAAGTTTTGCCCGAATTGCGGTGCGCCCGCAAAGGGTAAATTCTGCGCTGAGTGTGGAGAAAAACTATAGGTTTACCAGAGGGCGTTTAGCCCTCGCCTTCCTTCTTTTTCTTGTGATCTTGGTAATCCTGCCAATTAGGATTATCTAGGTGGAAAGCTATACTTTTCAGGTTGCTTATATACGGTAGCATAGCAGTAGATACTAAACAGGTCCTCCTCCGAAAGTGGTTCAGTTAATGAATGGATATGCTAAATGGCTATCATTAGCCCTCTTCGGGTTCTGCTTACTCTTTTTCATATCCCCTGCCCAAGTCGGAGCACAACCGCCCCAACAGTGGATACCAGGAACAGAAAGACACTTTTTTGGACACACTTTTTCGGAGCATTCTTGGACCAATGATTCGATTTTCTTTGAATCAGAAAATAACGATACTGTTCAATTCATTGCCAGTTACTTGAATTATGATCAGGGCGAAGGGGCTTTTCAGACCATGCTTATAGCCCTTGGTGTAATTGAAAACGCGAATGGCACACAGTCGACTCTTCCCTACCAGCTCTTAGGCATTCATTTTACAACAAAAGAGGGGCGGGATATATTTGCAGGATCACTTTTAGCCTTTTTATTTGGGTTCAATGACACTGATCAGAACGGTACGCCTAGCCCTGGAGAAAACCGGTTCTTCATTATTCCATATGGATATAATGAAGGTAATAGTTCTACCCCGCTAACTATTGAAGCTATCCCGATATCAGAGCTCGGAGAAAACCATTATCAATTTGGGATTCGTTACCGGAATCTGTATGGTCGACTTGTTTCAGCTAAAAATGAAGGCGAGTTCTTGCTAACACTTGTTTTTCCTTTATTCGAAATTACTTTTAGCGAATTATCTGTAATTTATGATATCCAAGTTGACACTGAGACGGGAGAAATAACCACTGAAACTTATTATACTATTGGACAGGTAACCGAACTCCGGTTTATTGGCAACCCTATTCCAAACTTCCATGATTCACTACAAGATGTGGGAATTGGCGTGGCACATCTTGGAATTATCTTCACTTCAAATTATTATACTCGATCTGCGGGATCGACACCACTAAGTGGAATGGACAAGTCTCTGGCAAACATCACTACTGATGCACAGGGACGAAATCTAGCCTTTTCATTAAGCACTCGAGGTACTTATGATGTCATTAATGAAAGTACAATTCCGTTTACAACCATTCAATCTGACCTTCCTGCCTACAGTTGGATTCTTTCCCCGGAACAGCTAGTATATTCAGCATATTTGCTTATGCCATGAGCACTCATCTCCAAAGCATGTTTGACGGTCCCCTTGATGTCTATAACCATGCGGAGAATGTTTTCAATACTGCGGCGTTTTGGTTTGGAATTACTTTTCCTGAATCGAATGGTTATCGCGTTGAACATGATCCGGTGTATACAGCATATTCGAACATTGGGCAGGAGACAAGTACCTTGGGTCTCATCATTATCGGAACAGTTGTGTTAATAGTGCTAATTATTGTCGTCCTTCGGGTTATCAGAACCAACAGTCGCGGAAAAAATGCCTTACCGAAGGAGGCATAGAATTTGGACGATATGTATAAAGGCGTAACTTCGCCAGTGAGTATAGAGCCTGGTTGCTCTAAGGAACCCGGAGAGCCAAGGGTAGACAACAAGCATTAGTTGGTGCACTGGGGATGACCGACCAATGACGGACCTCGATGACTTTCTAACTGCCATTGGACACCCATTACGCCGACAAATACTTGAAACAATCTATGAAAATCCAGGTATCTCCTATTCTAGAATCCTTGCGCGTGTAAACATCTCTAGTGGAAAATTAAATTTTCACTTACAAAAACTCGAACCATTTCTAGCCCAACTGGATGGACAGTATCAGATATCAAATAACGGATTGAAACTCTATAGAACTTGGCAAATGCTGAAGGGTCGAGTTAGCAGAACAGACACGACAAAGGCAGAAGTACCCGGGCATTTCGTTCTTCGAAGGACATTCGCCTTCGTGTTTGATATTGCATTAATTCTGTCGTTATTATTTATTGCTGCAGATTTTTCTTCAGCGCTAATGATGATACCCGCATGGTGGTTGGGAGGGTTGCCACTCCCCCTTTTCATCACTCGGATTGTAGAGATGTTTGTAATCTATCCTGATTTCACCGTTGTGTTAACCAGAGCCTTCGTGCTAGCAATATTTTGGATGTATTTCACTTTGCTTGAAGGTTATCGGGGTCAAACCGTTGGTAAAATGCTTCTTGGGATTCGCATTGTCGATGTAAGCGGAGCACGTATGATTCCTCATACCGCTGCGATTCGGGCATTGATCAAAGTATTGATTTTACCCTTCGATATTATGGTCGGTCTTGTAAAATCCCGGAAGGCAGGGTTCTTACGTTTTTGTGGTCAATACACGCGTACCTGGGTAGTGCGGACTTAAAACTCAAGTTTTTATCTATCGTAGGAAAGTTTTCTTGAAGGATTTTTTGTACCAATTTTTTACAAAGATATTCCTCCTCCAAGTTCACGGCCCTTGACTTGGAGTCATGCTAAAGCTCGCACAATGATGCATACCATTCTTTATCTAGCTATTCCTTTCATAGTCCTGTCTA
>CAYFXY010000130.1:0-1050 GCA_964347205.1 uncultured archaeon
GCGATCTCATGCATGCTGGTTACAATGAAACGCGCGCTCATGTGCTTTCGGTAAGTATGCTTGAACCCTTCCGAGATAGTTTCTATCTTCGACTCGGCTATGTCCCCGCAAACGATCGCCTTCGCCTGAAGGCTCCACTTGAAGCTCTACGAAGTCCATCTACTTCTCAACTCCGGAGTAAATGGGAGTTTGACCGAGTTGCCGCTGGTGAAGGGAAAAAAGACTATCTTGAATTCATCACTGGGTTCGGTCCTCCCAACTATCATGGTTATGTCCTTCGACCTAATTACACGGACATTGAATGGAAACGACGAAATAAAGACACGCTACTTGTCTTTGTGCGAAAAAAGGGTAAAATCGAAGCATTAGCAAGATATCGTCTCAAAGGCTACATGCACTTCCAAGAAGGAGGAAAGATGACAGTCTTGGAAATGTACTGGCAAAGCATTGAAGCTCAAGCCGCGCTATTCAATTATCTAGGAAAGCATAAGGACCAGATTTCAGAGATCAGGATGATCCTGCCTTTCGGGACTCATTACCAGCATTGGTTTATCGATTTACCCAAAGAAATCGAAATCCGAACTTGGAATCCATGGATGGTCAGGGTCGTTGTCGCCGAAGAAGCCCTGAAAGGTCTCCCTGTTGAGGCGCCCGGGGAATTAACTCTGAAGATAACTGATCCGACATGCAAATGGAATAACACCACCCTCGCAATTAAAGCACAGGATAAACATTTGAAAATCACACGAACAAAGAAAGAACCCAACGTAGAAACAACTATTGAAGGATTAAGTGCCCTCGTCTTTGGCACTCACACCGTCGATGCTCTTGAATATTCCAAGTGGATAAGAATCCTAAATCGCCAGGCAAAACAAACACTACAACAATGGTTCTCGATGCTTCCATTCTATACCGCATACCAGTTCTAAACCTTAAGCAACATTCAAGGAACACTTCGGATGTAAACCTATATTTCTACATTTGAGCTATTTGTAATACTCCACAAGAGTGATAAAGTGTAACGGGAGCTTCCGCCGCTGGAGGCGCGAT
>CAYFXY010000130.1:1060-1270 GCA_964347205.1 uncultured archaeon
ATTCGAGTGACACATCGAGCCACCAAGCCATTTGACCCTGATTAATTGAGAATCGATGTTTAACAGGTTTCGGTTTCTATTATCGACATTAGAATTTGTTTACAAGAGATCGTTTTACCTTTTCTACTAATTCTGGTTCTGTTTTTGCCCATTCAATAAAATTCGTTCTTTTGATGTGATCGTTTGGTGGTGCATGAAGACCAAAGCGAA
>CAYFXY010000130.1:1280-1509 GCA_964347205.1 uncultured archaeon
TTAAGGCACGGCAGAGATTGACCTCATCAAACAATAGTTGAGAAGGATTATCCTTCACTTTGTTAGCAATTTTTTTGGCAACTTTCGAGGTTAATGGGTTATCTGATTTCTCAAGTTCTTTTAGAGCTCTCCAATTCAATCTAATCATCTTTGTATGAGTGGTTTCATCACCAAAACAAAGGCTTTTTGGCTCTCCATTTATCTGAATAAACATAATTTCGCTTTGAGT
>CAYFXY010000130.1:1561-2191 GCA_964347205.1 uncultured archaeon
CCCCGTGTCCACTGAAATCTTCCCCGATTTCCATCTGTAACGTAGAAAGTTCCATCTTCTGGTATAATCTGACTCAAATAAGCTGATTTTACATAATCGGTCCCACTCATGATATACTCTGGGAGTCTGACATTTTGGACGGCTTTGTCCCCGACTGGGAATTCCCATTTCTCAAGCAGTCGCCCTATAACTGCAGGAAAGTAAACGTATTTGGTATTCTTATATAGCCGTTCTCTCATTTCCACTTCTCCTAATTTTCGAAACATATCTTTAACAACTGCTAATCGCCGTGGGTCTTTCTCAGCATAACTCAATACTGAGTTTTTATCAAGATGACCATCACAAATGAAGGCTCCAAACATTCTGGAACGTAAAAGAGTGATATCAGGAAATCGTGGATTCAGAATACGTCCCTTACCAAAACTCCCAGAGCCGATATGATGTAATTGAGTTCGGATATCGTTGATATCACAATTTAAAGTATCGAGTAGAAAATGTAAGCTCTCTCCTTTCAATCGAAGATTATTATGCTTAAGATCTACTAACGGGTTTAATTTTGGTAATGAACCAGGATGTTCAGTAACCTGCGAGATTATTTGTGAAAGACAAACATTGCCTTTCAGTCCTAAT
>CAYFXY010000130.1:2201-2703 GCA_964347205.1 uncultured archaeon
ACCATCGATTCAAATCGATTGAACGTCGCCAAAAGTATACATTATTTTTTGTCACCCCAATAAGAAGCTTCTCATCAGTGTTACTTATTTTATTTAATTCAAAATTTATAATTTGCTGGATGCTCTCTCGGTTTTTTTTGATTAAAGGTATGATTGAACGTAAAAAAATGGGACCTCTTTCATGGTATGGACTGAACTCAGAAAAGGTGACTCTAGTTGGATTTTTCTTCGATTTGTAAAGTTTTGTTAAGGCTAAGGCAAGAGTTTCTGAGTTTGCAAGTTCTAAATGATTTATTATTGGTTTAAAAACTTCATAAAGAATCTCCGGTCCTATCCGAAGAGCTAGAGCCTCAAATCCCAGTTTCTTCTCGTGCTTCTGTCGTGCTACCTCATGAGCTCGCAAGCTATGAATAAGGGAAGGTTGAGTTTTGTTGTAGAGCCAATTTTTAATCGTTACCTTCGAAACACCGAATCCTTCAGAAATTTCATCATATGTTTTCGG
>CAYFXY010000130.1:2713-3091 GCA_964347205.1 uncultured archaeon
CTTCACTTTGAAATGTTTTTATTAATAGATACGCTTGCGCTTTTCGATACTTCCCTTCGAAGCCCTTTCTTTCTTTGAAATAAGGGTGTCGTTGAATTAATTGATCTAAGGTTGAGAGCTGACTATTGAATGCACTTTTAATTGAATCATATTGCTTGATTTCTTTTACGAATGAGAATTGAGAACAATTATCTTCATCCTCCTGGTCACGGATTTCATCTAACATGTGATTAGAACTCCAATTATGAGATTCTTTTTGAAAGGGAAGTTTATTTCAAATCAGAGTTACTGAACTCCGTAAATCGAGCGGTTTTTGATTCATCTTTATTCATTATGGTTCTCGGTGAATGAGCCTTAAACTTCACAATTTGAACTCGT
>CAYFXY010000131.1:0-807 GCA_964347205.1 uncultured archaeon
TAGTCCGTACCGATGCAGCTGGGACCCATGTCTGGAATCAAACCTATGGTGGCCTTAATGCCGATCAAGGACGAGCCTTAATTGAGCTAAGTGATGGCGGCTTCGCCCTGATAGGCGTTACAGCCAGCTTTGGGGCAGGCTTAGATGATGTGTGGCTGATTCGTACTGATTCAGCCGGCAATCACCAATGGAACCAGACCTATGGCGGTGCAAACATGGACTCTGCCGCCTCCATTGTGGCAGTGAGCGGTGGTTTTGTCTTCGGCGGCGGCACCACTTCCAGTTTTGGTGCAGGTGGCGAAGATTTTTGGCTCGGGTACACTGATACCGCAGGAACTCTTTTGTGGAACCAAACTTTGGGTGGCACCGAAGACGATGAGGGCTATTCACTGAAGCTGTTAAGTGATGGGGGTTTCATTTTGGCGGGTGCCACAGCCAGCTTTGGCTCAACCGAAGGAGACATGTGGTTAGTTCGCACCAATAGTACCGGTCATCGACTCTGGGACCAGACTTTCGGAACTCCTTCCTTCGACTGGGGATGGTCAGTGGAAGTGTTAAGTGATGGCGGTTTCGCCGTCGCAGGAGCCACCTACGGCATGGGTGCAGGTCTCTTTGATGCGTGGCTCGTCCGTACCGACTCGACGGGCAATCACATGTGGGACAAAACCTATGGTAGTGCCAGCAGTGATTGGGCTTTTTCCGTGATACAGGTGAATGACGGAGGGTACGCACTGGCCTGTACAACGGAAGGGTTTGGCAGTGGCGCAGAAGATACGCGCCACTTCGGGAATCATCTTGACCGCGTTC
>CAYFXY010000131.1:834-3011 GCA_964347205.1 uncultured archaeon
ATATGTGGTTGGTCCGGATTCCAGCAGATGGCACCACAACACCCACAACTGATTTTCCCATACCTGGCTTTCCATGGGAAGCGATTCTACTTACTTTGATGGTATTCCTCTCTCTCGCACTCCTACAGCGACGGCGTAAACGCTTACGATAGGACATAGGGCGTGACAATGTTCTTTCCAGTGCTCAATAAGAATTGATTGTTGTTATAGACGCTTTGCAATCTCAACGCCGATCTTCCGAAATGCCTCTTCTGTGTTATCATGTAAGGATCCTTTCAATCCCTCAACAAAGGCTGACGAACGAGACCTTACAATCTTCAATCCCAATTTTTTTAACCGTTTTTCAATCCCTTTTGCCGCACTTCCCCAATATCTGGGAGGATTTTTCGTATCAAAGGCAAAGGCGTTTTTCTCACGGAGATCAATCTTTTCAAGTTGTTTAAAGAATTCTTTCACAGGCTTAGACATGCCAAACCCATGGGTAGGTCCACCAATTGCTAGTAAATCATAGTCCGCTAACGGATTTCTTATTTATTAGCTGTTCTAAGCTTGTAAGTCTTCGATGTTTATGAATAGCGACATATAATACATCAAAAAACGAATGATTGCACTTAATGCGGGAAAACCTCCGAACACAGCCGCGGAAGGGCAACACCTATAAACGCTCTCGGGCTTAATCTTCTTGTTAGCAAATAGGATTTAGTTTCGCTTTTTTTAGAGCTCTAACTTATCGTGCTAGGCAGCTATTCCCACGAATCACCTTCGACGGAACAGCACGGTTGCGTGACACAACCACCTATCCCTGAGAGATAACACAATCTCAACACAAATGAATCGAGGTGAACACTATGGAAAAAGGCACTATCAAATGGTTTAATCCCGACCGCAACTACGGCTTCATCGAACGCGAAACTGGTCCCGACGTTTTCGTACACGGCAGCGAAATTGAAGGAGCACAATTCCCCAAAGAAGGAGATCATGTCAGCTTCAAAGTCGAAGAGGGCGACCGCGGACTTAAAGCCACCAAAGTCACTATTGAATAAACCACCCATTCAAACGACTAACCAATCAATCTCGGTGTCCACACTTCACACGGACTATTCTCAAAAATAGTTGAAAAAAGCCACTGGGTTTGATTTTATCCGGTATTACCCAAGAAGAGATGATAGAATATGAGCGAAGAACAAAATACTGAAGACAACGAAGGTCGCGTGATGCGAGATCTACTTCGTCGACAACGATCTCGAAAAAACCGTGAATATGTGTTAATTTCCGGTGAACGCGTCAATCGAACAGATATCGGATGGAATAAAGAGGACAAAAACGAAGACGAGCCAAAATAAACTAAACCTCATTAGTTGTTTTGAAATCCACGAAAAATACATCATTTTCATGATGAGAAAACAAATCATCTTTCACATCATTCGTTTAATTTTCGGTTGTTTTTCCTTGCAAGTACGGTGAAGAAAATGAGTGCATCAATAGCTAGAATCACTGCAAGACCACTTAATCCATATCCAATAATTAGATAGGGATCTGGAGCCGGGAGTGGATATATGGGTATTATTGGAGCTTCTACAGTAAAGCGAGAAATCGCAGTTTGAGATGAATTAAATTCAGATGATGCGTCAAAAGCTTGAATATAATATTCTACACTGTATCCCTCGGCTAGGGCAGGCAATGTAGCACATACTCTTCATTCATAGAGCTTGTCATAACCACAGTGAGCCAAGTTCCATCATTCACGCGATAATATAAAGTGACATCTAGAATGCTTGACGAATCATTTACGGAGGCGAATACTTGAATGGTCTGACCTGTCTTCGGGACCGCTGGCGACCGGTGTAAATCGGTAATGGTTGGACCCGGTGTGTCTGCTGGTGGAATATCCACAAGAATGCTTTCGACATTACTCCATGTACTGTTTGCCCCCTCATTATCACGTGCCCGGACACGGAAATACCATAGTCCCTCTAAGATTCCAATCAACGTTTGATTGCTTGTTACAGGAGTCCAGGTCATTTCAATGCTGCTGAAATCGCTGTCATTGTCCATTTGTAGCTGATACCCAATCACTGAACCATTATCCTATTTCTTGGTTTCATCAGGGGTTTTAATATAGAAGTTTCTGTCAAATCCATTTAGGATAACTATTTCCAATGCAGTTTAGAATCTGA
>CAYFXY010000132.1:0-1435 GCA_964347205.1 uncultured archaeon
CAAGATGGAACCCGTTTACGAGAGGAGCCGGCCTTCTCATACTAATCTCGCTGGATGGGACCGGGTGTGCGAGGGCATTTGAACAGCCTTTGGTTATAACTAGCCCATCAGCTCGAGCCTGTTAGGCGGTGCAAGCTCACGAAGATAGGAGAATCAGGTGTCCAGATGGCAGAACGCTAGATCTTTCGTGGAACTGGCATTGTCCGTCAATCAACACTTGCCAGGCTATGTTGATGCTTATTATGGTCCTCAAGAGATTCGCGAGTCGGTTGACACAAAAAGGAAAGTGCTGCTGGAAGAACTGTCCTCGACTTTAGACCAAATCGATGGTTCGATTGATCAAGATGCAACCCTAACGGAAGTGCGAAGAGAGTATCTATCAGCCGAACTAAAAGCAATGCAGACAACCTTGCGTATCTTGAAGGGAGAAGAGATTGATATAGTTGAAGAATCCGAAGGATTATACGGTCTTACACCGAGCTGGACTGAAGAGAGCGTGTTTGAAGAGGTGCATCATGTTCTTGAAGGCCTGTTGCCCGGTTCTGGACCGTTAGCCGAAAGGATGGAGAGTTTTAAGGAAAAGACAACTGTCCCAAATAAATGGTTCAAAACGATTGCTAAAGATATTGCAGATGATTTTCGGCGCCGCACGATGGAAATTATCACACTCCCTGAAGATGAGAATTGTGAATTTTCTTATGTTCAGGATAAGCCTTGGAGGGCATATAATTGCTATCTTGGCAAATTTCTATCACGGATTGACATAAATATTGATTTTCCAACTTATGCTGGTTTAATTCCGCATGTAATAGCTCATGAAGCTTACCCTGGACATCATACGGAGCATGCCGTGAAGGAGAAGAAGCTATTTCGAGAAAGAGGGTATCTGGAATACAGCATAATTTGAAGTAATGCACCAAGCGCAGTAATCTCTGAGGGCATAGCCGAGATCGCCCTAGAGATGATTGCGACACCGGAAGAAATCTCTCAAATCTTGCATTCAATTCTTAAACAAACTGGGTTGGCGGAATTTGATGGTGTTCAGACATATCAGATCTATGAAGCGATGCGACCGTTTGGTAAAGTTGGAATCAATCGGATGTTGCTTCTTCACCGCGAAGGCGAATCTGATGAAGAAGTAATAAATTACGGAATAAGGTACGGATTACTCAATGAACAACAAAGCAGAAAATCGCTCGAGTTGTTTAAGGATCCTCTCTGGCGATCTTACGCTACGCTTTACCCTTTAGGTTATGAAATTGTCAAAGACTTTGTCAGCAGAGGGGAGGATAAAATCGAACGCTTCTTAAGACTTATCCGAGAACCAACTACCGCCTCTCAATTAGCTCATTAGAGTTCCTTGAAGAGTGCAGTCTGATTGGTAAACCCAAGTCACAATGATTATCCGCGCCGCCTAGCGTCTCGCTGGAGCGGA
>CAYFXY010000132.1:1445-1938 GCA_964347205.1 uncultured archaeon
GACAAGCTCAGGGCCGCTCAGCTCAAAACTTTCATATTTGCCCTCATTCTGATGCGATTCGAGGATCACCAAATGCATGATAACCCTCAACACGATTTTAGAGCCACGGAGCTAGACCGGGATCTTCTGTCAACTCCTTTCAGGGTTCAGACGAACTGGCATGTGATAGCGGGCGCGCCCTGCTGCGGCAAGACAACCCTGATTGATCAGTTAGCCAACCAAGGGTTCCAGATAGTTCCGGAGACTGCGCGACGGTACATAGAGGGTGAGATGGCTAAAGGACGAACGCTCCACCCCATTCGCACGAATGCGGCCCTCTTACAGCGCAGTATAAAAGACCTGCAACTGAGTATTGAGGGTGGTTTAGGAGCAAATGATGTTCTATTTCTCGATGGAGCCGTTCCCAGTTCCCTCGCGTGGTACCGAGTCTTTGGACTGAACCCGAATGAGATATTGATAGAATGCTTCCACCATCGTTATGCTTCCGTCTTTA
>CAYFXY010000132.1:1948-2389 GCA_964347205.1 uncultured archaeon
CGGGATTACAGCGCCTTGGGATATCGCGTTGTGAGGGTACCAGTATTACCGCCTGAAGAGCGGCTCGCGTTTGTTCTTGAAAGGCTTTCTGACCAAGGACTGATATAACTATTCGCTGGAGCGGACCGGGGATGCGACCCAATTTCACTTCGTTCAATCTGATCCCTGGCGCCTCAGCGCGAGGCTGTTAGGCGGCTGTGAATTTTCAAACTCAGTAATCATGGATATAAACCAGACAAGAACAACCAATTTCCCCTGGAAATTTTTCGGATTGACATTTTTTCTAACATGGGTGTGTTGGATTCCCGCAGGATTGCCACCAATTGAAGAGCATGGATTGCTCAGAAGGATCCTGCACTATGCCGGGGGAATAATGCCAACTTCTGTAACGCTTCTGCTACTTTATCTTTACAGTAATCATCAAGAGCGCAAGGATTATTG
>CAYFXY010000132.1:2530-2885 GCA_964347205.1 uncultured archaeon
GGGCTGCCTCTCTGGCTTTGTTGAAGAAATACCCTTTGCCAGAAGAGATTGCTTGGCGAGGCTACGCACTAGATGGCTTGCAAGTAAGATTGAATGCCTTATCCGCAAGTTTAATTTTAGGCGCAGCATGGACATTATGGCACTTACCGTTGTTTTTAATCGAAGGCAGCTATCAACATGGCTTAGGTGTGGGAACACTGCGTTTCTGGCTGTATATGCTAGATAAGTTACCGCAATCTATTGTGATGACTTGGATTTACAATAACAACCAACGAAGTACAGCGACTGCGGTCTTATTCCACTTCATGGTCAATTTTGTAGGTGAATTGTTTGACTTATCACTCCGAGGTGAAAG
>CAYFXY010000133.1:0-2821 GCA_964347205.1 uncultured archaeon
TGCCGTCATGATCTGTTACATTCACTGTTATTATGACAACAACGTTGTATTGAACATCATACTGGCCACTAACGGGCTCTAGCAATTCGATACTCAGCGGAATGCGGATTATGTCTAATGTAACAAAGATAGTCTGTGATTGGTAGAAGGGTAGGAGTTCAACGTCGAATCTGATATTATGAGGCCCCACAACACTGCTTGACGTATTAAGGGTAATATCATAGACCCCATTCGACCCATTAATCGAAAAAATACTAAGATCTGCCCACGTAACGGTAACATTCGCACCTGAAATAAATAAACCAGGGTGATCAAGGTCTTCAAAGGTGATTGTAAACGTAACATTATCCCCAATTGGAATCGTTTGAGAATCCTGTAGAGCTTGGACGATGGTGCGAATTTGTTGAATCCGGAATTGCGCAACATTGCTCACATAGCGATAATGTGGTTTATTGGCCCAAATGTTCAATTCATAATCTCCAATGGCACTGAACTCCGTTTGGATAGTGATGATGTAAACGCCTATTCCTGCATTGGTTATACTGTGATAAAATGGGCTCCAATCGCATTCTACAAGTGCCCCCGCAATTGGTAGATTTGGACTGTGTGAGGTGTCATTGAGTGCCACTATGATTGTAAAGATGTCCCCGTAGGGAATGAAGGTCCCATCGGGATAATCGGTTATGATCAGAATTGTTTGAATATCATTTACTGTGAATGAGACCGCTGTTTGTGCGATTTCATAATGTTCTTTTGTAAAAGTAATAATCAATGAGTAAACTTGTGTTCCTTCTGCCACTTTTGTCGTGTTTAATGTAAGGACATATGATCCATCACCATTATCAAAGATCCAATAGTCGGTTCCAATCTCTTCCCAAATTCCAAAGCTTGTTAGGCTGATATTGGCACCCGGAATACCCCTCATATTTCCGGATTCCGTGGCATTCAAAGTTAAAGAGATAGTCGCATTATCACCCCATGCCACATTGGTTGGACTTGCGCTTCCAAAGGCTTGGGTGAAAACGGCACGTATTGTCAATTCATAGTTGATGATTTTAGTTTGGTAATTACTTTTTGAAAAATTAAGTAAGACTGTGTAGGTGCCTTCTGTTGCGGTTCCATTGAAATTAATGGTATAGGTTCCATTGTCCCAATATCGGATAGTTGGTGTAAAGAGCCCTGGGATGGAAGGGATAGTTACTATGGAATCGTTAATGAAGTTCTCTGATCCAGTTACGATATCAGAATAGTTGAAGTTGACGCTGTAGGTTCCATTCCAAGGCATTATTATCGTTGAACCAGGGGGAAGCCTGGTCAACTGAGTTTTTCGATCTTCAACGAAAAGGCGAATCAAAACTGTTTGAGAAGCATGACCAGATTTAGTGGTATTCACAAAAATCTCAGTTACTAACCCTGTCTCGAGCGAGGATGTATTGACAACATAGTAATAATAACCAGCGCCCTTTTCGATCATGTCTACAAGCGGTGCAGAACCCACTTGGATTTTTCGAGAATCGGCTACTGAAATACCGGTAGTATTTTCCGCAAAATGATAAAACACAGTAACGTTGAGTTGTTCATTCCAATAGAGACGGACCTCATAGGTATCGGTATTGTTGTCATATTGTGTCCACCCATCACCAAGTGGGGGATACGTAATGCTAGTACGTTGAACATCAAGATCTGTAGCCCAAGACACGATATTAATGATAATCGTGAACTGATGTTGCTTATAATCCCAAGGAGCTCCTTCAATTCGCATCGCTACTTCATACATTACCCGGTCTACTGATCCATAACTTGGATCATTTTTTGAAAAGGTTCGATCCACGGGGTTATGAGTAAATTCTCCTGTTCCTATTAGTGTCCAGCTTGTAGGTCCTGTTGGTTCATAATAGGTGTAATTTACGATGGCATCGGGCCATGTAGCTGATTCGTCTAATACATAAGCACTTTGATATGGATCATAAAATTTGACAATACTAGTAAAACCAGAACCTTGTGAGGTTTCTCCCGTGTATTCATTTGGTCCAGTGTTTTGAGTGGGCTTAACCATAACTAACTCTATTTTGTTGATAAGATTGAATGTAAAGGTGATCTCTGTCCCTTCACTATAGCTATTATTAACACAACCATAGCGAAAGAGTTCGACGTAGATTTGTGCATTTTGGTCGGGGCTCATGAGATTTGTAGGCACAGAGGTGGCATAGCCTCCAAGCATGTCGGGAGTCATGGTCACGAATTGAAATACCAGATTCCGATCAAGATACCGGACTCGGGCAAGATTAGCATCGGGAATCGGCGTACCTGTGTGGCTATTATTCCAAAGGACTTCAATGTCAATGGAATCATCCCCCCAAACAAAACTAGCCCCATCAGTCCATCCTACTCGTGTGAATGTAGTTTCAATAACCACAATGAACCGCGATTGGCGACTCCCACATTGGGTTGAGTTATCAAAGGAGACTTTTACGAGCCACTCTTGTCCAAGGACACTATCATCAATATCTGTATGCTGCCAAACGGCACTCACGAAACTGTCTGTATGTGCATAGAACGTGACTGCATCATCATTTTGCCATTCGGTACCATTTGGAAAATAAATACTGACATTACCAAAATTCAAAGGAGATGTCTCAAATGGCTCTAATTTGGCAACGATCCGAATGTAATCATTTTGAGAATAATAACTACCAGCCGTAAAATTAGTCCAAGGTCCAGTTGGAGTAGACCCTTTTTGCATAACGATTTCGTTTACATAATTTTGACTTGTGGCAAAAATGGTACAAGTCTCACTACTTTCGGCTTCATCATCTCCAAC
>CAYFXY010000134.1:0-464 GCA_964347205.1 uncultured archaeon
GATATACTGAGTGCGGGATCTGACTTAGACATTTTCTTTAAGGCCTGGAATGCATCGACGAGTATTTGGAGTCCCCTTGAACTAATTTCGAATAATAGCGCTAGCGATTCATGGCGTCCTAGAGCTGTAATGGATCAGGATCAAAAAATTCATCTCGTATGGCAGGAAGGAGTGCAGGCGGGTCCACGAAGCGGAATTAGCATACTCTATTCAATGGGATACAACCCAAGCCTTGTAAACGAATTGACCATTTTCAATTCGCCGGGCGATGTCAGGTACGAATACAATACCATTGGCAATAATCTAACATGGATCATCGTCGATGATAATGCAACCAATCCCAGCTATGTAATATATCGCGATAGTATAGAAATTGGGAACAACACATGGAGTTCACAGGTGCCCATAACTATTCCCATCGACGGGTTAGGATTTGGCTTTTACAACTACACCTTTTTGGCAAC
>CAYFXY010000134.1:503-712 GCA_964347205.1 uncultured archaeon
ATGGACAGGGGAACTTTGTATCTGACTGGTCTAACGTTTCAGTCATCAATTTTCCACCCAGAATCACGAGCGCTCCAACTGTTATCACGTATACAGCTGGCACATTAGGACATATCATAACTTGGATTGTTGAAGACCATTCCGTCAATTCTACAACGTATAGGATCTTTAATGCCAGTATCCAAATCGCCTTTGGAAACTGGTCATCA
>CAYFXY010000134.1:725-2326 GCA_964347205.1 uncultured archaeon
TCTGAACGCTGAAGGACAGGCGTACAATGTCCGCCTTGCCCTTCCTCTCTTCTATGGCCTAGTATTAGCACTAGTTCCAGTAGCCATTAGCACAATAATTCTGAGGAGGCGGAGATACTGACGAGGGGCAGAACCACCCTTCATCGGGTCATATCATGGTGGCTCGTAGCCTTCTCGTTAATAACTATCGCATTAGGGTACGCTATCTCACGGCACTGGGTTTTAGATATTGAGTATTTTACCACCTGGCACCTTATCTTTGAATGGAGCTTCATCGTCCTTTTCACTATTCATATCACCTATACCCTAATTTTTGTCAAAATTAGCGGTCGACACCTACTTCGCCAAGTACGAGCTCATCGAGCCCCAAGACTGAACGCGCTTCGCTTGACGCAACAGATCACAAAATGGCTAATTCTCCTCTTTGCCTTTCTCGTAATACTTTCTGGACTCAACCGATACGCCTGGTTTACAGCAATCTTTAATCCTTTATTCTCGTTTACGTACCATCTCCAACTCGATATCTTTCTCGTGCTTTCAATTGTAACCCATGTAATGGTGGGTGCCAAGCTAGCCTTTCTGCGAAAAAATTGGCAAGGAATGGGGTCAAATGCCCTAATTGTATTACTTGGCTGTTCATTGATTGTGACTGCGATTTATTTGGAACTCCCCCAGCCTACGGCACAGGCCCAAGTTGTACTTGGTTCAGAAATCTTTACCTTCAATCCACTTGAAGTCACAACACTTCGACCAGACCTGTTCAAGCCAGGGCATTTTTCCATGTTTGACATTCTTGCATACCTTGACGCACAAGGGCAAATTGACATGGAATACCATTTTGAAACAAACTTGAGTACGCATGTTATTGAATCAATAGATGGGGACCAGAACTGGTGGTATCACGCCTATTACAGTGGAGGACATATAGAACGAAACACATACCGCATGGATCATTACTTATGGAAAGAGGAATCCTATCTTGAGTTATACCAAGAAAACCCTAATCTCATTAATGATATCTACGATACATTTCGCGAAGAAACAAGCCGATTAACAAATAATTCAGGAATAATCATTATCCCCCGAGTGATCATTGAGGGAAATACATTCTATCAGGAATTCTATAACGTCACCATTACCCCCCATAACCTTCGTAATGACACCTTACAACCCAATATTGTGACCGCAATTGATGTCATCTTAAATTTAGGCGACAGCGGCCTCCTCACCTATGAACTCCAATGGTATGATTCGCTCGGAACAGCGACAGTAGTTCGGAGCTACTGGGTTGAACGCATCAATTCTGACGCTACAATTGGACGCTGCGGATTCACCTACGAGACAGGTGATACCCGCTTTGAATTCGGTGGGGGTAACCTCATTCACATCCCATCCGATATGCGCATTTTAAACTCACCTGAATACATCCATTGGGCTTGGAAATGCCTTTAGACGTTTCTAATTCCTCTAGGACCCGATACAAACCACAATCATCCAAATTTCAAAATCGTCTCACCCTCTTCGGCAGACACGGTGTTAAGGAAAGGACAACCACTTTTTCTTTACCATTTCATTCGGCTCCAATTTTCAAACTCAACATA
>CAYFXY010000134.1:2336-2781 GCA_964347205.1 uncultured archaeon
TGTGGAAGCATGAAGATTTAGAATAGGGAAGTCGTAAGTTGAAATCTGGGGATTGACGTGGATACATCTGCGTTGATGTATGTGATATGAGAATTCAACGAGCGAATCAATCAGCAAGATTTAGCTTGATTAACGGCACTCATGACGGAGGATCACACCTTTATCGATAACTCGGGAGAGGTACACCAAGGGAAAGCTGTAAATACGAAAAGATGGCGGAAGCTCTTTGAAGAGTATCCTGATTATCGAAACATCTTCACCTCTGTCACAGTACAACATGATATGGTGGTGATGGTGGGATATTCCACCTGTTCATATAAGCGGTTGGAGGGACCAAACATTTGGACGGCGAAGGTTCGCGACGGTCAGTTGGCCGAGTGGCGAGTCTATTGGCTTGATAACCGGTAAGATAGAAAGAGAATACGAAGAATGCCCCGTGTTGTAG
>CAYFXY010000135.1:0-252 GCA_964347205.1 uncultured archaeon
CTTAACAATTTGATCTTATCTTGATTATCGTTTGGCTTTAGCAATAAGGAAACATCGCAATCTGCCAGGATTGCCTTCGTGGAAAACTCGATCGAATTGCCAGATAGCATCCTTTCGATGTCGTCAGAAAAGAATGGGTCAAAGCCATTCACATCTTTCATAACTTCACCATAGATTTTGTTGATTCCACCACTATTCGGGCTGAAAATAAGAATGTTGCCGTGATCGGATAATAAATTTAGAGATTTTTGG
>CAYFXY010000135.1:383-792 GCA_964347205.1 uncultured archaeon
TCACCTCGTAGGTCAATCTCACCCCAAATTCCGCCTGCAACTTTTCATTGAGGACCTCACATGCATATTTATTGATATCAATACCGACGAATTTGGAAATATCGATTCCATCTTTCAAGAGTACCCTCAACATCGGTATCTCAAATAATCCCATCCCTGCTCCAACGCTCAAGATGGTCATGCTTTCTCTGGTTAGGTAGTATTCTTGAACTTCTTTTATCATCCATCGTGTTTGATTTGTTGCGCGGCGAAAGATTTCTTGGCAGGCGAAGTAATACTCGTCCCTTAAAGATGTCATTGGGTGTTTGTCCCTTCACTTCCTGATCACGACAAAATTAACAGTCTGTGGAATTTTATATTTTTTGCTGTTCCCATCCCAAAACCCATCTAAAAATGATTCGAAGAAATC
>CAYFXY010000135.1:802-2778 GCA_964347205.1 uncultured archaeon
GGCAACGGCCAGCCGCCCACAGCCTACTCTGTCCAAGACATTAACCGAATCATCTAAAATGCACTTCTTTAAATACATTACCAGCAAATCGGGTCTTCTTTCGTCAATTTCGTGATAAAAAAAGTATTTGTGCACTTCATAGTTGACCCCAATGGTGTCCAAAATTCTCTTGGTGTCTTCATATTGCATGAATGCAGTGCTGTTTTTTCCGTTAGGATGTTGAGTAAGATAATGACGGTTGATTTTTTGATAGGCTGAACTTGCCGTTAACTGGTAGATAAAAAAGAAGCCGTTCGGAGCCAATAGATCCAGTAAGCGTTCAAATACTTGGGTCATTTTTCCTATGTCGACTGTGGTGAAAGAATGGATCGCCCAGATTACTTCATATACCCCCAAATATCCGGAGAATGTGTTCGGGATTTCTTCTATTAATGACTCATAGGTTCGATTTACGCTGAAATGATTTAATTTATGAAGTCCCTGGCTGGCTTGCCGCAAGCTGGGTTTCGATACATCTAACAGGTCACAGGTCAGATGGATAGTATTGGGTAACACTTTATCTAGGTAAGATGGAAAAATTGCCGTACCACATCCAACGTCTAAAAGGTTGATTGTGCTTTTTTTAGCCAGTGGTTCTAATTTCTCAGCAAAAGGATAGTTCTTAATCAGCGTTTCATACTCAATGGAAATCACGTCAATCCATGAATCCACATCCCAATGATCCCTTGCATAGTAATACTTGGCTGATTTGAGATTCAAGGTAGCAGGCTCCTGTAATTAACCTGGGTTATCACCTTATCCATAATTGGGATCAGTTGAGGTTTGCTTCTCTTGTGTATATAGATACGAGTCCAGACTTTTCTCGAAGGGCAACTGCACCCCCGGCAGGTCATAAGCCAGGATGATATTAATGCGCTCATTTTCGCCTCGCACCGATCTTACACTGTGCCAACATCGATTCCCCCGCATAATGACCAGCCTTCCCTGGCGTGGTTTTATTTGGGTTTTTTCCCCGAAACGATCACGGAGTATCTTGAGGTGAAGAAATCCATCAAGGATGCGTTGGACCGTCATATATTTAGTGTTACTCAACAGTATTCGATAGTTGGGATACAACTCAGTTTCCCCTCCTTCGACATCATTAAGATACAGAATTGCCGTGATAGTAGTCCGGTCATAATGCCATCTGTACTCGGAACGGTTTGGTGGCATGATATTCACATTAACGCCCGCTCGGATATTTTCAAGGGGTAAGAATTGTTTATTCGTCAGCTGATTGACCAGTGGATTTACGCCATCCTTATACAACCTCCAGATCCTGGATAAGTGTTTTTTGATTTGCTTTCCATCGATCACGTAATAGCGCAGTGAACGGCCCTTCATTGGCCGGTAAATCTCTGGCAATTCATGGTGTTTTCTATAGGTTGCGATGATTTCTAATAGTTCCTCGCACGTTGAAGCATTGAGATAATCATCAATCACTTGGTATCCAATGGATTCAAAGAATGATCTCTCTGTCATCTTATAACTCCCTTTCATCCTCTAGCCGTTACTCATATTTTCTTGTTTCTATTCATGATCTTGATGCTTGTAGATTCCGCCTTTTCTGCAATTTCTCAATTGCTGAAGGGGAAATTACTTAGATTTTGAAATTATAAGCTGAATTTTCCCGACCTGGAAGCTGACACCAAATTTTAAACTTGTGTAGCCCTTCCGGATCTCTTTAATAACTGTGATATTCTCGCTGCTCTGAGTTTTGAGCTATGGTATATTGTCTTCGTGACTCATGCTAACCCGTATACATGTTCCTTGAATTTTGAGATGGGAGTCTTCAATGTCCAATTGGAGAAAAAAGGGTAATCTGGTCCTTGGCACCCTGGTTGGCATGCTCGTCGTAGCCTATTACTGGTTGTTCCGCCGGCCTTTGGCTCGCACTCGCGCCACTCTCCGCCTTTCCAGCCTGCATGCCCCTGTTG
>CAYFXY010000136.1:0-843 GCA_964347205.1 uncultured archaeon
CATCCTTGAAGAGGCTGAAGAAGTCGATCAACTTGAACAATTATGGGGACACGCCGCCTCAGGCTTTACAGCAGCGGGGGCTCCACTACAAGCGGGTCATAGTTACCTTCGTCTAGCTCAATTAGAGGCAAAAGTTGAAAGACGCACTGACGCTCGTGATAGTTACTTAGCAGCAGCAAATGCCTTCATCGCTGTCAGAGAGAAATCTCCAGATCTCTGGGTCACTATTACACAAACGGTTGAACAAGCCATCGAACTTACCATTCTACTTAACGATCCCTCTCAGGCAATTGATCTCTTGGTAAAATGTGCCTCCATTCATCAGCAAGAGACGGGATACAAATTAGACGCTATCCACTGTCTAGTTATGAAGTGAGAATTCGTTTTGCTTGGTCGACAATCCACTGCAATTCCTCTTTTGTTAATGCTGGATGAACAGGAATTGACAATACTTCTTGGGCTGCCTGCTCAGATACAGGCATCATACCTTTCGAATATCCAAAATGCCCCTGATAATAGGGTGTCAAATGAAGAGGAATCTCATAATAGATGGCTACGCCAATCTTGGCTTGATGAAATTGTTTCTGGATTTCATCCCGGTCTAAGGGTTTGGGAATCCTTACCGTGTAGAGATACCAGTTATGAGTAGCCCATGAGGCTACGTATGGAAGTTGGATATCTTGAATATCTTCTAGTTGTTGAAAAAGGAATTCTGCATTCTTTTGCCGCTTCTTGAGAAACCCCGGAAGGCGTTTTATTTGTTCAATGCCAATAGCTGCCTCCATCTCTGGCATCCGATAGTTGTGACCTTGCATGACGAATTCATAGGGGGCGACCTCGCCA
>CAYFXY010000136.1:853-1512 GCA_964347205.1 uncultured archaeon
GGTTCGGATTCGACGCAACCTTTCTGCTAGTTCGTCATCATTTGTTGACAGCATGCCGCCCTCTCCTGTAGTAATCACCTTGCTAGGATACAGACTAAAACATCCCACCTCACCAATGGTCCCTACCGGTTGGCCCCGATATTCAGAGCCAAGGGCTTGACAGGCATCCTCGATAATTGTTAAATTATGGGTTTGAGGAAATTCGAGAAGTGGATCCATGTGGGTAGGATGACCATAAAGATGGACGGGTAGGATCGCCTTTGTGCGAGGTGAAAGAACCGCTTTCATTTTCGCTGGATCCATGGTATAGGTATCTAGGGTAATGTCAACAAAAACAGGTTTGCCTCCAGCAAGCAAAATCATGTTAGTAGTAGCAATGAAGGTGAACGGGGGGACGAGAACCTCATCGCCTGGTTCGATTCCAAGACCTTGAAGAGAAGCATGTAGGGCTGCTGTACCCGAGTTCATAGCAATGGCATGCTTCACACCAAGGTAATTAGCAAACTCTTGCTCAAAGCCTTGGACAAATGGTCCCTGGCCCGATTTATCAGTTAAAATTCCGCTTTTAAGAACCTGATTAACGGCTGCTCGTTCTTCTGCACCTAGAATTGGTCGGTTAGAGGGGATGAAGGAATCAGGAGGTGTACCGGTCTCTGGTG
>CAYFXY010000136.1:1522-2731 GCA_964347205.1 uncultured archaeon
AAATTCCAGTTAGTATTTTTTGAAGACTAGTAAATTAATAAAGCCTATGCTTGGACGGCTTCCTTTTTTGGTACACTATAAGTTTAGGATTTGAAAGAAAAGGGCAATAAGAATGGATTCTCAGAAATACGTTTCTGCTAGACTGATTCGATAATTTGAAGGAGCAGCTTGTGATGTCGCTTCTCATCCTCAAGTATGTTCTCAAGGATCGCCTTAATGACTCTTTGGTCGGTCGTCTCGAGTTGATCTGTTATGTTCCTAATCATTGCCTTTTCCATTTCGATGTGTTTTCTTAATTCCACCCTTGCGACCTTTTTATCAGTCCATCGATCGACATAGAAATCCTTCAATCGGATCGGATCCTCTTCAAGGGCTTTTTCAATTACCTCATACATCCTCTGATGTTTGGCAGAATCCCGAGCTAAACCTTCAAGAATCGCTCGAACTCCAATGTTTTCTATCGATTCAGCAGTCTCGTTGTAGATTTCGACAGCTTTCTTCTCAATTACAATACCTTGTTTAATCAATTTACGTAAATCTTCGCGAACCATCCTGCTTCACGCCCAGTAGCCGTGTGGTTCGGAACAGAGTTTTTTCCTATATAAGAGACTTCTCCTCTTGGCAAATCCGATCTAGAACTTCCATATTTCCTCCTTGAGTATCTGATGATGCCGTTTTTCATCATCGAGAATGTGCTTAAGTAGAATCTTGGTCACTTTATCCTTCGCTGCTATTACCTCATCCTTTAACAAGTCAATCATCTTCTCTTCTCGTTGGATATGGTGTTTAATTGCTTCTAATCCTTTGTTCCGTTGTTGCCACGTACTAACAAATGTCTCTCGGGAGAGCTCACCTGATTTCAGCCAATCCAACATCATGCGCACCATACCTGCATGCTTTGTCGAATCTGCAGCCAACACTTCAAAAAGGGCTTTAATTCCATGATGATCGATATCCTTCATTTCCTCTCGAAGAGCTCTTGCTGCGGCGCGCTCAAGTTCCAATTGCTTCTCAAGCAATTTTATCAAATTATTTTGCGACAATCAAATCACTTCTTTAAAATACTTTCAACACGTTCTGCATAGAATCTATGGACATTGGGTCCCGTTCGCGCATCCATCGCCAAAAATGCTTTACCTAATTCATTCAGCTCTTTCTTCGACAGTAATTCTGGAACTAGTGGAAACAACTCATTGTCTTCTAATCTCA
>CAYFXY010000137.1:0-2260 GCA_964347205.1 uncultured archaeon
ACGCACTGCGAAATGCAAAAATTCAGGCAGCAATTATCTTGGCTCACAATCCTCTCGATATTCGTCCTCAAGGTCGCATCGAAGTTCTCAAAGGCATTGATGGTCGTAATGGGCTTTTGAGCAAAGCAGAAAAAGCAAACATTACTAAGATCTTAATTGATACTGTGGCCCTAGATTTAGCGGGACTTAGTATTGCCGCTATGGCTATGAAGTTTGTCAAGGCCGAATTTGGATTTCCCGTTGGAGCGGGGTCTGCTAATAGTGTTGCAATCTGGCAACAGGCCTCTATCATTTCTCCTGCTGCTAAGCGATATTTAGCACCTGCTCTGTGTACTTATTTACAATGTCATGGGGCAAATTTTGTTCTTGCAGGTCCACTTCGTCGCGCTCCTCGTTTCTTCACGGCTGTCTCCGTCACCGATGCTCTTTTAGCTTATTCCACTCCAGATGGAGCCTATCCCGCTCCCACCCCGAAAGCGCTTAATCATCCCCGTTATAATGTTCTTTGAGCAATTTCATAAAAACTGGTCATTTACCTTATGAATAATCCACCAAGCTCTTTTGCTTAATTTTGTCCTTGTGAAGAGCTTCTTTTGGTTTAGGAGTTTTCTCAGACTTGTACTCTGAAATCAACACTTGACGGTCTCTCACTAATCGGGGTCGATGACAACATAATTGAACACCAGCAGGCAACACAAGTTTCGAGGCTAACTTTCCATGGACACGGATATGCTCACTACAATTCTTGCACCGATAGATAGTGTAATACTTAAACCGTGTCATCGGAAGCCCGTCCTTCACTTAGTAATAAGAAGGCATTAATTTAGGAGGCTTCGCTAATCTTAAAATGTTGGGTTTACCAACAAAGTCTATTTATTTTTTAAACCCAAACAACCTGCTCCAATAAGGTAGGTTGTGAAATAGTATGGCACAAGACCTTGGTGACGGATTGTTTCTCCGATCTGGCACTAGATTCGATTTAGATGCACTAACTTTATTGATGAATATTCATTGGGTAGAGTTTTGTTCCCTAAATTTGGGGCGATGGTTACCCCTGACTTCTAATATGCTCTCTATACTAGGGGATTCTCACTGAGCTCTGGACTAGCTTTGGTTGTGATTTTCATACCTTCAAGAATCATCGTTGCTGAATTCTGGGCTCCTTCCTTAAAGAGTGGATAGTTATTATTTCCACATTGATACGAATAAGTGCATGCCGGGCATCCTTCTAGAGCTTCACAAGAGCAATCCTCTATGATGATGGCAACCCGGCGAAGTGCTTCCTCTAAGCGATCAAAGAGCAGTTTTGATAAACCACTACCACCAGGGCTTACGTCATATATGAAAATCAGACCTGTAGTGCCCATGGAGACGCCTCCAATTGCGTGACTACCTCCACCTGTTAACATATCACTACTTTCTATTAGTGTATGTTCGAGAGCATGAAACCCTCCAATTATTAGTTCCTCTTCATTGATTTCGTCATTCTTGTGATTTCTCAATTTCTTGATTTTGGGTTGTTGTTGAAGTTCTAGTAGTACAGCTTTAATCGCTTTGATCGGGTGGGGTGCTGTGAAAAAGAATCCTTTCGTGGGATATGTGAATTGGAGTGGTGTATCTAAATCCTTAGTTTTGAGAATCTTGTTATTGTAGATGTCTTTAATTACGTATCCTGTTACGACTTCTGTCATCTGTAAATCTGCATAATGTACTGTTACCCCAAATACTTGTCGAGTTTGTTGAACACGGATGATTGTTGGATTGACGTGTCGAAGTGGTTGTGTCATTTCTCGGTGACTTTGTGGTAAGCGTTTCATCACTGCGCGACCTACTCCATGCCGAAATTCGAACTCTAAAGATTCGTAAGTTGTTCCTGCATGAAGATAATAAGCTCCAGGGTGAAGTTCTCCCATGGCGATGGGCATTTGGCGCTCGCCGATGATTTCTCCTCCATAGATAATTTGTACATTATCTCCAATTCCTCGAATAGAATAACGAGCCAGTTTACGACGCGCTTCGATGATATTTGGTTTTAGTTTCCCTTTAAACTCAGTTAAGAGCCCTTCTCTGATGAGTGCTTGAAGAATTGAATGAAATTCGCTAAATTCACTTTTTTCGAGGGGTGAATCTAGTCCTGCTGCTATTAACTGATGATAAGCTACTACCTCATTATGGGGTTCCACATAGGCTGCATCAATATCGGTGAAATAATCATCTGGATGTTCTCGGTAATATGTACTTATTGAATCATTTTTCCGGA
>CAYFXY010000137.1:2270-2696 GCA_964347205.1 uncultured archaeon
AGATCTCCAATATCAATGCCTAATTCGAGTGTTGGTGTTGAAACCAACAAATCTAACTCGCCACTTTGAAACTCATCTTCAACTTTCCGACGATACGCCATTGGGAGCCCTGCACGATGAACTGCACTTGAAAGCTGCGTACGACGCGCAATTAAGTTGATGACTTCCGCGTTCTTGTGGGTGTTCGCAAAGACTAAGGTCTTCAGGTCATGACGAACTAATTCCTTGGCCACGCTGGCGATCATAGTACTCTGACTGATGCGGTCAGGATATAACATGAGAAAATGTATGATGCCTTTCTTCCCTGTCTTACAGATAATTGAAGTAACGGGGCGTCCAAATAAAAGTTCAGCGAATTCTTGTGGATTAGGAACGGGGGCGGAGGCCCCAATAAATTGGAATGGAGGACGAATCCTTTGCAAGCGA
>CAYFXY010000138.1:0-366 GCA_964347205.1 uncultured archaeon
AGACGTTAACGCACTTTCAACTCACCTCCACGGTGACATATTTGATGCTGTTCGCCACACTGTGACATTCTACAGTCTAACACAAGAAAACACGTATTTGGATAGAATGAGCACCTACAGATACTTAGCAGGACTTGCTTTTAGTCCGTTTAAAGGATTAAAATTGGCTTTAGTAACCAATGAACCTGAAGTTCAGCTACTGTGGATACTGAGAAAAATGGCGTTAACTCCTACATTTTTTCAAAGAAAACAACGTAGGCTCTATAATCTGCAAAAAAACAAAATTGACAAAACCATGAATTGATAACTATGAACAAAGTGTTGATAGTAGCTTACCATTTTCCGCCTCTCAGCGGAGGTGACCAC
>CAYFXY010000138.1:438-1000 GCA_964347205.1 uncultured archaeon
AACCCTTTGCACGGGCTAAAAGACGCCGAACTACTTAGAGAAATTCCGCCAGAAGCCAAGGTTTACAGAACATTCTCGCTTGAACACAGGATACTTCGAGTGCCGCGACGGCTAGGCATGAATCTCAAATGGTTTTACATTCCAGATGAGAACATTGGATGGTTGCATTCTGCTGTTCGGCAAGGAGAAAAAATAATTAAAAAGGAAAACATCGACATAGTTTACGCAACCGCCCCAATGTTTACAAGCTTTCTAATTGGGTTCTTGCTAAAAAAGAAAACGGGAAAACCCCTAGTAGCGGATTATAGAGATCCATGGACACAAAATGTTTTCACGAAATATCCATCGCAGTTTCACAGAAAAATAGAGGATAAAATGGAAACGCTCGTTTTAGCAACTGCTGACCATATAATAGTAACCGCTGAACCAATGAAACCTAAGTTAGTTGAAAAATACCCTTTCACTAAAGGAAAAATTGACACGATAACAAACGGATTTGACCCAGAAGACTTCAAAAATCTGACAGTGAAGAAGGATAAAGAAAAATTTGTAATCACATATA
>CAYFXY010000138.1:1010-2695 GCA_964347205.1 uncultured archaeon
TATGGACCGCGAACAGGCGAACAGTTTTTCAAGGCTCTCAGAAAGTTGCTAGAAGAAAAACCAGAAATGCAAACCAAGATTCAAGTAAAGTTTGCAGGATTGCCTGGTAAAAAAGCTGTGTTTTTAATAGAAAAGTTTGGGTTAAAAAACGTGGTAAAACTCCTCGGTTACAAGTCGCATAAAGAAATCCTGACGCTTATGGCTAACGCTGATGTTCTCCTATTAATAATGTCCTCAGACGAAGTATATGATGCGAGAGTTGGGCCGCTCACGATTCCCGGAAAAGTGTTTGAGTATTTAGGCGCAAAAAGACCAATCTTGGCAATCGCACCACCAGGAACTGCTACAGATATAATAAACTCAACCAAAACTGGAGTAATTGTACATCCTCGGGATACAAGTGCAATCGCGCAAGCCATTTTCAAATTGTTTCAGGATTGGAAAAGCGGAGCCTTGAAAGGTGTAGATGGCGACGTTTCAGAGTACGATAGAAAAGTATTAACTCAAAAGTTAGCCAAAGTCTTTCAACAAGTTCAGGTTAAGTAAACTTTGCTTAAAACCATAAGCCTTCTTGCAACACAAGGAAGTTGCGAAATTGGTCGTACTCTGACGTAAAGTTAAATACTAAATTGGAAGTATGCAATGAAATAAATTAAAAGGTGTCCATGTGGCAAGAAAAGAGATAAGACTGCAATACTCAGGCTACGTCATATTTGCTGCCAGATTAATCAGTGTGGCAACTGGACTGGCCTTTCAATTTATGCTGGGACGAGCAATTGCAGCCGATAGCCCAGAATACGCCATATTTGCAAACATTAACACCGTTCTTCCTTACTTCACATTGCTGGCTGGAGTCGTGCCCTTTTGGGTCATGCGTTGTGTCGCAAGAGGAAAAGAAGGAGCAACTAAAACGGGACTCGCAATAAATTTGCTTTTTTCCTTAATAACCACAGCTGCATATCTCGTTATTATCCCGCTTATCCTGCCATCGCTTCTTTCCGAAGCTGGAGTCCCTAATCCTGCGGCATACCTGCCTTTTTACCTCATAGTTTCGATTCAAATAGTTGAGCTGTATCTGATAGGAGTCTTTGAACCATGCCTTCAAGCCCGTACGCCCCAGTCGGTGGGCTTCGGATTGATTCTGCAACAGGTGGTCAGAGTAATTTTAGGCTACGTGATAATTGTTCAGCTAGGTCAGCCTCTTCTAGGAGCGCTGGTAAGTACTATAATTGCATTCTCTGTCCAAGCAGTCTATTACTTCAAACTCTTTGCGAGCGAATTAAAACAGCGTATGGAATGGGGGTATGTAAAAGAGTGGCTTAAAGGTTCAGTTTTGATCATATACAGCGTTGTGGGAGGCGTGATCACAAACTTCGTTTTCATCATGCTCTTTTATTTCGGAGGATTTAGTAGTATGGACATATACTATGCCGCCCTTCAGATTGCGAACGTCATCACTCATGCCGGCTTCTTATCTTACGCACTTTACCCGAAAATCTTGACAGAGAGACGAAGTGAGGACGTGACGGCATCAATGAAAACGGTGTTGATGTTTGCCCTTCCGATGGCAGTAGGAGTCATATCATTATCGAGTTCGTACATAGTACTTCTGAGACCTGGAACGGCAATATACTCGGGCGCAGAATGGGTCCTTATAGTTTTAGCGTTGGATTCTCTGGTTGGGG
>CAYFXY010000139.1:0-339 GCA_964347205.1 uncultured archaeon
TCCCCGAAATGTGATATGCCAGCAGCGATTCATGTAGGGTGGATCATGGTGGCTAATTAGCAGATGGAGGGCATGAATTATTCGTCGTTTTCGAGATTGTGGGGGGGGTTGTTCTGTCACTTAAGCACCATCGATTCTGACCAATACACTGGTTTTTGTGAATTAAAAATTCATTACTCGTCCTAGTGATCTTAGATGATATCCTCAAGAAGGGCTTTACAAATTCCTCGTGAGAATATGAGCATAATTAGTATGAAGAAAGGCCATAAAGTTCATCACATTTTGGAATCGACATGAGGTTTCCAATAACTTTGGCTTTATGATTGAAGAGAACGTAGC
>CAYFXY010000139.1:349-2670 GCA_964347205.1 uncultured archaeon
TTAAGCGTCAATGAGGGTTCGAAGCAGTTCGATGCTAAAGTAACCCTTTGCCCGTAATTCATCTAGTGGTGTATGTAGTTTGATTGATATATAGGATGCAGCTCCGGTGACCCCAACCATTTTCTTGTAAGCTTTCTTAAATTCAGTGAAGCCCGAAGTCATTGCTAATATTTCAGCAGCATTTTCAGATAAACGAATAAATACGTCAGATCGCGTACTTCGTTCGTGAGTTAAACTCAAGGGATTCACACCCGTTTTACTCAAGAGGAGCGGTTCACCACCCACAATCATTTGTAATCGAGTTTCTTTAAGCGTCTTTGCTTTCGCAATGAAGTCGGAATCCATAAGCATGTCATTGAGTCGTTGAATGAAAGCATGGACTGGGTTAGTCAGTGATACAATTGAGGTTTCAGGAAGAACCGGTTCCTCTTGTGTTGAAATGGGAGATTCCAGGATTGAGGGATCTTCTTCAGGTGGTTTTTCAACCACTTCTGGCTTCTCTTTCTTCTTTCGTTTAAACCATCGCATTTCTAATTTCTCCAGATTTTTTGTATCGCCAAAACCTGAGATTTTAATGAGGAAGATTACATGTGACGAAGTATTATGATACGTAACTGATCTACTGCATCTTCAGCGGTGTCAGCTGTGTTTTCAAGATTGTGTAAGAAATCCCTTACGAGCACGACCACTGCAGCTGAATGTGTTTTTTCTAGTTCAAGAAGGCATCGCAGGCTTTTTGTGTATAGAGTATCAGCTTTCTTTTCAAAATTTTCAATTTCATCGGATAAGCGTTTAGCCTTCTCGAGGTCGTCGATTATCGCTTCTATGGCCCCTTGTAACCCATTACCGATATTAGTCAAAAGTTGAGTAAAATCACTTAAATGTGCTTTAAACTTGGAACTGATCTCATTCAGTGGAAGAAGCGCTAACAATCGTGCGGCGTCATTCGCCCAATCTGCTACTCGATCCAAAGCTTTCGCTAAGCGTACGAGACTTTCCCGATCTGCGGCCTCAAGAGTACTGCGTGATAGATCACGTAACATAGAACGGCGCAGCTGGTCTGCATCATTTTCGAGTTCTGAAATCTCTTTTATTGCCTGGTTACACTCCTTAGTTAGACCGTTTAATCTAAAGGAAACAGCTTCTTGGAGTTTTTGAAGCATTTTGGCAACATTAGTTGCATGCTTTTGGGCTGATTTCATGACCTTTTCTTCAGCGCGAAAACCAAGAAAAATTTCGGGATTAGGATTTCCAGGCATTAATAATTCCTCACTGAATCTGGGGGGGTTCTTGGCACTTAACAGTTCTGTTCGCGAAGAACCGTGGAAATTGCTAAATGGGAAGACGTTGTAATCCATAAAAGCATGTCGAACAAAAACTTTGCATTGTGATTGGAAATCGAAAACTGCAGAATCAATAATGAAAGGGGACCTTAATAGGGAGTTCTGTTACAATAGATTTCGGTGAAATCGCGATGACGAAAGTCGCTGAAATTGTACACTTCTTCGAACAAAAAATTTCATCTGTTTTGACTGTGGATGGCTTTCTTCCAGAAACTAAAAAAGATCGGTTTGTGAAAGAAGGTGGATTTTTCATTCGTGTTGCGGATGGTGAAGGCAACGCTCAAACCATCAAGGTGAGCGACACGGAAATGACCAGCCTTATCCAAGACTTGAAGCTTGCCCTAAAGAACCACCGACAGATAAAATTACAGCTATTTGCAGAAATTGACAAACGACAGCGCTAGCTCATGAGACAAGCAACCGCTCTCTTTCTTTATCTGGCATGATTAGCCATATCAAGTAAAACCTTTTTCGGGTTTTTTGCTTTTGTGACCCCACTGGCCAGCAATACGCCTTTAGTTCCAAGCCTAAGTGCTGCAGCTACATCTTCTCCCGTTGAGATACCAGCACCACATAGAGGAATAACATTGGGATTAATCCTATGAATTGTTTCCACAGTCGCACTAACTACTTCAGGTTGGGTTTGACTTACCGGAATACCAGTTCCAATTAGTTCAGGAGGTTCTACGGCAATGAAATCAGGATCCAAGGCAGCAGCGGCTCCACTGACAGCTTGATTATTACTGCAGATACAAATCTTAAGTCCAACTTCTTTAGCTCGAACCAAAGAGGCTTCTAAATCGACTAATTTCAATTGACGCTCACTATGATTTAATAAGGTTCCAATAGCTCCTGCTTCGATAAGAGATTCCGCTAAGATTGAGCCAGTTCCACGACCAGGTTTGACAGAATCGAGATGTTGTGCAAAAACAGGTACTTCTGACTGGCTTGTTACCCGGTGAAGATCCGTGTATTGTG
>CAYFXY010000140.1:0-289 GCA_964347205.1 uncultured archaeon
AGGGCATGTGCCCTACAGTGGTCGATTATGTGCGACGTCGACGCAGAATTACGATGAGCCCGAGACCCAAGCCGAGCCCGAGGACTAGCGCTGGAAGGGGGAATCCCGGTATAAAAGGCGTTGTCGGAGTTGGCGTAGTTGGCGTAGTTGGAATGGTGCCGTTATCGATGACAACATTGTCGAGGGCTTGTCCACTTTCAAGCAAGATACCGAAGTAATTCGAGGTGGTTATTGTGTTGTCTTGCGCTTCGAGTCGCAGAGTGCCATTCAGATAGACGCTGAAGTGTCC
>CAYFXY010000140.1:316-2649 GCA_964347205.1 uncultured archaeon
TGAGTCGATCCGACCACCCTGATCGAGCGTGGGTGAGTATATGGATCTCATAGGTGGCAGTAGCGTTTGGAGGTGGAAAACCACTTGCTACCGACCATGGTTTATTGGAGTCAGACATAAGTAAGATTGAGATGACCCCAGTCGGTTTATCAACAATGTGGATGTCAAAGCTCCAGTTCCCATAAGCAGTTGAACTTGTATGGAAAGCCCAGTTGTATTGAGCATCGGTCTCGTTCCCGACGGGTCCTGTTGCCCTGAGTGTGTTATCCGCTGCTGAGAAATTCGCGGTAGTGGGATACCATAAATCATCAGTATAATTCCGGTTAGTGCCAAAGGTGTCCCAGCCGTCATAGTTTCCGTCATTGAAGTCATCGGAGAATACCACAGTAGCGCCCACCGTATCAAGTAAAGGTAGATGGAGCGAGAGTACCAAAAGAAGGGCTATTGCAGTGAAAATGGTAGTTATTCTTTTTTGCTTAAATTCCATTAAAATGCGCCCCTAAGACTTTCTAAATAGCTCTAGAAAGAAGAGTTTACCACCTGTTCCTTTTGATGTTGTATATAAGTTTACACTGCAAAATTGATCTTATGCAGGATTACTAATCTCCTTTAATTCAAGAGAAGACTCCGTGAAGTTGCTAAAAAGGTGAGAGTTTTTTCTTCGAAAACTGAGTTCATTTAGGCATCAATTATTTTGGGCGGGTTCGCTGATAGGTGCGGTACCGTTTGAGGATAAAGGCACCAATGGCCGTGGCGAAGAGGGCGTCCATGAGGATGAGAATGCCAAGGTTTTGGAAGTCGGTGCCGATGAGGTTACCATGGACGATGGCGAAGAAAAGGACGATGTACATGAGGACATGGAAGTAGCGCCAGTATTTGGGTGCCATGTTGCGGAGCAGGGCGGCTAAAGTGGCAATGTAGAGGATGTAGAGGGCGGGACGCCCAGCAAGTTCCCAGAAAATTTGCCATGAATCAAATCGGGGAAGAAATACGGTGATATCCATTTGTGAAATGGCGAAGAAGACAGGGTGTAAGGTGACGAAGATAATGCCAAAGATGGCAAGAAGGTGATGGATGCGAAGAAAGGGTCGACCGAAGGCTTGGGTAACTTCTTTGAGAAAAGGTGTGATACTTGTTGCAAGGGCGAGGGCTACAAAACCATATAGGGCGCAGAGCCGCACAGCAAAAGACAATGGATCAAGATAATAGGTCAAAGGGGCTAGAATCGTCACGAGAATAAAAAGTAAGACTCCAACTATGAGGAAAATCCAACCAGTTCGTGTAATGCGCATACGAATCGCCTGGTTCTCTCAATTGGCATGATGGTCTATTAAGAATTATCTCCCAATTAGGTTCTCAACCGAAAAATGGATCATTGATTATGTGATTGAGCTGATCTACTGTCCGAGACATCAATTGGTTCTATCTCCCTTGTTTAGTTGTAAAGTTTGTGCGAGCCGCGGTCTTGTCGGAGAAACCAAAGGCTGGGCACAAGGAGTAGGATGCCCGCCGCTAGAATGTACGGGCTAACGAAGCTTAGGTGATGGCGACAGTATTCACGAAACGAGGGATGTATTCGATTTTGATAAGCCAGTAAATGAAAAGGGCATCAGATTCTTCGTAGGCTACTTGGATTGTTGCATCCCCGTGGACAGCAACCCTAATCTGAGACTCACGCATAAGCGTTGTTGCTTCGTAGACGAGCGGTGAACTGAGAGAAGAGTTGAAACAGAAAATACGCAAGGTGACTGGCACATCGTTTGTAGTAAATCCTTGGAGTTCGAGTTGTGCGGTTCCCAAATTCGTAAGGAAAACATTTACAATTGGCTTTCTGGTGTTGACTTCACCCATAATCTGACCCAGCGCAACTTCACTAGTATCGATGTAAAATGCGGCCGGTATGCCTGCCAGGAAGATAGTTCCAAGCCCCATGAGGAATAAGGCGATGCATCCAAGCATGATTGCATAATCTGCCAGATTCGGTCGGTGCAATCGTTTGTGGATTATCATCCTTTTTCTCCTTTTACCCGTATTCTTTCCGCCTTATTCGAAATGCGTGTACCCATGTTCGTCCGCCACTGATTAATAGCACGAATCCAAAAATCCCTAAGAAAGGAGGCACTATGTAGGGCGTGAAATCGAGAGCGATAGCAACTAGTGGGGGGGGAAGAAATTGTCTAAGAAAGAGCCAACAGGAAAAAATCGCTGGCGTGTTATTCCATCGGACCTCGAAGAACAGGTTTTCTACAATCGAGAAGCTTAGGTTAAGTGGTTCTGCGGTGTCATTGAAGAAGTTGTAATAGGTGATGTTCACGGCGTGACCATCGTGGACA
>CAYFXY010000141.1:0-397 GCA_964347205.1 uncultured archaeon
AAACTTTAGATTGTCTAGAGCCGTAGCATGTTTATTTCCTAGTAAGTCGCAGAGAGCGAAAAACCTCGCCCATTTCGTTGTGTCAAAGACTTGGGAAACCGACAATTTATTTTGCCTAAACAGTTCGAGTGAATTCTTTGCAAGGGTGAACTGGTCGAAAAGATCCTGATCTGCAAGAATCCTTTTCTGCTCATAGGGATCCAGAGATGCTCCCAGGTAAATCGGTGGTAAGCCTCGCAGGTTATTGTTACTATACCCTGAAGTAAATCTGATTATTATTCCTTCTCGCTGACGATTATGTTCGATCAACCGCCTTTCAAAATTTTCCTCGATGGCATAAATGCCTTGATGCCTACCATTGAGAGTGACGTCAATGAAGTCGTACCGTAGGTGAATC
>CAYFXY010000141.1:407-2515 GCA_964347205.1 uncultured archaeon
GTAATATTGTTGTAATTTGTGAAAAATCCACTCATTCAAATAGAACCGTGTTCTGGGATCTTGGATGGCAAATTTTGTCATGCCAAAAAGAGTTTTGTTATTTTTAATTTTGATTTTATATGACCACATGGTATCACGCTTCCAATGATCTGGAGTATCGCCTTTTAGACGGATGTCCATTCTATAGATTTCTCCATTGTACCTGATGGTTGCGGGCACCCAGTCTTCTTGGGAAGGAAGCAACCATCCGTGCTTTAAGGCTTGTTCTCTCTTATAGGCAAGCTTCTGGAAGTTCTTGAACTTTATATCGATGTCGATATGCTTTGGGTTAGCCAACAAACCGGAAAAGAAGTTTGGTATGAAGCTTAAGTTATCGTTTGCCAGACTCAACGCCCACCGCTTTAGCGTGATGGTTTTTCCTGTTTTTTGTAAGTACATCCCGTAATAGATGCTTGCGAGGTTAGTAAGGAGGAGTAAAGAAAGCACAAGTGCCATGGTTAACGTCCAGCGTATCGGAGGCCGGCTGTTAGAAATGTAACGGAGGGCGTGAAATACAAATGATGAATTATTTCGCTGCTTGAGGATCATTGTTTGTCCTCCTTTGACACTATGAGGTAGAAAAAGCTAGGTTTCTGTCGGCAATCCATGTGTTTAGTGAAGTATAGCATCCGTCGACCTTTTACTAATATATGCTCTTGGATCAATGGTGTAAGTGGGGCCGTTGTTGCTGATTGTGGTATTAAAGAAACGTATGAATGGTGCACGGCGGAAAAACACTTTACTGTGCTTATAGAACTAAACGATTGCCTTATTATCGAGGAAAGAAACTTTGAGTGATTCACTTAATTCCCGTAGAGCGTTTTTTGTGTCGAGCAATTGTTTGGAGTCGTGTATTTCCACGAAAAACGAAGCCTCAAGAGCGTCTTTGGTTTCGTCAAATCTTTTTAGATCGACGGATGAGCAATGTCTCTTAAGAGTATCGAGAACTTCTCCTAATTCAATCCTGTGGGGATTATGACTGGAAATGGTTAGGTGTAGGTTTTGAGTATTTTGTGTGCTGTATAGAAAATATTTTCTGAGCATGAGAATGGAGCTAATGATAGTAAAGGCTAGGATGGTGATTGTCACTTGGTCTGCACCTAATCCCAGTCCAATCCCGATAGCAAGGAATAAATATGCCAATTCCTCTGGCTCTTTTATAGCGGCACGAAATCGTACAATAGATAGAGCGCCAACGAGCCCCAGTGAGAGTGCGAGTGACGATTTTACGATGGAAATAATTAGCATGGTCGTCATTGTTATTAACAGAAAGTTTCTAGCGAATATTGTTCTATTTGAAATAGAATCTGCATATCGTTCATAAAGTATAGCTAGGATGAACGATAGTACTGCAGATAAAAACAAGTTAATTGCGAACGATACTATGGGAATGTGGACGCTTGTTGTTGTCAGATACTGCTGAAATGTTTGCGCGGGATTCATGGGGTACTCCTTTTGTCACTGTTTGTTGGTGAGAAGTAGTGTTATTACTATTATATTACGGCTTGAGAGCTGGAGTTTCAGAGGAATAAAAGAATCCATCCATCGTCGAAATAAAGTCAGGTTTTACGGGCTTGGTGAAACAACCGATCATAAAGGTTGAGGTACTTGGGTGCCTCGACACCCCAATGAAGCTCATTTCGCACCCGGTTTAGCCCGAAAGTTCCCATTCGGTGACGTTTGTGAGGGCGTTCGAGCAGGTACTCTATTTTTTCGGCGAGGTCGTTAATGTCATTGGGATGAGCATAAAGAGAGGCCTCCTGGGCAGAAATGCGGCCCTCTGTTAGATCGTACTGTAGAATGGGCTTACCTAAGGCCATAAACTCCATAACTTTATTTATCGTAGACTTGTCATTCATTTCGTTAGGAAGGTCTGGATTAACGCATAAATCTGCTGTGCACAACGCCTCAAGCATAGACTGGTCGGGTAGTCTGCCGGTGAAGGTGATGTAGTCTGACATTCCCAGTTTTCGGCTGAAGGCTTTGAGTAAGTCAAGTTCTGTCCCGGCGCCGATCAAGAAAAACTGGATGTCTTGTCTTGCCTTTTTGTATACGAGAATATGGCTAGC
>CAYFXY010000142.1:0-1988 GCA_964347205.1 uncultured archaeon
TAAGAATTTGCCCTCCGATATATCCATGGGTTATGTCGTGTATTCTAGCGCGTCCAATGTCATGAAGAAGACTGCCAAGGCTAACCAGTTCGGAATCTACCTGAACCGCTGATGATATCAGAGAAGCGATCATCAAAGACTTCTGTTGAGTTGAAAAACTGTGGTCAAGAATCCTAGCATCTGAGATGTATCGCCTAAGGATTGCCTCTGCATCCTCAGGAGACGGAATTAATGAGGACATTGGTTGTGTTTTTAACGTGTTAACAGGGTTTTTATTATAGCCGGTCCGGCGTTTTGACAGACGGGTCAACCTGTCAACTAAAAGGAGATGAGGCCTATTCATGAGTTGTGGGCGCTCGACGAGGTATTAGATAACCTAGCTGAGCAAATTCAATCATTGGAGAAAAAACGAACCGCCTTTGCTAGTATTCTTCGTACGATCCGTTTACAACTAGACTTGCGATCAGACATCTCACTAGCACAAGATTATCTCATCGAGGCAGAAGTGAATGCCTCACTCGAGAGAATAAGAACGGAATTAGAATTAGCACTAAAGATTATTGACCAACATCCAATTGATCTCTTGTTATTAGATGGCACTCTTACTCCACATATCAGTGATCGTCCCACAGCCCACTCGCCCTTGTCAACGAAATATCATGAGATACAAACATTACACTCACAATTATTTGAACAAACTAAAGAAAAGGCGATACTTCTTGCTGGAATCGTAAAGGATAGTCGTAGTAACCGGTTTGTAAAGATGTTGGGTGAACTCATGCCACATTTAATCAAGAAGTATCCAGAATTGAATCCGCTCCTCCAGATGGACTACCGCTTCGTAATGAATAGTAGTTATGACACTGACCTTCTCTTCCGAATTCTTGATGTTGGCGAACGATCAGCAATTTTTCGATTTAAAAATCCAAGAGCCAAATCCAATACGCAGAATATGACCACACCTGTTATGGAACGCGAAAAAATCGTAGGTTTCTATCTAAGAACAGCCAAATATGATTACCCGCTTCGAGTCGATGTTTATACAGGTGATTATGATCCGATTACAACGGTGAATAAAGTAAGTGCCATGCTAGTTCCAATGTCATCCGATAATGAGGAATTGGCCCTACCTGCTGTCCTAATTGATGTTGATTCACAGGCCCGTCTCTTTGAGCGAGATTTAGATTTTATGTTCCACCAACTTGCCCAACGGATCGGTTTCCCCAACAATTTATTGAAACTTCGACGGGAGCGAATGCCATTTCATTAATGTAAAATGAGAATTAACCATTCACAACTCGAGCTGAGAAGGAATGAATAACTCGGAAACCCTTGGAACCATTGTATGCACAGAGGATGGTCCCAATACTGAAAAAATTGCCTTCGTTATAGGAAAACAAGAGGAGCACCTAGGAAAACAGCCCATCCCAGTGCATATTGGTCAATATGTGTCAGTTGATACCGAAGAAGGACTTGTCATTGCTCATGTTGAGCAAATTCTGAAAACCAATCGTTATTTCTCTCGAGTGGATGCTGTTCACGAATTTACCAGATCTGGTAAACCATTTGAGGCGATATTTCCCATTGACCGGTGGGAATACGTCCTTGCAGAAGCACGCCCATTGGGAGTCTTTGATAGTACTGGAGTGAAACGGGTAACGTATCCGCCATCACCTGGTGCCCAAGTGACGACTCCAGATGAGAAAATTCTCGGTAACTTCCTTGGGTTTTCAACAGCAGGAGTGGAATTAGGGAGACTTCTATTTCATAATATTTCAGCCACCTTTGATTTAACAAAAATGTACCAAAAACACGTGGCGTTACTTGCGATGAGTGGGGCCGGGAAAAGCTATGCCGCCTCAGTAATGATTGAAGAACTGCTCACGCGTAAAGTCGGCGAAGGTAGACCTGCGATACTGGTCCTTGATGTTCACGGAGAATATCTTGGTCTCGCTGAAGCACAAGACCCTGATGGAAAAAGCCTTGAA
>CAYFXY010000142.1:2021-2502 GCA_964347205.1 uncultured archaeon
TGCTCTAGAACAGGACCCTTCAATTAACGTCCGGACTCGAGAGGCCCTGTTAGGTTGGCTGGATAACCTCCAGAGCCTAAGACTCTTCGGAAAAACTGCAACTCCGGACTGGTCAAAACTGATGAAGCCAGGCCATGCTGTTATCCTCGATATGAGTGAGACCATTAGTCTCCAGAAGAAGCAGATCATTGTCGCCTCAATATTACAGCAACTCTTCTACCTGCGAAGAGAAGAACAGATTCCCCCAACCATACTCTTTATCGAGGAAGCCCATCAATTTACTCCGGAAGCCCGAAGAGCCCTTGCATTCTCGAAGGGGATCATTGAAACTGTTGCCCGGGAAGGACGTAAGTATAATCTTTCACTTTGTATTATCTCTCAGCGACCAGTGAGGCTTTCGACTACTGTCCTTTCTCAATGTGGAACTAACATCTTCCTCCGGTTAACGAATCCATATGACCTCGATCATATCCGTGCCACC
>CAYFXY010000143.1:0-2485 GCA_964347205.1 uncultured archaeon
GTTGCGAGAACAGCTCCAAGCATACCAGCAGAATAAAGGAGGTACAAGGCAAAGTAAGCTGCAGATTGACGGTTTGCTGTTGCATACCCTTCAACGCGATGCTTCATGTAGGGTATAGAATATATAGCGATGAGGGCTGAGAGAAGAGTAATAATTAGCGCGAATTGGGCACTCAATCCATCAAGGCGGAAGCCAAATTCTCCGATAGGATACCATGGATAAGAAGTCTGTACAATTCCAAAAACTGATCCTAAGCTTAACAAGAAGGTTGAGTAAAAGAGCAGGGCTGCGACTAGCCACCCAATGCGAATTCCCACGCGTTTGCCGATGAAGTATACAAATGGTGTGGCTAGAATTGGAACTAAAACCGTTTGTAATAGGAGTGTTGGCTCGAGCAACACCACAATTGAATATATCATGTCTAATATTATTTGCATTTTTTGCTACCCCTTAAGTTTGCGAAGTTTGCGGATGTCAATACCCCCATATTGACGATAGATCACTATTATGAGGGCTAAACCTAATGCTGCCTCTGTGGCCGCTATGGCAATCGTAAATAGTACTACAACCTGACCGACAATGACTGTTGGTTGGAAAAACCGAGCTAGTGTAATGACCATGATGTTGACTGAATTATAGATTAGCTCAATACTAAACAACATTCGAATGGCATTACGTTTAATCATGATTCCGTAAAGACCAAGCGCCAGAAGAATTACAGCCAAAATTATGTAATTAATTACCGGAATCATCTTCGAACCTCCTTGATTCGAGTTTAGCAAGCGTCAAAGCCCCCATAAGGCTTGATGCCACAACAAGACCCATAATAACGAATACAAGGCCATATTGTGAGAAGAGGGCATATCCTACATCGATTAACGTAAGATCATAAGGTCCTGCGAAAGTAAATAGGCTTGAACCCAAAGTGAATAATAGCGCAACTAAAGTTAATCCAGCAACAATTGCTGCTCCATATTCCAGCGTTCGTTCTCTTCGTCCACTCCGTTCTTCATCATGTGCTTTAATTCGATTACTCCCAACCACCATTACTGTAAATAGGATTAGAACTACTACAGCTCCGATGTACATAGCGATTTGAAATATTGCAACATATGTTGCTCCAAGTAATATGAAGATAAATGCAACTCCAACAAATGTAATGGATAATGATACAGCTCCGTAAATGAGATCACGCGATTCGAGAGCAAGGATTGCTGATAAAATGATGATTGCTGCTACAGTGTAGAATAATATGTCATTAAGGTCAATCATGATATAATCCCCTCCGACTGATTTGCATGGCTTTTCGTTTCTGTTTCTTTCGCCAACCTTTTTCTTCAGGTTTTTTCGCAAAATCAATGGGTGATAGATATAACGGCTCTTTGGTCGTTTTGGAGAGTTCATAGAAGTCCGTGTGTTCTAACGAGTTGGTGGGACACACTTCGATGCAAAGATCACAAAAACAGCAGCGACCAAAATCAATATTTGGATACCGGTTTTTCTTGTTTTTCTCAGAATATTGCTCCTCAAGTTTCTCCATTTGTATAGCTATTGTTGGACAGATTCGCTCACACTTTGCACAACCAATACAGGATTCTAACTTTAAGAAATGGCGACCTCTTTCTGTTTTAGGAAGTTCAAGTCTTTGGTCGGGATATTTGATAGTTAACCGGTTCCAGAAAATGTGTTTAAGTCCAGAGATCAATGGTCGAATTGAATCAAGTAATCTTACCATTCTTAGAACCCTCCTATCGGAAATATTCCAAATATTACCAAAGATGCAGCAAGAAATAGGGCCACAAAAGAGAGTGGAATCCAGATGGACCAAGCTACGCGTAAAATTTGGTCTAGACGTGTTCGGGGATAGACTCCGCGTAGGAATATAATTACTATGGAAACTAGTCCAGTTTTTGCAATGAACCATACTGGCTCTGGAAGAAAGTTAGGTAATAGAACTGGAAGTGGTGGGGTTAGCATTCCACCTGCGACAAAAGGTAATGGAAGCCATCCTCCAAGGAATAGAGATGTGAATAACGCTGCTACAGTGAACATCTTGACATAGAAACTTAGATAGATGAGAAGAAATGGTGCACCCGAGTATTCGGTCATCCATCCAGATACAATTTCTGGTTCAGCTTCAGGTAAGTCAAAAGGGATTCTCTCAAGTTCTGCTACGATTGCGATGAAGAAAATGAGTGCCGAAAGAAATAGGGGGAATATAAACCAAATCTGTTGTTGTGAGGTAGTAATTTGTGTGAGGTTGATTGACCCGCTTAATACTACGACTGCTAAGGCTGATATCCACATTGGAATCTCATAAGAAACTTGTTGAAAGAGTGAACGGACTCCTCCAATGAAAGGGTATTTGCTGTTACTTGCCCATCCAGCGATAAGAACAACCATTGGAAAGAGTGCAGAGATGGCAAAGAAGATAAGCAAACCATAAGTTGCCACGATGCCTTCGCCAATTATGACCCAAGAGATA
>CAYFXY010000144.1:0-2216 GCA_964347205.1 uncultured archaeon
TAATAATCAAACATAATAGGGAAGAACAAATAACGCAGTGAAAGAGGGGCTTGACTTGAGGAAAAGCAATTTGGGCATCAAAGCATTTGAGGGGGTAGTGATACTATAATTTAAATCCATTATCTAGATGTTTTAGATAGAATCAGGCGAGAAAAGCGAGCGACTCTTCATGTCGTTAAATGAACATACATTCAAATTAGTAATCATTGGGGACCCAATGGTCGGAAAAACTAGCCTGATTACCCGTTTTATCACAAAAACTTTTGACCATTCGTATCTTCAAACCATTGGCACTCAACTAAACTGTTCGGAGATTGTTGTGGGAGATGTATTGATTCGCCTTATCATTTGGGATCTAGCAGGACAACCTCGCTTTGAAAGTGTTCGCAAGCTCTACTTCCTGGGGAGCGATGCTGTAATCGTCACTTTTGATTTGACACGTGCGGAAACCTTCGAAAACATTGCAGGGTGGTTACAGGCCTTCCGGCAAGCTGTGCCAGATGAAACACCCAGCATATTATTAGGGAATAAGCTTGACTTAGCTTCAAAACGGGTAATTTCGCGTGCAGAAGCATATCAACGACACATTAATCTTGAGTTTGATAACTACTTTGAAACCTCAGCACGTTCGGGGGAAAATGTCGGTGAATCGTTTGATCAGATTACTCGGCTACTCATTTATAATCGTCTAGCTGAACTACGGGAACGTCTTCATCCATTTATCTATTCATCCTTTGCATCGTAATCTTATCAGCGAAATTTAATCAGAAAACTAGAGTTATTTGATTTTTTTCTGTTCACAGATTATGGAACTGCCGCATGAAACCATCAAGTTTAAGATAGCAACAGCCACAAATACCGGTTAGTTTCACTGTGAGGATTGAGATGTCAGAACCCGAACCCTCATCAACTATCGCTATATTGACCCAGGACAAAGCGCCACCGAAATTCAAGGCTAAAGATTGGCTAGCAAGTGTTACCTTTGGTGAAGGATTTAGGCGGAGCATTCGTCTTATGCAGAATAATTTTCGCATGCTAGTTTTTATTTTCTTCATCGGAGGACTAACATTATCAATTATCTTAATACCAGTTAATTCAATAATTGCAGCACTGGACACTTTACTTGTTTTAGAAATTTTAGCCCCAGTTCCTGATTTTATTAATTTAATCAATCTTCTCAGAATGAACCTTTTATGGGGACTTGTACAGAGCTTTGTAATTCTCACCGGTGTTGTGATAATGAATACCTATACAGTGGATTATGTGTTCAAGACCGAACCCTCATTACATCTGCTCAGTTCCCAAAATGTTCCAACACGTTTCCCACTTAGTTCTACAATTGCAGCGGGAATTGCACTAGCTGTAATGTTAACGTTAGCAAGCCTTTTTCCAGTTTTTTCACTAATTCTCTTTACGCTTTTCTTTTTTATTCCTGTCTTATTAGTTATTAATCAGGGAGTGATTGGTAATTCGTTTTCGCAAAGTATTAGAATGCGCCGGAAACATTGGCAGCGTATTCTTGGAGCATTAATTCTTGGATATTTATTGGTGCTCTTTGCCGGAACTTTAGGAGTTACCCTATACTTGAATGTTGAAAGTCTTCTAGCGTACAATGGGATATTGTTAGGTCTAGCAGGACCAATCCTACTAAGCATATTAACTCAAATTCCAATAGCAATGGTAGCACCACTAGTACCACTTTTTTCAATCGCATTCTTCTCAGGAGCTCGAGAGGCATCACGCATGAAACAATACGAGAAATATATACAACAACATCAAAAACCGCACGAAGCACTATCGAGTTATATGTTAGATCGAGCTCCGATAGAAGATAAACAAATTGCTTGCCGACATTGTGGTAACCGTATAGCAGCTAACTTGAAATTTTGTACATATTGTGGAACCCCTATTAGCAATTCCAGCGAACCAACTTGATATTATGAAATAAGGATTCGTCGAGGAAGAAACTGTAGAATAAGAGTGGCAGGATTCGCTAATTGTGCTGGAACAACAGATTCTATACGATGTAGCTGTCTCCCTCCAAAATCAGAGATTACTATCGCAAAACCTTTTTGGGCAAAAATTTGAGCAGCTTCATATTGAAATTGTAATCCTTGAGCAGAGTGTTTGACTCCACCTTTCATGCGACGAAATAAACCAGAAGGATCAACCATGAATAGGGTAGGAGTTTTGCGTTTTGGAGGAAATTTTCGCTG
>CAYFXY010000144.1:2239-2476 GCA_964347205.1 uncultured archaeon
TCATTCAAAGCGTGGTCCTCATCTAAAATGACTCGATGCAGCAAATTTTTTTGAGCCTTTTTGATGTTAGCACCTTTTTGGCGAAGGAGTTGCTGCAAATAGACGCTTTTTATCCGTCGATGATAATCAAATACGTACACAGGCCGGTCGACCATAAGCTGGCTGATTAATAGATGAAGCAAACGAAGATAATCGCTATTACCAGCATGAATCATGGTAATGAAACTTCCCGGAAGA
>CAYFXY010000145.1:0-2406 GCA_964347205.1 uncultured archaeon
AAATGGTATGTTAACGTAGAGACCTGTTACCACTTTTGGACCCAAAACGGAAACGACTGCAGTGTCTGTATCACTACCTGTCCTTTCACCAAAAACCGTCACTGGTCCCATAACATCGCCCGATTCTTCATCAAACATCTCCCCCGCTTCAATCGCCTTTGGATCAAATTAGACGAATGGATGGGATACGGTAAACAAAGGCGGCCATCAGAATTCTGGAAGACAAGCAAAAAGCTCATTCACACTCGGAAAGGAAACAAGTAATCTACTCACACATCCTTTCCTCTCGGTTTTTTGGAGTTCAGAAACCTCCAATGAAGCGAATGAGACCGACGACATGGTAAATGATCGAAATAATGGTTCCAATAAGTCCAATCCATTGCAGGCTAGTTGTGATTCGTTGATGAGAAGTAGATTGTGTAATTGTTTCTGGTTGATAGTCTTTAGGCACTGATTTGGGTCGTTTCGTACCCTTGGGACCGAACGCATCAACTTCAGGGAATATATCGACTTCGACGGCCCCGCGCGTGATCAGCTTAGTTAGACTCCGAACGAAATCAAATTTTTTCAGGTTGAGTAAATTACTTGCAGTTGTTATCCGGGTTGGATGAGTAACAGATACGACAAAACCAGCGACAATTCGTACTTTGCCAACTTCGTTCCATTGACCAGCAGCAATCCACATACCTAAGAAGACAAAAATGACAGGAATGGAAAACCACGGGAAGTTCAGCATCAACAGAACAGCAAAAGCGATAATCCCTGCTAGGGCAACGGCCACCCCAACACCGATTAAAATCGTATAACCTTCCATTAAGCGTCCAAAGTTCTTATGATCTAATCCCATTTTCACCACTGAATTCGAAGGACATATTGAGTGTGATTCAGGGAACGCGTTTATTTATTTATCCTTAATCTCGAGAAGACCCCGTCCTTCCGGTCGGGGTAGTTCACGTATCTATAATTTTAATCAGTTAGTATCAGGAAAAATTCATCGCCAATATGGCAAGTATTTTTCAGCCGATGATTAGAATCGAGTTTTTACCTTTCTGCAGACTTGTTAATGTTCGTGTGGGTGCTTGTGGTGGTCTGTTGTTGGGATGAAATTTGGTTGATCGCCAGAATCTTCGATGGCATGGCATTCTACTTGGAGGGTAGTATGTTGGATACCATAACGTTCGCTGAGGAAGTGGTTAACGTTGTCGATGAGTTGTTGAGTTAGAAGATGCATGGACAAACAGAAAATCCCAGATGTTAGCTCCCAAAGATGGACATCATGGATATGTTTGATTTGTGGAAATTGCCTCCGTAACTGTTGATCCAGCTCGTCTAAGTCAATTTGGCTCGGGGCAGATTGTAAGAGAATTGCGGTTGTAGTGCGGATGAGTTGAATGCCCCAAACCATGATAACAACGGCAATGAAGAAACTCACGATTGGATCGACAAAGACCCATCCAGTGAACATGATGATTATTGCTGCAAGAATTACACCAACAGAGGAAAAGGTATCACCAATAACATGCAGAAACGCCCCCCTGATATTATGATCATCTTGGCTGCTTCCATGGAGAAGTGCCATAGTCGCGAGATTGACTAGGAACCCGACAATACTAATGAGTAAGAGCTCGAAGGCAGCAATGGGCACTGGGAAAAGGAATCGTTGAATGGCTTCAAGACTGATGACAATACTGATGACGAGGATAAAAATCGCGTTAAATAATCCGCCCAGAATTTCGACCCGATAGTAGCCAAAGGTGTACCGTCGAGGTGCGGAGCGGGTCGCTATCCTAATTGCGACCAGAGCAATGAACAACGCGAGGAAATGGGTAAGCATATGTCCAGCATCGCTGATGAGGGCTAGACTCCCCGTGAGAATTCCCCCAATGAATTCAACTCCCATCATAGAGCCGGTTAGAATAATGCCAAGAAGAAGCCGTCGTCTCGCCACACTTCGATAGGACGAAGGATCTCCTTCTCGATGTTCAAAGTGATGCCCATGCCCTGGAGACGGGCGTCCTTTATCATCAGAGTCCATACAACCACTTTTAATAATTTACAGATGGGAAGTGATATCCCCTTAATAGCCTTGCTACAAATCACATCTTTGGGTTTTTATATTTTTGAAAAGAGTGGAAAAGTGATTAATGAAAGCTTGAGAAATGTGGGAGTATTTTTGTCTGGAACTATTTTCACCAACAAGTTAGGTGGCTATTAGATCCATTTTATTTTGGGTTCTTCTTTCTTCGACAGCATAGCGCGTGCTTCAGGGATATCCTTTGGAAAACCAAGCACAATAGGTCCGTAGATTCGTTCATCATCGGTTAGCTCGAGGGTTTGTACAACATCAGCATCACCTTTAACCATTGATCCGAATCCCACATAGCAGCTTCCAAGACCGAAAGATTG
>CAYFXY010000146.1:0-2370 GCA_964347205.1 uncultured archaeon
CCGTTAGGAGCACTATTAAAAAGCTTCAAAGGTTCATTTGATGGAATATGAAAAGTTCAAAAATCTGATTGCGAAAGGTGAAAATCAGACAACTGATTTTAAGATTAAGTCTTTAGCATTCTCAAAGGGTGGTGTATCTACATTGGGTGAGCTTGCTAAAGATATTTGTGCAATGGCGAACAATGGTAATAGATCAAGCTACATAATCATAGGTGTATCAGACGATGGATCACAATTTCGTTCTGTTGATAATGACAATTTGACAGATGATAATCTACAGGATTTTTGTAAGAAAGCGATTTTCCCTCCACCTAAAGTAAGTCTTGTAAGAAGGAGATGGAAAAAAGGAAAATCAAATCACCGAAATAAAGAATTCGTTATTATTCAAATAGGACCTAACAAAACCGAAATATTTCGACTAGCCAGAGATTTTATTGATTATAAAAGCAGGGTGTGCTTTCGGAGGCATGAAGTTTGGATACGCAGGAATGCAATTTCAGACCTTGCTACACCAGAGGAGATCATTCATAGGAGTAAAAAGGGGTCGTATACACTAGACGAGGAAGATCAAAAGCTCCAAGCTGAGCGATCGAAATTTGCATCATTATCATTTTATGAAAAGGGCAAGTTAATTGGCAATGTTGCTGAAAGAACATTGAGTATTCTTGGGTATTCTCTGCTAGAAGAACCGGAATGGTTTAATGCGTGGAGATTGGGCGCTTCGATTGTTTCAATTCCAACATTTTGGAAGAAAGTTGGTACACAAGCAATTCTAGTTTGTCTAGTTGCTTGCCAAAATTCTCTTACAAAGAAGACTCTAGAGAAATTTAATTGGGTAAACTCTGATCTATATAGCCGCTATATCGTTCAGTGGGATGATGTACCTTCCACAATAAAAATCTTAACAAGGCGAAGAGTTAAATCTTTACGGCGCATCTCATTAATTCCTGTTTTACGATCGGTGCCGACAAGCCGTGTTGAAGATGTGTTTCCCGGTTCGAGAAAATCTGCCAATAGGATGCATTTTTATAATCCTCGACTTGGTATGGAGCAATACAGATGGAGATTAGGGAATGCAAAGCCAATTGCCTCAAGTTCGGAATTACTAGTTATTGATCGAATAAATTCTGGCCTGGAATTCTCTGACCGTCTCACATTGCTCTTTTCTGATATTGAGCAAATGCAAAGTTCTCTAGTCAATCCTCAAGAATTGAAGAGGATTTAGCAAAGGTGCTCCTAACAATTCAATGGAGCAGACGCCGGCAGCAGCGGCAAAAACAAATGATGGAATGATCCGGCGCTGCTCATCTCAAAGCCGTTATGCGGAGATTGAGTATAAATTCATATTATGTCAATAAAAGTGATTCCTGAAAGAAAAATTCACCCACCGGTTCCGGATACCAATAAGGTATGGTATCTACTTCTTCACTTAGGATTTCCGTCCACTAACTTTAAATCTACATCTCGTCATTATGTTCAGGCAAAGCGCGCTTGTAAAGAGATTGGTTTAAAACTTCAAGTTTTTCCAATTACTTCTGAAGCAAATTCCTATGAGATCAATCGGTATTTTTTCCGATTTCCCTACTATAAAAGAGATGACGAAACTGCAATTCATATTGGAGAATTTATTCTGTTAATTGGATGGGTGACATGTGGACCATTAGGAGCCCCTAACGATACTGCACCTACTCTCCGAGTTCCTCGACAACTTGTTGATAAGAAGCTTCCCCTTATGCTTGATGACCTTGTAAATTTAGAATATTCCCGCGATTGGCCGGATCGTGTTCTTTATTTCCCTCAAGAAACAATAGGATCTTATTCAGGATTTGCAGAATATAGAATGGAGGAAGTTTGGAGAAGGCTTCCAGTTGTCCTTTCTAAGGATTATTTAATGAGGGCAGTTCGTTTTCTCAAGACTAGTATCGAAAACTTCCATGTTTATCCTGGGCAGATAGCTGATGTTATGGCCTCACCAGGGCATTCTGCTCAATTTCCATCAGAACAAACTCATTTAGAAACAGCCCTTCATAGTGCATTTATGTCTTTGGAGGCTATTGTTGGTGATCCTCCGAAAGATGATAGAAAGCTTGGTCTAAAGTTAAAAGAAGTAGGTCTTGATCCTTTAGAGGATGTTGGCTATTCAACTAAGAAAACATTGCTTAAAACCATCCGAGAGTTTTCAAATATTAGAGACAAGAAAACAGCTCATGGAAGCACCTCGAATAGAACGATGTCAGTTCTGGATGTCCTTGAGTACCAAACATGCGCTCGATACGTTTTAGATTGTGCGATAGATAAAGAAATCAATGAAGGATGAGTTTCCTGAGACTGGGCCAATTGAACCATTCAAAGACATAGGTTACAGAAAAT
>CAYFXY010000147.1:0-2058 GCA_964347205.1 uncultured archaeon
CGCCGTCGGACTTGCAATTTTAATTTTGGTCTCACGAGTACATCGAACCATTGACGTTGGAGAGCTTCGAAAATTAAAGGGGTGAGTTCCAATTCAGAACCCAATATTAGAAACATTATGGCAATTTGTCCAGCTCAATCTGATGCCATTTTCACTCACTCTATCGATTCTAATTCCAGTATTAGCTATTCCTCTGGTTCTCATTCTCAATCGGCGCGGAGAAAAGAGCGGGCAAATTGTAAGTATGATGGCGATTTTGTTTTCTCTGATTGCGTTGTTATTTCAAAGTAATGAGATACTAAATGGAAGAACAGTTGTAGAGATTTTGCCATGGCTTCCTGTTTTGAACATTCAATTTGGTTTCATGTTAGATGGTCTTAGCCTGCCTATTATGGTCATAACTGCAATTGTAACTTTGCTTATCATGTTATTTAGCGGAGCTTATCTTGAAAGAAGCCAAAAAGCAGGTCTATTTTATGCAAAATTATTGCTTCTCTATATTGGAACACAAGGGGTCTTTGCTGCAGCAGATATTTTCTTCTTCTATCTTTTCTGGGAATTGACTCTCATACCTGCGTATTTACTTCTAATCTTTTGGAGCGAACCGGGAATTGAACGAAATGCTGTTCGAAAGACTGGATTAAAGTTCTTTCTTTACACTCACATTGGAGCTCTTTTTCTACTTATCGGGATTATCCAAGTTGTCGTAATAGCAGGTACATCTAGTTTGATCGAACTGCCCACCGCTCTAATGAATGTAACCACATTTGCGGATCTTTTACGTTTCGCAGCCATTGCAATGATTATTGGGTTTAGTGTAAAGCTAGGGCTTGTTCCCGTACATAGTTGGCTTCCGGACACCTACGTCCACACACCAACACCGGTATCTGCAATAATCTCAGGTTTAATGGCAAAGATTGGCGCCTACGGACTCGTTCGAGCGATTTCCAGTTGGTTTCCGTCTATGATGGTGTTATGGACTGTACCGTTAAGCGTCATAGGGTTCATTTCAATAGTCTATGGTGGATATTTAGCAATAGGACAAGTCGAGTTAAAACGACTGCTCGCCTATTCAAGCATTAGTCAAGCGGGATACATTTTCCTAGGAGCTGTTTCGGTTTCGGTTATTGGACTCGGTGGCGCTGCGTTCCATATCGTTAATCATGCAATTCTCAAGAGCCTTCTATTCCTTTGTTCGGGATCCTTCATTAAAATCGCTAATACTTCCCAATTAGACGATTTACGTGGCTTTGGGCGTCGAATACCAATAACCAGTTCTGCTTTACTTGTGGGATCACTTGGATTAGCCGGTATACCTCCACTCAATGGCTTTGTCAGTGAAGTTCTCATATTCGCTGGAATTTTCACAGTCCCAGGATCGATTATTATTGCAATTCCAGCAGTGCTTTCAGTTGTCTTGACCTTCAGTTACTTGTTGTGGCTTATATACCGGTTATTCGTGGCCCCCTCAAGTGCAAATACATCTCAGGCGACAGGCCAACCGTTATCCTTTACATTCCCACTCGTCATTCTTGCGTTTCTTGCAATTCTCCTTGGATTATGGCCTAATCTCGTCCTCAATCCAATCTCTCAATGGATGATGACGCTCACGCTAGGAGGTTCATGAATATGCTTCCAGGAACGCCTTCAACGACACCATTAATGCTTCTCGCACTTTTGTTGCCAATAATTGTTGCTTTTATCATTTTAGCAACATTTATTTCAGGGAAGCCACTCGGACGGAAAGGTGCAGGCATCTTCTCTTCATTTGCACTAGCCATATCTTTCTTCCTGTTACTTATCGTCCTAAATCAAGTACTCTTGACTGGACAACCAGTTTTCGAAGAATATCCATGGTTTTCCATTGGGTCTTTGACAGTTGGTTTCTCACTCCTCTCTGACTTCCTGAGTTTACCTCTCTCACTTGCAATTTTAGGGCTAGCCACCATTTCATCCATCTACAGCATCGAATACATCAAGGAGAAACACGATTTTGCCATGTATTACTTCTTACTCCTTCTATTTGCAGTAGGGATGGTAGGGGTTACTCTATCGACA
>CAYFXY010000147.1:2095-2333 GCA_964347205.1 uncultured archaeon
TGGTGCTCTTTGTCTTTTAGCAGGCATCGCATGGACCTTTGGTTTAACCCAAACATTTGAGATTTACGATTTGCCCAGCCAATTTGCACTAATTAGTACGAGTGGTTTTATTATTATTCAAAGCATTTGCTTCTTAATGTCCATAGGATTCTTTGTGAAAATGGCAATTGTTCCGCTTCATTCCTGGCTCCCCGATTTTCATGGAGAAGCCCCTGTTCCAATCCATGCGCTCCTCAGC
>CAYFXY010000148.1:0-2260 GCA_964347205.1 uncultured archaeon
GCCCCCATAACCCAAAACGAGAGATAAAGGTAAGATCTACAATCAGTTCCAGTTTCTTATAGTTAGCATTTATCATTGACACATTGGTGAAAAAAGCCTAAAGAAGAAAATTAAGTCGAAATAGTTGGAGGGAAGATCACTGTAAACAGTTGTTTTGAAGGAGGTCCTGTAAGCAGGATCCAAGCACTCCAGAACCCTTCTTCTGCAATAATTCCCAGTTGGAATCCAGCCTCGCTAAGTTTGAGCAAATACTTCAAATGATTTGCAAATTCTTTCAAAATGATGCGTAACCGAGTAGTGTGATCGGTTGAACTTTGAGGAGTTATTCGGTTCATGCTAAGTTCACTCACCCATCCAGGCAGAGATAATTCGATGACAAGTTTTACTCTGGCATTATCATTAGAGGTTTGAACAAAGAGAAACTGAACCCAATCTGTTTCATAGAAGGTTTCAACTCGTTCTGAATCATCTTCTGATATTGCAGTGTTAGACCTAGCAAGAAATTGATTGTACGCCTTGACAAAATCTGAAAACCGCAATTATCAACCCCCTAATATCATTTAGGAATCCCAAAATCGGTTTAGAGTCCAAGTATTTGATGTACCAGTTCCCTCGGAGAAAGAAAAAGTGGGAGGCACCGCCTCCCACGTTGAACTCGCCGAGGTTTGAGAATGTACCGATTTCATTTTCTTCTTCGAACAAGGATGGTGATAGTGAGCCCCGCCACCAACCCTAAAGCAATTGCAACAGCCGGAAATCCTGGAAGCCCCGGTGGTGCGGGGGTAGTCCCATCAGTTGGATCAGTGGGTGTTCCATCAGGTGGATCAATATCTACAGTATTGCTTACGACAATATTGTCGATCCATTCACCGCTGCCAAAGCCCCAGTAAAAGAAGTGAGTCGACGTATTGTACAGGACATTTTGACGATCCATCACATGTGCGCCATCAATCCACACATGGATGTTCCCATCAGAATCTCGAGTGATATCGATTGAGAAGGTTCCGGTGGGATTCGGGTTACTATATACATCCATATTGTTCCGACCGCCACCTTCCCAGCGGGCAAGGGTAAACCCACCTAAACCCGCTGTAATACTATACCCAGTTCGTGGAAAGTTATTATTGGTGGGGTTAAGTTCGTCTGTCATGAAAAAGACATCGCCGCCCCCACTAGAGGGGGTCATCTCCATGTGCCAGTCAAAACTCCATGTTCCCACTGCTACAGTGCTAGCACGACTGATGTAGTTGTTATTGGCCCCTGTTGTTTCAAGTTGATACGCCGAGGCAGAGAACCCGCCCAAATGCACCGTCCACCCGTTATAGTCACCATCAGCAAAATTATCCGCCCACACCGTAATTGCGTCCGTGGTAGGTATGCCGGAAAATGAGGCGCATAACCAAAGGCTAATACCAAAAGCAAGTAAGGTCATGGAATCGCGTTTCGTGTTTCCAAATGCCATAATCAATTTCCTCCAAGGGGTCTGCCCTCAAATTGCGAACACACCCCATGCGTGGATGTAGTCCGAATCCTGCATATTAGCTGGCGTGACATTCACAATTTACAAATGAGCCGTCATTTATAAGGCGGCTTGCCAATTTGTCAACTAAACCGGCATTTTACTTATCGAACAAAAAGAGATCTCACTTTGTTTCGGCACTCAGTGGCTGCAGGTCACTTGGATGCGTCTCGGATTCGCCAAATAACTGCGTCCAGTAGCGATCCTCTAGCCCCGGAAAGTAATGGTGAGCATAATAGACTATTGGCCGAACTAATTCTACGCCTTCCAGCTCCTTAATTCGCTTGATGATTTGTGGTGAGTAATTGGCGAGTTCAACGAGAAACATGACAAACAGGACCGGCGATGAAGCACTGGCTAGTGTAAACCAATACTCGAGGGGATATTCGCGTTTGAGCACTGCTACAATCTTCCGTCGCAATTTATCGCCACCCCGAAAACGAACACGGGTTAAAAACCGTGTGTATCCGCTTTCGGCAACATCACAATCGATTGTTGGATGAAAACATTGTTGAGAGGTTCGATAATCACCGATGCCTTTCTCGTGTATCCATTCTTGAGATACGGAGCCATTAGTACCAATTAGCTCAGCTAGGAGTTTTCGGACATGGCGCTGGGTGAGTCGAGTAAGCTGTGCAATTTCGCTTACTGACATGCGTACATCCTTTCTTAGACAACGTAAGACTTGGAGATGCATGGGGGTGAGTGTGCATTTCTTTCCTTTTTCGATCAGTAGGGTGT
>CAYFXY010000149.1:0-298 GCA_964347205.1 uncultured archaeon
AAAAACCGCCAAATAGATCCAAATAGAAGAAATGCCAAACACTGATGCTGGTAAGGGGAAATACAAGTACAAAAGCCCAACACAAAGCAAGCCCACAACCAACCCTAGCAAAGCGCTAAACGGTATTTTGCTCAATGGTTTAAGCACTAATCCTAAACCCGTGACAATAAGTAAACCCCAGACTTCGATGCTTGACGTCTGGTCAAGCAAAATTGTCAAACCAGTTGCCAATAGCAAGGCTCCAACGAAAATTCCAAGATAGCCAATCGCCTTCAGAACGTTGCCTGCCGAACCTTTA
>CAYFXY010000149.1:339-2254 GCA_964347205.1 uncultured archaeon
GAAAAAGATAAGCAGGTTCGAAACGGCAACCACACCACCTAGTATCAGAACATAAGGAGCCAAACCAGCTAACACAGATAAATCCAAACCAATCAGCGTCGAGATATACAATTCTACATCACATTAATTTATTCGAAAAAACTCATTTAAAAACCATCGCCGTTTGGTCTGGGAAGGTTACCCCTGTTTTCTAAGACATATAACTTAGTTTTTCACTTTTTTGATTTAAAAGTGGTCGACGTGAGGTAGCCTCGTTCGATTTTAGGATTTTTCCCATGTCCCACGTAACCTTTTTCCCCTCTTTTGAATGAAAGTGGAGTCATTCATGGAAGGCATTGTAGGTGTCAGAGTCTTATTTCAAAAGAACTTCAGCGAGTTCTTGAGCCCATTTTTTCGCTTTCTCGATTTCTCCCACTTTCAGATACCATTCGTTCCGTGACAACTTGCCATCCACATACGCAATCAATGGAGCCGTAACCAGCTTGAAACCCAAGCTTTTAAGCTTACCTTCAATGCCTTTAGCTGCATTTCCACTAATCCTCGACTTCACTTGAGTGTCAAAAGCAGCCGCCAGCCTTCCCGAAAGCCCTTCGCTTGGGATACTGTTAAGGAACTGCCTAATTTTTGGCGTTGCCCTAAACCGCATCGTGGGTGCACCAACAAGCAAACAATCATAATTCTTTATAGCCTTCTTGTCGACATCCGCAACGTAGAAAGTGTCAACTTCAATTCCCTTTCCCTTTAGGACCCCACCAATAGTTTCAGCAACCTTTGCCGTTAACTTTGCAGGGGAAACCGAATCATAAACAATTAAAACTTTCATCAAGTCAACCTTACTTAACTATTCAAACCAGGATGTATAAAACAGTTAAGAGCTTAACACAGAGTTAGAAGAGCTAATCAGTTTTATCATTCCAGAATGGCTCAGTAAAAAAAGAGTAGACTTTAAGTCCAACACGGCAGAAAGGTTTTGTATCACTCAAATAGCGGCAGAGGTGAGGTTTTTTGGTTCGTTTTGTTTTCAACCGTAACCTTTTTCCCCTTCAAAAGTGAAAACGTGATAATGTTCTGCTTATTTAGTTAGATTTCCGAAAAATCTATTAACTTTTATCTCGTAAAAGGATATGATGATCATTCTGGGTATTGGTCTTGGGCATCCTAGGTTCCTTCATATAGACCTGAACCTGTTAATACAAATAATCACTTTAATCATAATTCTTGTTAGTCTCTTCTACAAGAAGAAAGGCAAGATAAAGCTACACGGAACTACTATGGGAATAGCAATAGTTTTACACGTACTGTCTTTTGTTTTGGTAATGGGGCCTTCACTCTACCAATCTTTCGAGTTCTTCGCCTCTGAAACTGGTATTCTGGGGGTTCAAACCACTTGGCTGCATGCAGTTCCAGGAGCTATCGCTCTCCTATTGGGTATATTCCTTGTCGCAAAATGGGCTATTCAACCTTCAAACGTTAATGCCTGTTATAAACGGAAGAGAATAATGGATGTAACGCTGGTGCTTTGGTTAGTTTCACTAGCATTCGGAATAGCTACATACGTACTATTCTATTTATAATGCATTTAGTCTGGACATTGTGCTTTTGCAGATATCTCCCGCGCAACCCCCTCTTTTTCTTTTTATTGGAAGAGAGTTCGAGGATTTTTGACTATTATTGGGGTCAAGTCCATACCTATTCATGAGTAACAAGCAGATATTTTCCTCCCATGAGCCTGCGGTCTAGTACGGACATTCACGTTTCTGGAGATATCACCCGCACAAATCCTTTTTTAGTAGTATAGTTCGGTAACATTAAGACGAAAGTGGCGATTTCTCCCGATAACACCTTGCCTACAATGTTATATCAAATTGATTTTTAGTCCCAAGAAACCTCCAGTACCGTCTGGTGGTTTGACACA
>CAYFXY010000150.1:0-1825 GCA_964347205.1 uncultured archaeon
GTTGGAGGGGTTTATGCGTTGAAGCCCATTCTGGCTATGTTGAACTTCTTAAAAAGAATCGGCCCAACAGCATAATCTGTCACTGTGCAGCTGGAGATGACGATGATGATCAGGTCATGTTCTTTGCTAATTCGAGGGGTAGTCTTTCTACACTGGACGGATCGAGAGAACCCTACTTCAGAGAAAGATACGGAAAGTATTTTACGGGCTTTGAAGAACAGCATATCAAGAAAAGGAGGCTGGATACCCTTTTTGCTGAATATAACTTATCCAAAATTGATTTCATCTCACTAGATGTGGAAGGATACGAGGTCGAAGCCGTTAAAGGTTTGGACTTAAAAAGATATAGCCCCAGTGTGTTTGTCATAGAAGCCGATCACCCCGGAGAGGAATCTCAATTGGATGAACTGCTTATTCCAAACGGCTACTTTAAATCCGTTAAATTAGAACAAAATATTTTCTATTTAATTGATCCAAAAATGAAAAAGCGAATCAAAAATAGAAACTTTCATGTGGAACTAATTCATACTAAACACCCCCTCGACGATGGTGAGGATTTACATTTAAAGGTCCACATCGATACTACAGATAGTGATGGACCGCTTCACAGGCTGATTTCGAGATTGTTATGGAAAACAAGAAAATGCTTGGCCCCAAAGGAATATTACTTCGTCACAAAGAATTATTAGCAAAAATTTCTCCTTCGTGGGTAGAGACTGATTGAGTTTACCATGATGGTGTGTCGTGGGTCTCCGGCGTACTAGTCGATAAAGACCGGTTTGTCTTGATTCATCGAACGGAGAACATCTCAGATAACAAGATATAGCGGCTTGTTTAGGCGAATATTGTGGATAAAAGGACGTTCCAAGAAACAGAGAGCTATAAACATAGCATTATCCTGTAGAGGATGGACAGACGAAAAAAAACTCGCATCACTATTCGACTTGGCAGTAAAAACAGATGGCTATGATGGAGACATTTTAGAAATTGGATCTGCGTGGGGAAGAAGCACTGTATTATTAGGATATGCCTCAAGAAAACTGATCTGGTCGATCGATCCTCACACGGGCGGACGGGCATATATTGAGGGAGGTGAAGATCAGAATTCTTTTGATGAGTTCCTGGAAAACCTTGGAAAACATCGTTTGTTAGACAGAGTTCGAATTCTCAGAAATACAACTGGAGAAGTTGTCGAACATGCATTAATGCCCCCTGCAGCGAAATTCTCCTTGGTTTTCATTGACGGCCTTCACACCCCCGAAGGCGTAGAAATGGACTTCAAATTTTCATATAGTCGGTTGCTTAGCTCTGGGGTCATGATATTTGATGACTATCATGAACCTACGGTGTCAGATTACGCCCATATGGTTGATAGCCTTGCTCGCAAAAATTCAATTGACTTAATCAAAGACAAAAAATCCAAATTAGTTTGGTGCTTCAAGCCATGATTCTTAGGGAAATTAAGCCCAAATCGATGGGTATAAAAATCTTATTGAAACGGTTAATGCACAATGCGGCTGACGTTCAAAGCGGTTCAATAGGGATCAATGACAGAGCTGTTATCGAGTCGTTTATTGCGAATCCCAACAATACCTTCCTCATCAGCTTTCCGCGCACGGGGAGCCATTGGCTTCGGATGCTTATGGAGCTTTATTTTGGCCGTCCCTCACTTGTGAGGGTGTTCTATTACTCCCAAAGCAAAGACTATCTTTCCCTTCATACTCATGATCTTGAAATGGACGTTGTACGGAATAACGTGATTTACCTCTACCGCGATCCAGTGGATACCCTATACTCCCAGTTACGGTACCACGAGGAAGACATT
>CAYFXY010000150.1:1835-2219 GCA_964347205.1 uncultured archaeon
GCTGCACCAAGAGGCATTCACGGATCTAAAAACCGTGGTTCGATATGAACGATTAAAAGCTGATTTGCTTAGGGAGTTCAGTAAAATCTGTGCCCATTTCGACACCGCGCTTGATGCGGAGCACCTTAAATCTGTAGCTGCCAGAGTATCAAAAGAGAAAGTCAAAGAGAAGACGCCCCACGATCCTCAAGTTATCAATCTCACGAAAAAATATACTGAAGATAGACAACGTTTTCGTGCAGAACAGGGCGAATTTGTGTGGCAAGTCCTTCTTAATGGTAGAAAACGCTTACGACAGTATTTCTAAGACGACGGTGGCCAGTCAGACAACTCCCAGACCGGTTATTAAAATGAAAGATGTCGCCACCCGTATTCAATTTACAG
>CAYFXY010000151.1:0-861 GCA_964347205.1 uncultured archaeon
TTCCTCCGGTTTCACGCCGGGAGGCAATCGCGTCGATTTCATCAATGAAGATGAGGGCAGGTTTGTTTTGTTCTGCCTCTTGGAATGTTTCACGAAGATATTTTTCTGATTCACCGTAATATTGGCTGACAATCTCTGGACCATTAATGGTTCGAAAATGGGCTTCACTTTCTGTTGCCACAGTCTTTGCAAGGAGTGTTTTGCCACAGCCAGGAGGACCATGTAAAAGCACTCCCCGTGGTGGTTCGATTTTTAAACGTGCAAAAAGTTCAGGATGACGAATAGGGAGTTCTACAATTTCTCTAATCCGATGAATCGCATCATCTAAGCCCCCTACATCATCATATGTGACTGTGGCAACAGTTTTGATTTCGTCTGGGGGTTCTTTAAGTAGCTGGAGCTCAGTATTCGGCTTCATAACGACGTTTCCAGCAGGAACGGTTTTCGCTACGTAGAACTTTGCTTCACCCAGGGCAAAGGCAGCTCTTCCGACCGCAATCACAATATCTTTTTTGATTGGTTTGTCGAGAAGATTCGTTTTCAGCAATGATGCCGCTAGTTCTTGTCGATATTGAATTTGTTCACCCTTTAATGGGGTTAAAACAACACTTCGCGCAGGTGTTACTTCTGTAGCTTGTAAAGTGACAGTATCCCCGATTCGTACACCCGCATTAAGACGTGTTAACCCATCCATTTTGATAATAGTTCGATTTTGAATAGTAGGATCCCTAAATGCGAGGGCACAAACATTTTTCTTTCCAACTATTTCCACTACTGAGTTATCCAGCAATTGCAACTGATCCAAGATAACCGGATCAACTCGAACGGTAAACCTTCCTACATCAACTGCACTTGCTTCAG
>CAYFXY010000151.1:979-2208 GCA_964347205.1 uncultured archaeon
TGACTTAGTATAATCCACGCGAGTAGCATATTTAACTCCGGCGCCTGATAGGAGAATATAGGTCGAGTAACTATGACCACCGTAAAACCCATTGAAATCCTCTTTGATGCAAAACATAACGAGGAGGTAATTCTGACCGAACCCGAACTATCTCAACTAGTGAATTTAATGGAGATAAATAGAATTAACGCTGAAACACTAACTACATCCTCTACTACTGAAGCGCTCTCCGATTATCACGTAGTTGTTCTTGGTAACCCTTTGGATTCATCCTTTACTCCAGAGGAAGTATCAGCAATAGTCAACTTTGTTAACTCAGGGGGAGGATTGTTGTTACTTAGTGGTGCAACAATTTTTGGAAAAGGTGGTGATTCTGCACGCAATACAAATCTCAACATGATAGCCAATCATTTCCGTTTCGAGTTTTCAGATAAGTCCATTGGAGTTACACAGATGGGCGCTCAGAATGAAACCAACATCAATAATGAATTAATTCTGGCTGTTCCTGTTACTCAGCATCATATTACAGAAGGGATTCGTCATTTATCACTTACATCAGGAACCAGTATCAGGATGGAAGACACCAGTAAACATCTGTTTCGGGTTACTGACACGCCAAGCAGTCCAACAGTTGTGATTGCAACTAAGGGTAAAAAGGGGCGAATTCTAGCAATGGGTAGCACGACGCCCTTTTTCAATGATCATATTAGAGCCAGTGACCATCAAATCTTCATTATTCAAGCTATTCGCTGGCTTGGAGGTATTTCTACTACCGAACCAATAAACCAGCTAGTTTATCCAACCGCGGAGGTCGACGAAGCACCCCCTATCGAAGCAATTGAGGATCTTCGTCAACAACTTGCACATTTTGAAAAAGAACTCAATAACCTCAAGGAACTTATCAGCACTCAATTGAAAGATATGGAGAAGATAATTCGGGAAATGCAGGAGAAAGAAAAGTAGTATGCACCTGGTGTTTGTACTCATTCACTCACTTTAGAGAGATGATTTGCTCAATAGATACACGCCTTTCCAGCTCTATAGCGCCCTGGTCTTGTCGAATTGCTCGACGGCCTTGTAGTTGCCGAAGATGTAGTGGCAATCGCCGAAGTGGCAGCCGGTCACCAGGACGCCGCCGCAGATCAGACCGACCAGGAATCCACGACCGGAAGCCAAGACCACGCCTCGCTCCAGCCACCGTCCGCGGAAGAAGCTCCAGAGCGTGGCCG
>CAYFXY010000152.1:0-2199 GCA_964347205.1 uncultured archaeon
ATATTTATCAAAGATTCGAGTTAGACAGTGGTATGTACAATAATAACTTGGCAAGCTACGCAAAAATTGTTGGTAAGTCCGAGATAGACAAAATTCACGCTGAAGCTGAGAAACTTTCAGGAAAACACATTCTTTGCATTAACTCTACTTATCAAGGAGGTGGAGTAGCAGAGATTCTCAACAGTTTGGTGCCTATGTTTGACCAGGTTGGGATAGATTTTGGATGGCGGATTTTGCATGGCACTCCAGACTTCTTCACAATAACAAAGAAATTCCCTCATGGACTTCAAGGAAGCAAAATCAATCTTTCCCAGAGAAAAAAGGACATTTACTTCAAAACAAACAAAAGATTTTCCACTTTCACACATATCGACCACGATTTAGTCATAATACATGATCCCCAGCCCTTGCCGTTAATCTCGTTTTACGAAAAGAAACAACCATGGATATTTAGATGCCACATTGATATTTCCGAACCCAACAAAGAAGTTTGGGACTACCTAAAAGGCTTCATCCAGAAATACGACCACTTCGTAGTTTCACTGCCAGATTTCCAAAAGGAGGACCTTAATACCCCTCAGAGTGTTATCCACCATGCAATAGACCCAGTAACTGGAAAAAACAAACCTGTTTCAGAAAACAAGATTTCCAAGTACCTAGCCAAGTTTGGAATAGACAGAAAAAAACCCATTATCTCACAAGTCTCCCGGTTTGACCCTTGGAAAGACCCCATCGGGGTAGTAAAAGTTTTTGAGCGGGTAAAGAAAAAGATGGATTGTCAACTGGTTCTCTTGGGACAATTCGCGACCGATGACCCTGAGGGACAGAAGGTACTTCAATCTCTTGAAAAGAAAGTTGAAAAGAGCCAATTCAAAGAAGACATCAAATTGCTTATAGTGGATAATGCCTTCTTAGTCAATTGTTTACAGAGAGCCTCATCAGTCGTTATTCAAAAATCTTTAAGAGAAGGATTCGGACTAACAGTTTCTGAAGCCTTGTACAAAGGGACGCCAGTCGTCGCGTCTAAAGTCGGCGGCATCCCCATTCAAGTTGTTGATGGTGTTAACGGGTTTCTGCATATCCCTCAGGACCATAAGGCTTTCAGTGATAGCGTAATTAACCTATTGAAAGATGAAAAACTACGAGGCGTGATGGGAAAGGCAGGAAAGGAGCATGTGGAAAAGAACTTTCTGATTACGGGGTTGATGCTTGACTGGCTGTACCTAATGAACAAGTTATTGTCTAAAAATGGCGAGTGAAGTTGAGTTGTTATTATGAGTAGGCTACTAATTGTATCAAATCGGTTACCTGTTACCATTCAGAAAAAGAAGGGAAAATTGTATTTTAACCAAAGTGTTGGAGGACTAGCCACCGGTTTAGGTTCTTTCTATAAGTCCTTCGACGGCAAGTGGGTGGGATGGTGTGGAATCACTTCAGAAAAAATTGACTTGGAAGAAAAGAAAATTATTGAAACTAAATTGGAGAAGGAATTTTCTAGTTATCCAGTTATTTTGTCAAAGAAGAACGTTGAATTATATTACGGTGAGTTTTGCAACAAAACGCTGTGGCCACTCCTCCACGGTTTCACTCAGTATGTAAAATATGACAGGAACTCATGGAAAGCCTATGAAAAAGTAAATGAAAATTTCGCCAATAGTGTTTTAGAAATCGCAGAACCCGAAGACCTGGTTTGGGTACATGATTATCATCTGATGCTTCTTCCCAGTCTCCTTAGGAAAAAACATCCGAACATGGCAATAGGGTTCTTTTTACACACCCCTTTCCCGAGTTCAGATATTTTTCGTTTACTTCCGTGGCGAGAACAAATCTTGCGCTGTCTGTTAGAGGCAGACCTCTTAGGGTTTCACACTTACAATTACGTTCAAAATTTTCTTATGACTGTTCGCCGGCTGTTAAGTCTCAATCATACTTTAGGAAAAATAATTGTTGACAATCATCTGGCAAAAGTGGATTCTTTCCCCATTGGAATTGATTACCCGCGGTTCGCCGATGCAGAGACTAGACCCAAAGTCCAGGCAAGCATCAAAAATTTGAGCAGAAAATTAGGAAAAACTAAAAAGATTTTGTCGATAGATCGCTTAGACTACACAAAAGGAGTACTCCACCGGCTGAAAGGCTTTGATCTTTTCCTTAAAAGTTATCCTGAATTCAAGGAGAAGGTTACTTTGGTGCTCGTGG
>CAYFXY010000153.1:0-2121 GCA_964347205.1 uncultured archaeon
TGCAACTATTCCTGGTGCGATGAAGGTCAGGTAACTACCACCTAAAGCTCCACCAAACAAGCCACCAATTCCAAACCCAAGAATGAGTAGGAAAAAGAAACTTTGAGCCATAGAGGCGATAAGACGGGCTTTCGCTCGCCAAAAGCGTTTCAACTCACGTAATAGAACTACATAGATTGCTTGTCCTGATATGGGTTGCATTTCTCATTGCACCTCTTCTAATGGGGAGTGTTACCTCCCCGGGCTTGACGCATAGTACGAAATTGTCGAATCATTTGCATCATACTTCCCGATTCTTCTCGAATACGTCGTCCTGTCACAGAAAGGAAGACATCATCAAGTGTTGGTTTATGCATTTGGACTGAATCAATCTCGATACCAGACCTATCAACAATCTTGATTAATTCAGGAAGTCGTTGGCTAGCGTTATCCACAAGCAAGTTTAATTGACGGATGCTTTGCATCTTCTCAGCATGTTTACCCATATTTATCACAGCCTTTTGCATCTCTTCTGGATCTTTTTCCGGTGTAGGGTGTATACTTCCGCCTCCTAAAGAAGCCATTATCCCATCCACTCCGCGACCTCCAGTCATCTTGCGCATGAGTCGCATCATCTGGCTCATTCCACTTTGACTGGGTGATTCGGAAATTGGAATTACGTTTTTCACCCATTCTAATTTGTATAAAATCGGGATGATTTTTTGGGCATCGGTTGCTTGTTTGAACGTTAAGCCAACAATATCACCTTCGAGTCTAGCCTTCAGATTTTCTGTAGTATCATTGGCCACAATTTTGCCAAAATCGATGATTTGGATTCGGTTACACAGAAAGTCAGCTTCTTCGGTATAATGGGTTGTCAGAATGATAGTGACATTCTGTTCTTGATTAAGCTTTAGAATATAATCCCAGATAGCTCTTCGTGTCTGTGGATCAAGGCCCAAAGTGGGTTCATCTAAGAATAAGACTTTGGGATAATGCAGCAATCCACGAGCAATTTCAAGGCGTCGCTTCATCCCGCCACTATAGGTTTTTACAAATGCATCAGCTCGTTCGGTTAGTTGGACAACTTCAAGAATCTCAGTAATGCGTTCCTGCCTTTCTTGTTTATTTAAACCATAAAGGCGACCATGAAAATCGAGATTTTCTCGTCCAGTTAGCTCTGTATCTAAAGTTGGATCTTGAAAGACGAACCCTATACTGCGACGCACATTATCCGAATCTTTGTGAATATCAAAGCCATTCACAATGGCAGTTCCACTGGTTGGTCTCAAAATTGTTGCCAACATGTTAAGGGTTGTAGTCTTTCCCGCACCGTTTGGTCCAAGAAAACCAAAGATTTCTCCCTCTTCTACAGTGAATGAGATTTTGTCCACTGCGGTGATATCCCCATTGAAGACCTTGGTTAGTTCTCTTACTTCAATTATACTAATTTAATTCACGTCTCCCTTACTTTGTTTTAGGCATTTGGGTTTTCTTCATGTACTGGATCTGTGCCCTCAGTTTATGAAGTGCTTTTTCGACATGGATTCTATGGTTCTCGAGCAACTTGTACCTTCGCTGCAACAAGATTATCCCGTGTTCAGGATCTGAAGCGCTTTCATCCGGAAGTATTGGTGCTTCCTCTAATAACAAAATTGCATGTTGTAGTCTTTGTAACGCTTTATCAACGTTAAATGCGGGCGGACCACGAAAATGTGGGCCTCCATGTTTCCCTAGGATTTTCCGCATGATTGCAACAAAGCGACTATGTTCTAGCGCATCATGCTCAAGATGCTTTCTTCCTTTTGCTCCCAATTTGTAAATTATTCGACGACGCCCATCCTTGTCAACTTCTTTTTTCGTTATAAGTCCGTGTTTATACAAATCATGGAGAATTGGGTAAATGGTGCCAGGTGAGGGGCGCCAGCCGTTGCTTGCGTCTGAAAGGGCTTGTAAGATTTCATAGCCATAACGTGGATGATCTGCAAGCAATGCAAGGATAATGCCGCGCATATATCCTTTGCCCAAAGATCTAACGGTGCTTATAGGTGTCTTATGTCCCTCGCGGTTTTTTGAATTCAAGGATAAACATCCAGGTTTGTGTTTTTGAGAGAAATATCGGAATTCGATAGTATCGGAATC
>CAYFXY010000154.1:0-726 GCA_964347205.1 uncultured archaeon
TTCTCGAATTGGTGGAATCCATGAGATTTTTTATGAGGATGGCTCTTTCATCAGGATTCTTGGGTATACCAAGAGAATTCATTACTCCGTGGTTGAAAAGGATTTGAAATTCAAACGGTATTCGCTTAGCAACCGACCCTCTTGCGGTTGTTAAGATAGAAGCTTGAGCACAGTATTCTTCTGGAAAACGTCCATTCTCAATTTGCTCCCAAGCGAGGAAGGCACATCTGCTTCCAAACTCGTATGCCTGTAACACATGACTTTGTGTTGTATCGGAACCCCATTTTCTCTCCTGTTTAACGTAGTTTGGCAGTAGTTTCTTTACTTCGTTTTCAAGTTTTGATTCTACCATGTTTCGATTTTTTTCGTCGCTGTATTGAAATCTAACCCTTAATTCATCTGGCTCGTTTAGGTTCAGTGGATCCTGATAATAATGGTTGAATGCGAAACCGACTATTAGATTGCTATTTTCGAGTTGCAGTATCCATTTCCTCAGTTTTCGAATGACTTCCTTTTGTTTTTCAAAATTCGCTGGAATTAGATATTCGTGCCACAAATCTTTTCCTTCCTTAATCTGATAAACCTTTGTTTTCTTACTATTTGAATTATTGCTCTTTCACCTAGGTATCACGATTTTGGTTTTATCAGAAATGCCGTATTTTTCTGTTTAGGAAGGCTTGATTTCGGCAAGAAAGCCCTGCGCCTTCTCAGGGGAGGCTTGACTGT
>CAYFXY010000154.1:736-1255 GCA_964347205.1 uncultured archaeon
GCAAAAGCTAAACCTATGATTGGATAAAACAACATACTTGACCCTGCTTTTTTACTTTCTGAGAAGTGTCCGAAGGTAAAATTTGTTCCTGATGGTTCGAAAAAGCGTATCCGCACCGCTAAGAAAAACATAAATTAAAGATGCGGATAATCATTAGCTTTAATATGAATTCCAAGAAAGAAAAAAATTATGCCCTACTAGGCATTATTAGTCCCTTTGTAACTTACTTTTCTATCTGGATTTCAATTTCACTCTCCCCTTGGTTTAGTTGGCAGAGAAACGCTTTAAGTGACCTTGGGCATTCAATGCAGAGTACCGTTGCGCCAATATTTAACCTAGGCTTGTTTACCACAGGTTTCATTGTGATAATGTATGCGCTAACCGTCGGTAAAAAGCATGCAAAGTACACCAGCATCTGTCTCGTGACTTCCGCCATCATACTTCAGCTTGTAGCCTTGTTTGACGAAGTATACGGTTTTCTCCACGGTCTAGTGGCAGTGCTGTTCTTTTTGTCAATAT
>CAYFXY010000154.1:1409-2032 GCA_964347205.1 uncultured archaeon
GCAGTAGCCACAGTAATTCAACTATCAGCAATAAAAATATACCTTAAAAAACAATGATTTTCTAATTAATACTAAACGATAAGATAGCCAAGGATTAGGCAATCGAGGAATCTTTTTAAGAGACTTTGTTTAAACTGTGATTTTCACCATTCAGATTACGGGTTTTGCACACCATTCACGCGTAGGCCAAGATGAAAGCGCGGCTGTCTTGTTTAGTTCGATTTGAGAATATATCGTGACTCGCAGTTCAATACTTAAATCTGACCAGCACAATACAAAACAGTGGAAGAAGGGAAAGGAGGAGGCAAGCATACTTAGAATACGGGCAGTTCCGAGCTTGGCACTTGTTCATAATCGGAATAGTTTACTTCGGAGCCGTTGAGGGTAACCCGTTCCTCGCGGAGATAACCCGAACAAGCTTGCCAGCGTTTACGGCTATCAAACTTTCCACAACCATAATCATAGGCTTCCTATTCTACAAGGCAGATAAAATGCTGCAAAGAGCACATGAAAAGAATACCCAGTCATTTCGATGTGCACGCATAGTGCTCCGTATTGCATACATAATAGCAGTGGTGCTTCTTGTAGCGGCGGTCCTTAACAATCTTTTCTTTGTTGTCAAA
>CAYFXY010000155.1:0-1675 GCA_964347205.1 uncultured archaeon
CACGCCAAACTCGTTTCTACGCCAAGTCGCCAAGTGGATGAAACAACACAAACACCAGGAATGATTGCTGAAGGAGCCTTTACATAAATCAACAAAAGTTCGGTGATCCCGAAAGGATTCGAGCAGTCGCCTTATTTGGTCGATGACGCAGATCCCACAGAACGCAGGCAGCCCATTGAGAGTTTATTTTTAACCGACCTCTATGGGGTACGTTTGATGCGCCTGCCAAAATCGGGTCTGTCCACATGTATGCGAATGGGGATATTGCTAGGAAGTCTGCTGAATATCTGAAAACTGGACCTGGAGGACCAGGATTGGTAATGTACCACTTTGACCATGCAGGTTCGCCCCAATTGCCTTTGAATTTTAGCCACCCCTGACCAGATAATATAGTCATATTGTAGTCTCCCGTTCCATAGTCTTTAACCACGGTATGAGAGGTCGTGGGCGGGACCATCCAACTTGCATGTCCCCCTTTCTCCACAAATACAAAGGGATGATTACCAGATATTATACCTTCTCTTAACAACAGTGGCCAAACACTCTGCCAAACAGTATAATGCCATGAGTAACCCACTGTTGACGGCAGAGAGACATTGTTGGGTAATATCAACTGTATCATCTCCCAGTCGCCTTCATGATTATTTATGCCATCGTTGTACAGATAGAAGAACCAGTATTGGATGACAATCATGTTGTTGTATGCAGTGAACACATGTGCATACACCTTAGTACCATTAATTGAAGAATCTTCGCTATGATATTGATCATCCAAGTCTAAATAGTAGTCTTTGCTGGAATAGGTCGCTAGATCTTCTGAGGTGTGGTTCCAGTCAACAATGCCTGAGCTGTTTTTTAGGTCTGCATTGTTTAAGAAGTTGCGTATATCTCGTGGAAACCATTTCTCGTCCCTGTGGAAAACCAGTATTGGGGAAAATTTCTCGGCGAGTCTCACTTGCTCTTGATAGGACAATTCATAATCCATATAGATCGAGAACCAGATCTTGGCGTCCTTTTCGTCGTCTTCTTGCCAGCTCCCATCGCTACTGCCACTCACTACGCCACCTTGTACATATCCTCTAGGTGAATGATTTGCCGCGCGAGCCAGGTCAAAGGTCGTCTCGAAGTAGCTGGTAGATCCACTTCCTATGTCTAATCTATCGTCCCATATTATGTCTTCATCCCATGCTTCGATCCTAACATCTATGGCAGGATCGTCGTCGGGCACATTGACTACGAATATTGGAGGTTCGCTGAAGCTATAGTCCTCAACGTCGTTTGCGAGTGGCACCTCACTGTGAACCCAGTGGCCGCTGCTCCATTGGTCTGTTATCTTTGCCTTGAAATAGGGTTCCGCACGTTTGTTTCTCACGTCAACCGGATATTCAACCGTAATGGATTTATAACGAACCCTACAGCCCCTCCATGTACAACTGAGATAGGGAACTCTTACGGTATACGATTTGTAAGCGATACCCCAATCTATTTGGTCTTCTATTTTGATGCGTGTGATTTCCACTTTCACCAAAAGATCGCGTAGAGGGTCAACATCCACGCCGTCTATTACTCCGTCATTGTCTGAATCCACGTCCAGAACATTGATTAACCCATCCCCGTCGGTGTCAATATTCCAGCTAGGCTCCATACGATTCGAATCGATCAGTGGTCCGTCATA
>CAYFXY010000155.1:1685-2029 GCA_964347205.1 uncultured archaeon
AAGATGTTTTCCCCAAAATCCGAAAGCCCATCTTTATCTGTGTCTTGCACCAATTTGCGGGCAACGTTATTTCCTTCATCCGATTCTTGAATTTCATGGTTCGGATCAACCTCAACCCGGATGTTATGGAGTCCTATAGGTTCGGAGGGCAAACTTACAGTAAAAGTGTGATTTGATCCACCCGGAATGAAGACACCCTCATCCTCAGAGTAGACAAGTGCTTCTTTTCCATTGACGCCCTCGTCGTAAACTTTGATAAGCACATTGGTAGCGTTAAGGTCACCCCTATTGTGTATCATTGCGTTAAGCATGACGTTTCGGCCTTCTGTGGTGAACGCCATGTC
>CAYFXY010000156.1:0-1592 GCA_964347205.1 uncultured archaeon
CGGTTTACACATCTTTGGGGAGATACTGGTGACCGTGACGAAATCGCGGTGTATGTTGAAGTGGGGGGTATCAGCTACCTCTTTGTTTGTCAACGGTATAGCAGGGAAGGAACGGGGTGGAATTCCATTACCTTTACAATCCCTTATGATGACGTTCAACAATGGAGCGCAACAACTATTGATCTGAAATTAGGAATGGGTGTTGATTTTAATAACGATTTTATCTGCTTCGCTAAACCAGCGATTTTCTTCAATTCAACTGGAAATCAATGGCACAACATCCTCGACGAATAATAATTATGGTATTGGCACAATTTCCCTGACAGGACCATGGGCAAACCCCTCGGCAAGCCATTCGAAGATTATTGCAGCATGGTCAACAGGTAATTCTTCAAGCAGGAATGTCGATTTCGTATACGACCTTACCCTATTTGTCACAAGAGCTAATGCCACCCTCTATGAACAAAAACTCAGTTCGTATGGCACCGCGTTTTCAGCCGAGAATAATTCAAATGCCTTCTGGAGGGCATGGTTCTATGCCTACCAACCGACCTATTTTACTAAGTATAATTTGACCATAACAAAACCTCTTACAGAAACCTGGACGCTCTATACAGCTCTTGATCCCCTCTTTAGTATCACGACGAATGCTGATACTTTTTGGATTGGAGATCCGCTGACGACGTCAGCTACTTTGAGTGTTACCACAGGTCAGGCGAACCTGACGCTGATTGACCCTAACGGAAACTATGTAGTAAATCAAACTAGAACTGTTTCAGGGGCAGCCGTCAGCTTCACAGATATTCTCTTTGACGATGGCAACACCTATCCGGCTGGGGAATACACCCTTTGTATTAGCTACGATGATGGCAATACCTACAGTCAAACCTCCTTAGGATTTCGATCAAAAACCCTCACCATCATTCATGACACCGGACTAGCAGGGGTCCCTAGCACCGTAAATGTTGTCTATTCAACTACTGGCACCTTCTTCATTCGGGTAAGATTCACCGATTTAGACACAGGTCAAGCCGTCGGCGGTGCCACGGTAGTGGGGAATTGGACACCTCTGTTTCCAACTGTCCCCTTTGATCAGGCAGGTGGGGAATATGAAGCGGAATTGCCAAGAGACAGCCAACCAGCCGGCGATTATCGTATGCGAGTGAACGCAAGTCGCCCATACTATGATTCCGATTGGACATATGTCACTGTTCATATATTTGCAGAAACCCGGCCTAACCCTAGCATATCAGGATACAACCACAATTTCAGTTTATTTCCGCGAAGAAACATCTCAAACTGGAATCACAAATGCAAATGTCGTTGCGAATTGGACAGGAGTACCACTTGCCGCTACAGAAATTGGGAGTGGGCAATATGACATTAGTATTGATACAACACAACATGCAGCCTTAGGAACTTTTATCCTCAATGTGACTGCTTCAAAGTTAGCCTATGAAACTCAGGAACTTTATCTAACGATAATTATTCGAGAAAGATATACGTTAATGATCACGACTACCCCAGCTTTAGTCCCGTATGATGAAGATTCTCAATTCAACGTCACTATTAGCGATATTGACGCAGGAGGA
>CAYFXY010000156.1:1730-2005 GCA_964347205.1 uncultured archaeon
TTCCACAACCAGGAACATATCAGTACACTGTTTATTTCAAATGGTATCACGCTTCCTCAGATAACGTGCCCTTCCATGCCAATTCTTCTGTAACCGTCTTTGTAAGTATTCGTGAACGAGACACGCAACTAACTGCCACTGCACCACAGAATGTACCAATTGATGAAACTTCTGAATTCAATGTCACAATAATCGATCTGGACAATAGCAGTAAGCCAATCAGTCATGATGCTACACGAATTAACTTCCAAGTCTGGTATCAATCTTATGATATA
>CAYFXY010000157.1:0-1922 GCA_964347205.1 uncultured archaeon
GGGCGGAAGAAGAACTGTTGAGCATTTTGATCAGGACCAATAGAGAGAATATCTAAACATTTGGCGTCAGCAATCTCTGCAATTCCTTGAACCGTTTCTTCCAAACTTGGAAGACCAAAATGATGCCGGATCACCGGCCAAGGCTTTCGTTCCGCCATCCGTGCTAATAACGTCGTGGCATAAGTTGCAGGATCCATGCGCTGAACCCTTTCCGCTAACTGTTGCGGGTTACAGTCAGCAGCCAAAAACATGAGCACATCTTCATCGGTTGAATTCCCATCAAAGTAATAGTCAAAGAATCCCACTTTGCGCACTTTCTCGGTAACAGGGGTTGTTCCACCAAAAAGCCAGGTTCGCTCTGTAAGGTCACGTTTGTGTACTTCTTTTTTGAGCTTCTGTGTCAGCCGATAGGCAGCGGCGGGCGTAAGACGGTAGCTTAACCCGATAATTGGAGCATCGGTTCGCTCTACTTCATCGAGAATCGTGGAGATAGGGGTCGCAGGACCTAGAAACTTTGTGGAGTATCCCTTCGCCTTAGCCAATTGCAGGAAATTGAGTGTCCCGGCAACATGGACACAATTCCCTAAACACGCACCCAAAATGAGTTTGTTCGCTTTCTTTGATTTGCGTATCTTGGTCATTCGGATTCCACTCCCTCCATTTCTTCTTGGACTAAGGCTAGTTCCTCTGCAACTTCAAGAGCTACAAGAGACCCCTCCCACACATACATCAGTAATTCAGCTGGCGAAAAATCAGTAATTCCAAGATTCTCTGCATTACGTCCTTCCCGCCAGAAATCCCGCTCACATAACCTTGAAGCCATAGCAATTGTTGTTTGAATAGTGGGGGTGGGTACGCCTGCTAATTCACCTAATGCTGCAATTGGAACTAACCCGGTTGGCACATCTTCAAAGATATACCGATGATCCAACGAATTGGGGGCACCCAATCCTTGGTAACAGGAAGTCGTGTGCAAGCATTCATACAGGTTTTTTCCTTTAGCGTCATAGACTTTACTTAACCATTCAGCGGCTGAAAGGATATCCTTCCCAAAGGCTGTTCCTACAGCAACTCTTTCGGCATCAATACGTTCGAGGAAACGGGCAACCGAAGGCGAGACTCCCTCAAGATAGTGATTATATTGACCATTGGTAGTTTCAGCCCGGCCAATATTTAAAATCAAAGGCGCTGGATGAAAAACGGACCCAATATTTGCAAGACCTGTTTCGAGTATATCTTCGGCTTCTCGGACATTGGGGAGAACGGACGAAATCAGATCACAGACCATTTTGGTGTGTTTTGCAGGAAAAGCGGCCACAGGTAGTTCTGATTTAATTGCTGAGACGTGGGCTCTTCCTGACTTGATCACGCGACTTACAAGGGGATATGTTTGGGCTTCTGCAATGATTGGCCGCCAGCCTGTGAGTCCCTCTACTATGGTAGAGAACTCTAATGCGCCACCCGTTCGTCCTGGAATAAGGACAACCAGTTGTTCGGGGGTTAGATAGGGAGCACATTTTCGAGCTAAATCGCGATGCGCGGAGGCAGGAACAACGAGAAATACAAAATCTACATCGGAAAGCGCCTGTTGAATGCTAGAAGTACAACGGGTTAACTGAGCGAACCCATTAACTTCACCTTCAACATGAATTCCATTTTGTTTGTGTATAAGACGCAGTCTAGATATTGATCGGTTGTACAGACTTACGTCGTGACCGTCAAGGGCAAGATAGGCTGCTAGCCCTTGCCCGCCGTGTCCCGCGCCTAAGATTGCCAATTTTGTCGACATTACCTTTGTCTCCTGGGGTATTCACAGATGGTTTGGTGGAGCTGTATTTTGTGGGGAGGAAAATTCTAGCCCTGCACTCAAACTAGCTTCTGTGGTAAACTTCGGAGGATTTGACCGTCAAATTCATGACCGT
>CAYFXY010000158.1:0-250 GCA_964347205.1 uncultured archaeon
GGTTGCATAGGTTTTCCGAGAAAGGTTGTTTATCATTCTTTCTTGGATGAGGCTATCGTCGGCATAAATAAGATTCTGCGTCCGCACCTTACAATCGTTGACGGTTTAGTCGCTTTGGGTCGGTTCCCAATTAAGTTAGGTCTTATTATGGCGAGTGTTGACCCGTTTTCAAACGACTGGATTGCTTCTCAGATAATGGGATATGATCCATCAAAAGTTGGATTCTTAAAAATTGCCATGAAAGAGAAAC
>CAYFXY010000158.1:260-1473 GCA_964347205.1 uncultured archaeon
CTTCAAAAAAATCTTTCCAAAAGAAAACTTCATCTCATCAAGGTGGTTGTGGAGTGTCCAATTTTGGCTACTGAAAGCGTACCGCAAGATAGTCGGCGATGTTATTCCCCCTGCCCTTGAAGAAACTTGAATGATTTTTCTCGTGAAAAGATCGTCTATCCGACTGTAATTGGCAGAGAGTTCATATCATTAACTGATTCTGAAGAAGGGGGTAATTGTGTGATGAAGCCCAAGGTTACAATAGGGATCTGTGTGAAAAACTGTGAAGCAACCATCGAAGGAGTTGTTGATAGTGTCCTTAATCAGGATTTCCCGCACGAACTTATGGAAGTGATTTTCGTGGATGATGGAAGCCAAGATAGAACGTTATCGGTTATATCGGGCTTCGTTTCAAAGATGGACATGCAGGTGAAAGTATACCATCATGAATGGAAGGGACTCGGACTAACAAGAAACGTGGTAGTTAACAACGCTGATGGAGACTACATAATTTGGGTTGACGGCGACATGAAGTTGCCAAGGTATTATGTGAGAAAACATGGGGGGAAAACAGCTCTAGAGTTACCAGTAACAGAGGGATCCATTTATCGAGTCAAAGCCATAAGGCAAGTGGGAGGCTTTGATGATCAAATCAATGGAGCGGGAGAGGACCTAGATGCTGCATACAGAGTCGGAGCGGTTGGTTGGCTGTTTGGCACAACAAGCGCCGAATTGTACGAAAGTTGCAGGGAAACATGGAAATCCCTTTGGGATCAATACGTCTGGTATGGTTATGGTGGACATTACATTGTTCATAAAAATAAAATCATTATACCGTTTTCCTACCGCCTATAGATTAACCCATAAAAAAGTGGTCTTTCTATTGCCGATTCATTACGTTTTCAAAAGAATTGCTTGGTGTTTCGGATTCGCTAAAGGCCACTTAAACGGGTACGGACACGCTTGTTAACACACTCATGCGCAGCAACTTACATTATCTGATAACTAGACTTCGTATCTTGAAAAGGGCCGTTCTTCCACGGAAAATTATGGCGTCCGATAGAGGGGGTTGTAGCGATGTGGGCTGATCATTTGAATTTGAAAGATTTGCGAATAAAAGATGCTCCCAACTTTGATTCAGCAATCGATTGGTTTACCAAATCTGGAATACAAAGTGCAAACGGCGGCTTTTATGGTTGGTATGACCAGAGAGAAGAGAGTTATTCCTTCATAT
>CAYFXY010000158.1:1672-1886 GCA_964347205.1 uncultured archaeon
AGTTTCTAAAAATTGTGACCAGTCTTTATATGCTTTCGATGCTGGAATTTGTTCATCCGGTCTCTTGGACTTATATGAAGCGACTTCAGAGGTGAAATATTTGGACTCGTCTTTGAAGACAGCGAATTGGCTTTCAAAGCTTCAAAACTCAGATGGGTCACTTGTAGCAGGTTACAATGCTCATGGCGAAGTGATGGAAAACTCTCGTTGGTCA
>CAYFXY010000159.1:0-289 GCA_964347205.1 uncultured archaeon
AAAGATGAAGAAACAAAGATAAATGCGCTGAGTGAAATTAAGACGCGCCATATCAAGGGACGCATACCAACTGGGTACACAAATCTTGATAAGCTGTTATACGGTGGAATTCCTCAGAAATTTGCAGTGGCGCTAACTGCGCCTTTTAGCGATGAGCTCAACTCGTTAATCAAGAGCTTTATAGAAACTGGGGCAAAAAACAACGAAATCACATTCTACGTTACAATTGACCCAGGCTTAGCAAGAGATCTCGCGAGAAAATTCCCACGAAATTTATATCTATTCATAT
>CAYFXY010000159.1:332-705 GCA_964347205.1 uncultured archaeon
CACAAACTTGACATGACATATGAAGGGCCAAAAAGAATTTGCTTAAACATAGTCTCCGATGTTCTGTTACAGCATGGATCAGTCGTGACCAGAAAATGGCTAGCTGAGCTAGTTCCTGCACTCAATTCTGATGGATTCACAATTCTGGCAGTCATAAATCCGCAGATGCACTCTTCAGAAGATATTTATGCGCTTCTCGGGCTTTTCAATGGCGAAATAACCATTCGTGAAAGTGAAACAGTTAAGGAACTGAAGAGATATCTGAAAATCAAAAGACTGAGCAATCAACAGTATTTGAAAAACGAAATACTTCTAACAGAAGAGTAGAGAAGGTAAATTTTCAAAGTCACTTCGTATATTCGTTATTTCTAGA
>CAYFXY010000159.1:715-1180 GCA_964347205.1 uncultured archaeon
TGTTTTCTTTCTTTTGATGACTGCGGCAACTAAGGTAATGGTCAATAATAGAACCATAAGGACATATGCTGTGAACTCTGGAATAACGCCCTGTTTGCTTTTTCCACTTGGGAGAAACTATCTGAGAAAAAAGTAGATAAGCAGGCTGCAAATACCATTTGAAGCAAAAGTCTATTATTTAACTCCGATTGCTACATTCGAAAAGGAAGGAGTTCTCTTTAGATGCCCACAAAAAAAGAAAACGGGAAAATGCGGTACTTACTTATCGTAGGGGATGGAATGGCGGATTACCCAGTTCCTGAATGGGATAATATGACACCGCTCCAAGTAGCCCGTAAGCCTAACATGGATGCGATAGCGGCTAAAGGTAGAAATGGGCTTCTCAGAACAGCACGCGAAGAGTTGAGTGCAGGTTCAGATACTGCAATCCTTTCGGTGCTGGGTTACGACCCTAGACAATTCTAT
>CAYFXY010000159.1:1190-1709 GCA_964347205.1 uncultured archaeon
CTTAAAGAAAACTTTAGAGAAACCCAACGAGATAGAGTTTTTTTCTGGATTGGATTACAGGCATTTCCTAATTTTAAGAGATAATCCAAATTCTCTACTAATTGATTGCACTCCGCCTCATGACACTTTTGGAGCTGAAATCTTGACGGTTTTGCCAAAAGCCAAGTCTCCAGAAGCAGAAAAAACAGCCAACCTGCTCAAGGAAACAATACTTAAATCCAAGGAAGTTTTAGAGTCCCATCCAGTCAACATTGCCCGACAAAAAACTGGTAAAAAACCTGGAAACATGATTTGGCCTTGGGGAGGCGGCAAAAAACCATCCATGCCTTCGTTCAAGGAAAAATACGGCTTGGAAGCGGCAGTCATATCCGCTGTAGACGTGGTAAAAGGAATCGGAATTTGCACAGGCATGAAGGTTATTGATGTTCCCGGAGCCACGGGCAGAGATGACACAAATTATGAGGGCAAAGCAGACTATGCACTGAAAGCTCTCGAAGACAACGACCTGGTTTTCGTCCA
>CAYFXY010000160.1:0-1347 GCA_964347205.1 uncultured archaeon
CAGACACATGAAGCTGGAAAGCGAAGCAGATCTATCCCTTGATCCTGCCCTTAACGAATTTCTCTGGACTCGAGGTATTGAAAAGCCCCCACGTCGTGTTCGAGTTCGGGCTACAAAGGACCGGGATGGCTTTGTGAAGGTCTATCTAATTGAGGGTTAATGCAAACGAATTGTGAAATTAGAGTTCTCTCTTCTAAGTGTGGCAAGGTCGATGAATGGAAAAATCCAACGCCTTGATTTTAATGGTAGTTCTAATCTAGGTGCTTTTTGCCGGGTTACAGATAATTGGATTATCCATGCAACCAGTAATGCACCCACTAAGCAGGCCCTAGAAGCTCTTTTCGAACAAGCCTCTAATGCTGTCTCTATTGGTCAAAGTACCCTCATCGGAATTTTAGCAACGGGGAATACCCATGGTGTTCTAGTTCCCCACATCATTTTGGATGAAGAGCTAGAACATCTTCAAAATGATTTGAGCATTCCTGTCGTACAGCTGGATTCGAAACTTACAGCCTTAGGAAATCTAATTCTTGCCAACGATAAGGCAGCCTTAGTAAACCCTGAATTCACAAAGAAGGAACGCCAAGTAATCCAAGATACACTTAACGTGGAGATTGAGGCAGGAACCCTTGCAGGATCTAGTCTCGTTGGCTCTTATTGTGTTGTTACAAATCGAGGTGTCCTCGTTCATAGGGATGTCTCAGAAGAGGAAATTGAGCATTTGGCCTCCCTCTTTTCAGTACAAGCTGACGTGGGTACAATAAATTGTGGGGTACCCTACATCTCTATTGGCTTACTTGCTACCAGTAATGCAGCCGCAGCCGGATTTGAAACTACAGGACCGGAGTTAATGCGAATCACTGAGGTCCTCTTTTCCTAACTTCTAATATTATGTTGTGCGAAAAGAATTAAAACGCTGACTGTCCATCCAAGCAATAACCCCTTTGAGTCGAGAGTTGGGTGGCATGTCAGTGAAAATCTTTCGCCTCCAAGGCTTCTATCAACGGTCTAAACGTACCTTTCGGTTCTCCCAGGAAATCCGAGCCCTCACCGAGGATCAAGCCCGTGAACAATTATACACCCAACTTGGTAGTTTTCATCGTGTTAGACGAAATGCCATCACTATCGAAACGATTGAGGTCATTCTACCTGAAGAATCAGACAATCTTTTAATTCGTCAATTGGCTGGAACAGATTAAAATAATCAAACAAGAATGCACCGATAATAACAAGGAGCATATGGCAATGGCACAAAGTCCTGCTGAAAGAGAACAACTTGCCCAGCAAATTATCCTAACAATTCAAGCGCTAGAGGATGAACTCGTAAGAGGGCAATCAAATCTGCAA
>CAYFXY010000160.1:1492-1700 GCA_964347205.1 uncultured archaeon
AACGTCAACAGGATCAGCTTCAAAATGCTCAACGTCAAATCCAGGAGAATCGAAATCAACTTTCTCAACTTCTTCAACCACAGCAACCACCACCTTAGAAGTTCATGGGACTGAGGCAAGCAAAGTGTTCGATAAACTTCGTAAAGCTATGGACGGGTTCGTTTCTCGCATCACCCATAAATCCATCACTGAAAAGAATCTTCAAGAC
>CAYFXY010000161.1:0-1605 GCA_964347205.1 uncultured archaeon
CCAAAACAAGAGTTTGAACGAGCCCCCTCCTTCTTTTGAAATGTATTCTCACCTAGAGGAGAAGGGTTTTTATAACCTCGTCTAAGTCAATGCTGCTGAGGCCTGAGCAGTTGATAGGTGTTCACTTTCCTAGCGACTTACCATCAGAATAAGGTCATCCGCTCAATTTTTACTTTTCAACGTCTTTTGAATTCATTATTCAAATATCAATTGAGTATAAACCTTGAAGGCAGGTGAAGTTATGAGGAAATCAAAGAAACAGAATAAGACAAATGAGCAAGACCAAGATGAGATTGTTACCTTCCATTACAATAAGGTTGAATACTTTTCCACTTGGTTCACCGAGATCAATAAACGGGCGGAGCTAACCGACATCAGGTATGGGGTTAAGGGGCTTGCTGTGTTTCGTTCCTGGGCTGTTGTAACACTCAAAATTATGACGCGGTTAATGGAAGAAGAATTAGAACGTACTGGTCATCTTCCTGTCATCTTCCCTGCTCTTGTTCCAGAATCTAATCTCACTAAAGAAGCAGAACACATCGAAGGATTTACGCCCGAAGTGTTCTGGGTGACGGAGGCAGGAGATACGAAATTTGAAGAACGATTAGCTCTTCGTCCGACTAGTGAATCTGCCATGTACCCAATGTATTCTCTATGGCTCCGGAGCTGGCGGGATTTATGATACCAAAATGACCCGGCCAATCCTACGTGGTCGAGAATTCTATTGGATTGAGGCCCATGATGTATTCGCAACAGCTGAAGAAGCTGAAGCTCAAGTCTTAGAAGATCTTAAGATGACTCGCAATTTTGTCACAGGTTACCTAGGGATGCCTTTCATTACATTCAAGCGACCTCAATGGGATAAATTTCCTGGGGCTGTTTATACTGCTGCCGCGGAATCCCTACTCCCAACAGGAAGGCTAATTCAAAACGCGACTACTCATATGCTGGGTGATAATTTTGCCCGGGCATATGATGTCAAGTTCGTAGACGAAAATGAAAGGAGCAAAGAAAGTTGTTCAAGAACAGTGTGAGGAGATCGAAGCAACTCTCCGTAGGGCTGGATTCCGCGTATATTTCGACAATACGGATCGTCGACCTGGAGATAAATACTACATTTGGGAGATGCGGGGGGTTCCACTTCGACTAGAAATTGGTAACCGTGAAGTCAAAAATAACACCGCAACTATCTTTCGTCGTGATATTCGGACGCGGGACACCGTCTCTGTTGAGAAACTAGTACAAGTGATTCGAAAATTCGGAAAAGCGTTGACTAAGGAGTTGTTCCGCCGAGCTGAGGTAATTTTTTATGATGCCATTCAGAATGCTGATACTTTTGAAGAAATCTGTGAAGTAATCGAATCTAAAAAGGTGGCTCGGATTAACTTCTGTACCATCGAACTAGAAGGTGAGTCGTGTGCAGAGCGAGTTAAAGAAGCAACAGGTGCAGATGTCCGCGGTACTAAGCTCGGTGAAGATGAGAAACCATGGGGTCCTTGTCCACTCTGCAACGAACCAGCCACTGTAGTCGCTTATGTGGGTCGGTCTTATTAACCAGTTAATTTTGAGAATGTAGTACCATCCAGTTCTGCATCACGGGGTATT
>CAYFXY010000162.1:0-411 GCA_964347205.1 uncultured archaeon
CACTTTCATAGTAATATCTCTCCCAATCTTCCAACTTCTTCGGAGCACATTTCCGAATCAATTCTGAAGTAGGCCCAACAGACCTTTTCTTATTCAACTTTCTTATAAGGCGGATCAAAAAAAATGTGTCCATAGTACCAATGGTTCATCATCCTTACTATCCTTTTAGAAAGCAAGAATTTTATCAGATTTTATTGAAAGCAGTAGAAGCTTCGTTTTTAGACGAGTCTGACTGGATAATTGTGAACAGTGAAGCGACAGAGAAAGATGTAAAAAATTTACTTAAAGAGACTAAGGAAATTTTAGTTGCTTACCCGGGATTAGATGAAAAAAGGATAACAAGCAGGAAAATAGGCTACAATTCGGAAAATAGACGGTTAAAGATCTTAACTGTGGGGTCGGTGACGGAGA
>CAYFXY010000162.1:421-1006 GCA_964347205.1 uncultured archaeon
TTCCCTTGATGGGCCGTGTCTCCACCGAACGTCCGGTGACGGAGAGGAAGGACTATGAGACACTTCTAAAAGCTATTGACGTACTGGTTAGTCGATGCAATAAAATCAACTTTTTTGTTAACATAATTGGGGATCTAGAAAAAGATAAGGAATTCTCTGCAAAAATAGTCGAGATAGCTGATGCTCTGTCCCTTTCTGATCATGTTATATTTAGAGGAAGAGTAAAGAACACCAAGTTATGCGATTTCTATGCAAGGTCAGATATATTTACTTCAACATCCCTACATGAAGGCTTTGGTATGGCTATAGCGGAAGCTATGTGCAATCATCTACCTGTAGTAGCAACGAACTGTGGAGCCGTACCGTATTTGGTTGAGGATGGTGTGAACGGATTTCTAGTACCGCCTAGGGATTATGAGCAACTTGCTGAGAAAATTAAGCTCCTAATGGAATCAGAAGAACTACGGAAGAAGATGGGTGCCAAAGGATTCTGCAAAGCTAAAGATTTTGATTGGAATCGAACGTTCAACAAAATATATGAAAAACTGGTTGAAGTAACATGAATTTTTGGGCCATTGTCTCTAA
>CAYFXY010000162.1:1016-1563 GCA_964347205.1 uncultured archaeon
GTCTCTAAAGGTCTCAGGAGGCTTATCGGGCTTTCGTTCTGGTGTGCCAATGGTTGAACCTAGACCTTTACGGATAATTCTATTAAGCCGGCTGCTCGTGCATGGCAGAGTGCTATATAACAGGCTTACAAAACAATACGATGTCGTTTGGATTGGTTGGAGAATTCCTTACTCGTTGAACTTCCTTACTGCACCTTTTTTGCTGCTTTATGAATTCTTATGTTTAGCCTATTTTCATCATAGCAGATCAAAATATCAAACCTCAATAATTTTCGTTCATTATATAAGTTTTGATGCTTTAATAGCGGTTTTATTCAACAAACTTTGTGGTTATAAGATAATACTGTATGCTATTGGAAGCGATGTGCTGGCAGTTGGCAATGCTGTTCAACAGAGTTTCTTGAAGTGGGTAGTATCCAAGGCTGACAAGGTGCTTTGTGTTAATAGGGCTATTGAAAAACACATTAGAAAACTGGGAAACAATGATGCGGTTGTTCTCCCTACGCCTTTTTTGGAGCCGAATGTGAAAGAATACTATGGTGGAAAG
>CAYFXY010000163.1:0-1512 GCA_964347205.1 uncultured archaeon
ACTTGGCTTCATCAGCAACTCTATCGCTAACACTGCCTAAGAAGATCTCTTTAATGCCGCCTATACCTCGACTGCCCATAACTATAAGGTCAAACTTTCCTTCGTCCGCAGCTTCACTTATCTTGTCCGAAGGGCGTCCTTCAGACAACATCGTTGTAATTTTTAACTTAGGTTTGTCTTTATTGGCTTTTTTGAGAGCTTCTGATAAAACTTTTTCATGTTGCGCCTTCAATTCTTTTGAGAATGCTGCCGTGGCTACGGGGGTGACTATTGGTGGAGAACTTAGTACACTCGTAGTTGGAAAGTAAAATAATGGCGTTATAGGCTGATAAACATTTAATAGCATAAGTTCTGCAGAATACTTCTCGGCTAGACCAAGCGCAAAATCCAATGCTTTGTTTGCCAGTTCAGAACCATCAACTGCAACAAGAATTTTTTTAATCAAATTTCATTCCCCTTCCTAACTTCCTACAGCTTATGAAAAATACACAAGTATCATACTCTCAGGACTGTTTATATAAGTTCATATTCAGCTAAACTGTTTCAGATGTGCTAAAAACGGGTTAGTTGTCGTTTTTCACACTGCAGGGTGTAATTCTTTTAAACGAGGAAACCCACCTTTACTTGATGATATATGTCAGCTATGGTAAAACGAATCTCATTGGATGCACTTAAACCACGCGAACTATCAATCGTTAAGCTTGCCAAAGCTTTAGGTTTGGTTGCCGATAAGAGTAAAGTGGAGATAATTGTAAATAAGGTTGACTCCAAAACTGAAAACCTCAAAGTCACAATTAAAGGGTGGAACATAGACTACGCCTCAGTGTCAAAGATTATGGATCAGCACGGCGTGTCAATTAGAGGGATAGATGAAATAAACGTGGCTAAAGACCATTTTAAAACTAAGGGTTAATAGGTGGTTGGCAACACTAAAAAAATAGTTATGTTCACTTGATATTTGTTACAACCGGCACTGGATCAAATATCCTGTCGCAAAAGCTATTTCTGAGAGGCACGGACTGGTTAACTACCGGTTTTTGGCTTTCAATATTTAAATCCCGCCAAAAGAACAAATAGATTGAAGTGTTTTCGATGCCTAAAGTTAAAGACGTTTTTTCAAAGGGGTTCTCTCAAGTTCATGAAAACGATACTTTGTCCCAGTGTTTTTCGCTATTTAAGAAGAAAAAACCGCCAGTACTAGCCGTGTTTAACGAAAAAGGCGAATATAGCGCGGTTATTACACGCAGATGGATTACGAGGTCAAACCTTAATCCTTCGAACACTAAAGTGAAGAGCCTGATGAGGTCTGCTCCTAAAGTTGCGGAAGAAACCTCGGTTAGCGAAGCAGCTAGGCTAATGATTGAAAGTAACATTAGGCAGCTTCCAGTTTTTTCAGGAGAGAAACTTGTGGGGTTTGTGACTGACGAAGACATTATTCACGAGGTGGTTTTAGAGAAGTGGGGAAGTAAAAAAATCAGAGAAATAATGACTGAAAAACCCGTTATTCTCGAA